>MNDG01000163.1:0-34897 GCA_001914815.1 Acidobacteriales bacterium 13_2_20CM_55_8
GAAACCGGGAAAGTCGTATGCCTCCTTTACTCCGTGCTGGAACGCGAAAGTCCGAATACTGTTGCCATAGTCGAAAGTCACCGCCCCCATTTTCTGCAGTCGCAGCATGCCTTCGACGTGTTGTGCGATTGCATCCAGCGAGCGCTCCTGGTACCCCTGCGGATCGAGCTGGCGAAGTTTAACTGCTGCTGAGAGCGTCATTCCGTTCGGTACGTAACCATTCAGCGGATCGTGCGCAGAAGTTTGATCGGTGAGGATATCCGGCACCACGCCTCGCGCGGCTAGTTCCGGAATAACGTCAGCACAGTTCCCTACCAGGCCGACAGAAACATTTTCTTTTTTACGGATCGCGTTCTTCAAAATGCGCAGCGCCTCGTCAAGCGAGGTCACCATGAAGTCGCAATAGCCGGTCTTCAATCGCTTTTTGATTCGTTCCGGATCGACGTCAATTCCCAGGAAAGCGGCTCCAGTCATGGTCGCAGCCAGAGGCTGGGCGCCACCCATGCCGCCCATCCCGCCACTCACGATTAATTTGCCCGCCAGGTAGCCGCCAAAGTGTTTTTCGCCGGCAGCGGCGAAGGTTTCGAAAGTTCCCTGCACAATTCCTTGCGACCCGATATAGATCCACGAGCCCGCAGTCATTTGCCCGTACATCATGAGCCCGGCACGCTCCAGTTCGTTAAACTTCTCCCAATTGGACCAATGCCCCACCAGATTGGAATTCGCGATCAAGACGCGCGGCGCATACTCATGGGTTTTGAAAATGCCCACCGGTTTTCCGGATTGCACCAGTAGGGTTTCGTCATTTTCGAGATTCTTCAGCGCATTCACGATAGCGTGATAAGCCTGCCAACTGCGCGCCGCCCGGCCGGTTCCGCCATAAACCACCAAGTCCCGCGGCCGCTCGCCCACCTCTTCGTCGAGGTTGTTCATGAGCATCCGCATAGCCGCTTCCTGCTGCCAGCCTTTGCAGGAAAGGGTTGTACCGCGCGGGGCCCGGATGGGAGTGTAGGTTGAAGAAGTGATCTCGGTTTCCACCGGCATAGACAAGATGGTAGTGCTTTAGCGGAAAGTGTTCAAATTCGTGGGACTCTTGGGAAGAAGGTACGAACTTGTTGTCCTACCAGCTGCTATAGGCGGTGCCGCTGGTTGATATCAGACTTGATCCGCTGTGCACGTCCGTAATTCCCGTTTCCTGTTGATCGACTGAGAGCGAGTAGTCTTCCTGGTCCACCGTCCAACTATCGTTCTTGCCGGTGAATGGATCGATTGGGATTTGCTTGATGTATTGGGCTTGAACCAGATCTTCCAGCGACTGCGGAGCTTTCTGCTTGTCCAGCGTGTATTGCGAGATCAAAGAACGGAGAGTGAACAAGTTCTGCAGCAATACGGATTCTTTAGCCCGCAGGATGGATTGGTTGTAAGCCGGAATGGAGATGGAAACCAGGATCAGAATCAGGCTGATGACGATCATCAGCTCGATCAAGGTGAATCCCCGGTTCCGATTTCTGTGTTTATGGACGCCTGCCATTTACCAATCCTTGTACGGTGTACCATCCAGCGCGGTGGCTTGCGATTTGGTGTACACATCGAATACGTTCTGTCCGCCCCAGGAATCGGACGCTGGATCGTCCGCCATCGAGCGCAATCCCCATTCATTCGTTCCCGTCATCGGATCCACTGGGATCCGGCGCAGGAAACGCACTTTCTTTCCGCCGACGTCTAGGCCATTCACCAATGTTTCCAAATCCGGAGGATAGCCTTCGGTTCCCACCTTGGTCTGGAATGCGCCGCGATCGGCGGAGTCTTTGTAGCGGTCGATGGCGTCACGCACTTCCCACAAGTCACGTCGCAACTCGTGCTCTCTTTCCCGCTTGATAGTTACTCTCGCCAGAGGAAGAGCCATTCCGGTCAGGATGACCAGAATCGCCGTCGCCACGATCAACTCGATCAAAGTGAATCCGCGCGTTTTTGGGGAAGAAATATTTTTTGGAACTGCTAAATTCATTTTGAATACTCGGATCACTGGTTCGTGAAGACGGCGTGCGGGTCGCGCTACTGCACGCTAACCGTTGCCACTCCTCCAGCCACGGGCAGGGCCTGCATAGCCGGATCGCGCGCACCACCCCTTGAGATAGTCAGTTGGGACTGTCCGCTGGCTTTAGCGAGAAAAGTCAAAGTCACAACCGCACCTTGTCCGGAAACTCCTCCCGAGCCCGGCGGCCTGGTGGCTGTGATTTGCAGCGCGCCACTCTGCTCATCGTCGCGATGCACCACTGCGACGGCCTGTCCGTCTTGTGAGAGGAAGCCTCCGTTGGAGATGTTCACTACTTGCAAAAGCTTGGGATCATAGCTGACCTGCAAGGGCACGGAATATACGTTTTGCGCCCCAGTCAGCAGTACATTCACTGCAAACGTAGCTCCTGCCGGTTGACTGATAGCCGGCGGATCGAATACGAAACTCGCTCCTCCGGGCACGAAAGCCTGGGGCGGCGAGGCCTGCTGCGGGTTTGCAGGTGGCGCGGTCGTCGGAGTTGATGGCTGCGATGCCGGCGCTGTGGTCTGGCCCGGAGCGGCAGCCGGAGTTGCTGGCCGGCTCACGCGTCGTAATTCAATTGCGCTGGCCGTCCCCACCTGCAGCGCCCGCTGGTTCAGTTCGCTGAGTTCCTGTCCTCGAACGATGTGCGGAATCAGGACAAAGACGATTTCATTTTCCTTATGCTCTGTATTGGTCTGCGAAAACAGATACTTCAGAATCGGAACCTGGGCCAGTCCCGGAATCCCGCTCAGCGATTTGATATCCTGATCCTCCAGAAGTCCACCCAGCAGATTTACTTCCCCTTCCTTCAGCCGGATTTCATGCTCGATCTTTCTTTGTCCGATTACCGGCTGGTCAATGCCGCCAATGTTGACCCGCGACGTCACTGAGGAGATATCCAACATCACTTTCAGTGTGACTTCTCGTCCAGCATGCACCCTTGGCGTTATATCGATGTTCACGCCTACATCGAGGTATTGAAATTGGGTATTTACCAGCGGATTGATGCCCACCCCGCCGATGCCAGGTTGGAACGATCCCGTGGCCACCGGGACCTTGTCACCAATTTTAAGCGAGGCTTTTTGCCCATCGACTGCCCGTATCTGGGGATTTTGGATCAGCTTCACGCTGCTATCACTGAACAGCGCCGTTGCGGTAGCCGGGGGGATTGTCACAGTAAAATCGGTCGCGTTCAGATTTCCCAGCCGGTTGAGGTTGATCTGATTCGGGGTGCCGGTCGTCGTAGTACCGGTGGTGGTCGTACCCGTTCCAGTCGTGGTGTTGATATTGTTCTGCAGCGCGAAAGTAGAGCTGGTGGGCGGGCTGATGCCCAAGTTACGCATTTTGTCTCGGCTGATCTGCATAACCGCCACTTCTACGATCACTTCGGACTTGGCCTTGTCCAGATCGCCCACCAGCTTTTCCGCCAGTGCGATCTGGTCAGGAGTGCCGCGGACCACCAGTGCTCCTTGTGAGTTCAACGGCTGTATCCGGGAGATCTCCAGAATCTGACGCAGCGCATTGACGACATCTTGCAGTTCCGTGGGTTGAGAAAGATTGGCCAGGTAAAAAGTCTTAATGACGCTTTGTTCAATGTCCTTGCGCTTTGCCGGTGTGTCGCTGGCCACAAAGATGGTATTGGGGGTAACCGCACGCCAGAATGTTTTCGACTCTAAAGCGATAATCTGTAACGCTTCTTCCAGCGTCACTCCATTCAGTTCGATGCGGATGCGCCGCGACGTATAGTCGGGATCGAACAACACATTGATTCCCGCCAGCTTGCCCACAGTGTCGTAGATCACCTTGGTGTCTTCGGTGAGTTTCAGAGTGATAGGGACATTCGAGATGGCCGCCAGGTCCACCGGACCTTGCGCGTCGTCCAACCGCTTCTGCAGGCCCGTGCGGGGAGGCGGGGCTGCCTGGGGCGACGGCCCAGCGCTGGCCGCGTCGATCATCTTTTGCGTGCGACGGATTTCCTGTTGCGCAATAGAGCTGGCGGAATCAATTTCTGCCGCTTTTCGGAACTCCGCCATCGCGTCGTCTAACTTGCCCGCATCACGCAACAATTGGCCGCGGTGTACATGCGAAGCCCCGGCCAGGAAGCGTGTCCGTTCATAGGAAGCCCGGTACTGAATGTCCCTGGGCTTGAGCTCATAAGCCTGCTTGTAATAATCGTAGGCTTCTTCATAATTCTGCCGCGCTTCCGCATCCTTCCCTTTGTTGTACAAGGACTTGGCCTTATCAGCGGCGGCGGGCAGGGTAATAGCCACGACGAGCATAACGATAGCTGCCGGGCGTATCAGGCGTTTCATCACTGGTTCCTCGCAGACAGTCTTCCCTTGGGGCTCGGCCATGGCCCTGGGCGGGTAGCTTTAATTTGCGTTGAAGAAGACAAAAGCTGCGTGATTATAACATCGCTCCAATACTTCGGAAGTGACTGCTGTGGTAGCAGTTACTCAGTAGGCTTAGTCCCTATAGCCAAGGCTGCAAATCGGTCTCAGGTGCTAGGTGCCAGGTCTCTGCCTTCCAGTGTCCCGCGACGCCAAGCTGATATTGGCGACCCGGCAGCTGAGACCCGTCACGCGTGATCGCTTCTCGACCCCTTCCCTGCTGTGAGATAACTTACTCAGCCATGGCCCGTCAGCCCATACATCCGACCCGTCCCAATCCAGAGAAAAATCCCCGCCGCGATCCCACCGCAGCCGGCCAACGGGATGCCTCTGTGAATAGGATCGCTTCGCATAACTATTTCTTGCTGGAAAAATTTGAGGCCGGAGTGGCCTTGACCGGTACCGAGGTCAAATCGATCCGGGCCGGCCGCGCCAATCTAAAAGACTCCTACGGTCTTCTCAAGGACGGGGAGTTGTGGCTGCTGAACTGTCATATCGGCCCCTACGAGCACGGCAACATTTTCAATCACGCTCCCCTTCGAACCCGCAAACTACTGGTCCACAAAGAGGAAATCCGTAAGCTGATTGGCAAGACACAGCAACGCGGGCTCACCCTAATTCCCACGCGCATGTACTTCAAGAATGGGAAAGTGAAAGTTGAGCTGGCACTCGCCAAGGGCAAGCAGCTGTGGGATAAACGCGAAACCGAACGCCGCAAAACTGCCGATAAAGAAGCCCGCGAAGCAGTAGCGAGGGGCCGGAAGCGGGACTAGCGCCGTTGTTGGGCTACTTAGGGTAGGTTTTGACATCACGCATTGTGGGTGTTTACATCGCCGGTTCTATCAATGAGGTAGCGCAGAGCCCCATCGACACATGAGTCCAAGTTCGCGTCCGTGTCGAGAACGAGTTTAGGGTGGTCGATAGGCTCCCAAGCCTTTCGGATTTGGCGATAGAGCTCCGGCGTGCGATTGGCGGCGGGGTGGGTGTTTTGCGCCACCGCTTCCGCCAGGCGTCGGAGCGCGGTCTGCTCCGCACAGACGCACTCCAGCGTGGCCGAAGTGCTACCCACCTGCATGCAGAATTCGATCACGCGCTCCCGCTGGTATCGCCGCGAGAACGTACGGCCATCCAACAGAACGTGGAGTTCGGCATCCTTAGCCAGCAGATACGCGGCAGTTTGCAGCATAATTTCCTGGCAGAAATCGTCCTGCGCCAGCGAATACTCGACGTGCGCCGGCTGGAAGAGCGCCGCTCGAATTGCGTCCTTATCGAGAACCGCGCCCGGAAGCCGCTGCGCCAGCGCTCGCGCCACCGTGGTCTTACCCGTACCGGGCAGTCCCGCCATGATCACGATCATAGATAAGTCCCAGCTAGAGCGCGCGCAGCCACGAGAAAGTCTCGACCAGGTTCTGCGACTGGAATACGAGCGATCCAGGCACGATGACATCAGCGCCGGCGCGGCGCAGGAGAGGCACGGTATGGGAACGGATGCCGCCATCGGCGATCAGCCGGACGCGAGCGCGCCGTTCGCCCAGCATAGACGCCGCGCTTACCAGACGGTCGCAGGCTTCGGGCGCCAGATCCTGGCCTTTGACGCCTAACCCCGTACCGAGCAGAAGTAGAGCGTCAATGCGGTCGAGGTAAGGCTCGGAGGCGGTAAGGGGAGTGTCTAGGCGCAACGCCAACCCGGCTGAACGGCCCACGCGAACAATGGCTTGGATGGCCGCTCCCGCCTCGGATTTGCCCACCTCCGCGTGTACCGTGATCAAGTCAGCGCCGCTAGTCACGAAGTCCTCAATAATGGTCGTGGGGCGCTCGACCATCAGGTGAATGTGAAATGGTCGTTTAGTCAGCGGACGCAAGGCGCGGATCAGGTCCGGAAAGAACAGCAGACTGGGGGCGAAGCGTGCGTCGGAGACGTCGAGGTGAAACGAGTCGGCGAATGGATCAACGCGCTCAATCCCAGCCGCTAAGTTGGCGAGATCCGCCGACCACAAGGAGACGTCGGCCAGGAGGCGCGTATGCGGCAGATCCTGCCAGCCGCTCGTGTTCAAAATGCACCAGCCGCGGTGGCTCGTTCCGTCGAGGCACGGGGCGGTGCTCCGTGGATATGACACGAGCTCATTCGGTTAATAGTATAAGGTCGCCATTCTGGGGAGCGCCTTATCGGCGGGGCGCCGCACAGGAAACTGACTGCTTGGGGGCTGTGCTGCTGAATTCCTTCGCTCCCTCCAGCTCTCGCATTGCCCGGCCCTTGCACTTTTCCCTATTCGCAAACGATACTAAAAGAATTCCCTATGAAGACAAATCTTTCATTCGCTAATCCTGTCGAACTCCAAACCGAATGTCTCGTTGTCGTGGCACTCGACCACGGCCAAATGGAAAAGACCGAGGTCTCCGTCGAGACTAACCAGGCCGAAATCAAGGACGCTGTCACCGATGTCATCGCCAGCCGTGAGGTCACGGCAAAGATCTTTGAGCCTACCCTGTTGCATCGTCCTGCCAAGCTGAAGGCCAAGCGCTTGCTGCTTTTGGGTGGTGGCAAGGCCAAGGATTTTTCGTCCTTCGAACTGCGCCGACTGGCAGGGGCTGCGGTGCGTACCCTGAAAGCTCGCGGGCTTCGCAGCTTTGCTTTTGTTGCTCCCAACAATATCGCCGGTGAAGATGCGGTAAAAGCCATTGTCGAAGGCGCATTCGTAGGCAACTTCGATTCCGATACCTACAAGAGCGATCGCAAGGATCAGAACATCGATGCTTTGACCGTGGTGGCGCATGGCGACCAAGCCCGCGTACAACGAGCCATGAACGAGGCTGGCATTATCGGCGAATCGCAAAACTTTACTCGCGAATTGGTGAATGAACCGAGCAATCGCATGACGCCCACTATGCTGGCCGAACACGCCCGCAAAATGGCCGACGAAGTCGGTTTGAAGTGCGAAGTGTATGGCGCTGACAAGATTAAGTCGCTCAAGATGGGAGCATTCTGGGGTGTAGCCCAAGGCTCAGATGAACCGCCGGCGCTGATCGTGTTGCGATACGAACCGCCGAACGCGCCCGCGAGTCCCGTTCTCGGGCTGGTGGGAAAAGGCATTACGTTTGACACCGGCGGCATCTCCATCAAGCCTGCGGATGGCATGGAGAAGATGAAATACGACATGGCGGGGGGCGCTGCCATGCTGGGCGCCATGCGCGCGATTGCGCTGCTAAAACCGAAAGTGAAAGTCACCATGATTGTCTGCGCGACGGAGAACATGCCGTCAGGCAAGGCACAGAAGCCTGGTGACGTGCAAATTGCCATGTCGGGCAAATCAATCGAGATCATCAACACCGATGCCGAGGGACGCCTGGTCCTCGCCGATGGCCTCTTCTACGCCCGCCAACTCGGCTGCACTCATTTGATTGATGCTGCCACACTGACTGGAGCCGTCGTAGTTGCCCTCGGCTATGTCAACGCCGGGGTGTTCGCCAATGACGAGAAAATGTATCAGCGTTTCCACCAGGCGCTGGAAAAAGCCGGCGAGAAGATGTGGCGCATGCCGCTCGACGAAGAGTACAAAGAGAACATTCGCTCCAACATTGCCGATATTGTGAACTCCGGCGGACGCTGGGGCGGCGCCGTCAACGCCGCCATGTTCCTGAAAGAATTCGCCGAAGACACGCCCTGGCTTCATCTCGATATCGCCGGTACCGCATGGATGGAGGACGCCAAGCCTTGGATCGCAAAAGGCCCATCAGGGATTGCAGTGCGAAGTCTGGTGGAGTTTGCCAAGGCTTTCGCCGGATAACCGGATCGCTGTCGCATTAGATTTTCCTCGGGTTAGCGTAGAATCGCACTCAATTTCACCCTGGAGGTTTTCTATGAAAGGCTTGTTCCTGGTAGGGCTAGTCGTGTTGATCCTGGGCATTGCTTCTTTCTTGGTTCCCATTCCCCACTCCGAGACAGAAGGCATCAAAGCGGGCGATATGAGTATCGGCGTGCAAACCCATCACAGCGAAAAGCTCAATCCGATCATCGGTGTCGTGATGGTCGTAGCGGGCGCGGGGCTGATGATCGCCGGACGAGGCGGTAAGGCTTAATCTTTACCGATCACGCGTCGTTCACATCACCGGCGGCACACTGATACCCATCACTGCCAAGGCGCGGATCAGTTCGCGGCGCACCACGGCGACTGTGGTCAGCAAAAATTTCTTTCGTTCTTCGTCTGGTTCCGAAAGAATCGGGTAGCGATGGTAGAAGTAGTTGAACTGTTGCGCCAATTGAAATGCGTGCTTTGCCAAATAAGCGGGCTCGGCAGTTGCGATGCACTGGTCGATAATGTAAGACGTTTTCGACGAAGCCAGCCAGAGTTCCCATATCTCGTTGCCGCCTTCACCGGAAAAATACTTCGAGAAGTCGATTTCTTCCCCCGTGAATTGATCCGGTTCCATCCCACCTTTACGAAAAATATTCCCGGCCCGGACCACGGCATACTGAGCGTAAGGGCCGGTTTCTCCCTCGAAGCTCAACGCTTCCTTAAAATCGAAGGCGATCACGGAAGACTTCGTGAACTTGAGCATGAAATAACGCAATGCGCCCACTGCGATCTGTGTCGCGATGGAGAGACGCTCGGGCTCGGCCACCGCTGCATGCCGGTCATCAACTTCTTTTTTGGCCGACGCGATAAGCGAGTCGATCAGGTCATCGGCTTTCACGCCGAAGCCCTTGCGTCCGGATACTTCGATATAAGACCGCGCCTTATCTTCTTCCGAGAGTTGATACCCCAGTTCAGCAGCACAGCGCGGGGTAAGCGCTACCATCTCGTATGAAAAGTGAGTGTAGTGATCGGCTTGCCGGTTGTACCCAAGCGCGCGCAAGGCTTCGATCACGCTATTCTGGGCTTCCGCCTGGCGGGCATCAATGACGTTATAAATTTCCTCAACACCGCCAAAATGCGGATGATCCAACGCCCCCACAGTGGTCGAGATCCAGCAATCGTGGCCTCGCGGATAGTGATAGAACTTCCGATAGCCGAAGTCGCGTCCCAGCAATCCGAACTTCCATAGATGGTAAGCAATGTCTTTTCCGACGTAGCCCACGGTGCCGTTCGAGCGGACAATTACTTTCTGATCCTCTTCCGAAAGCTGCTCGCCTTCGCCAACACTTGCTCCAGCACGTTTCATTACCCAGCAACCTTTATTCTTGCCCTCAGTTTCCAGGTAGAGCACACCACTTTCTTTCAGTTTGGCAAAGGCTTCAATGCCGAGCCGATCCATGGTCATGAGATGGCGGCGAAGCACCATGATTGAAATCACATCGGCAATGGCGGCAGTTTCATTGCCTCCTTCCCCAATGGCGTGCAGCACCTGGTGGCGCGCCGTCCGGTTCTCCTTGTTTTGCTCATACCACTGCGAGACGCGCGCATAAAGGTCCCAGCAGTAGTAGTCGAAGCGAGGCTGGCGAGTGACCTGCTCGATTTCCTCTCGCGACTTTTTTTCGATGTGCAGGAATCCGACCACTACGTCGGCTACCTGCACACCGGTGTTGTCAATGTAGTTCTGGACATCCACGTCGCGCCCTGCGAATTGCAGTAATCGCACAAACGTATCGCCGAGAATCGCATTGCGCAGGTGGCCGATGTGGGCAGCCTTGTTGGGATTGATGCTGGTGTGCTCGACCAAAATTTTGCCAGGTGGAACCTGCGCTCGTGGTTTTTCGTCGGCAGCCAGAGCAGAAGCCAATTCCTCCCTCTTAACGTGTGCATTGATATATCCCGCACCCGCCAGTTCGAACTTTTCAAAGCCCGGCACGGCGCCCAATCCGGCGACAATCTCTTCCGCAATTTTCCGCGGCGACTTGCGCAGTTTCTTGGCCAGTTCGAAGGCGAGAGGCAAGGCATATTCACCCAGCTCGACGCGAGGTGGTTGCTCGATGACGATCCGCGGCAGTTCGAGATCGTAGGTGCGGCGCAGAAAGTCGCGCACGTGCTGGGTCAGGCGGCCTTCCAGATGGCGATACAAGAATCCCTCTAAGCTGTTGAAGAAGATAGTGATTGTAGCAAACCCCGCAGCACATCGCGGGTTTGACGCACATTCCAGCGTTCCCTATGATGAAGGTTCCAGAATTAAAGTCATGCGCATAGCATACCTCGATTGTTTTTCCGGCATGAGTGGCGATATGTTCCTGGGCGCGCTCGTGGATGCAGGAGTGCCCGTGCACTTGTTGGAAGAAACCGTGGCAGCCCTGAATGTCGGAGCACGCCTGGAAATTTCGCGAGTGCAGCGCAGCGGCATCTCGGCGACCAAGGTTGATGTTTATGTTGGCGGTGAAAAAGAATTACCGCGTGAGGTCTATTGGGAGCAGAAAGGCCACAATCACGGACGCGATCACTCCCACCCACATAGCCATGACCACGAACACGTCCAGTTGCGTGAGCACAATTACTCACAAGAAAGTAAGGAGCCTTCGCCGCCGGCTGCACCCACATCACATCAGCACGAACACGGGCGTGGGCTGAAGGAGATTCGCGAGATTATTCGCAACTCAAAGATCGCAGAGAGCGCCAAACAGACGGCCATCGCGATCTTCGAAACATTAGGCGCCGCGGAAGCGAAGATTCACAACACCGACATCGAAAAGATCCATTTTCACGAAGTGGGTGCGGTGGATGCGATAGTGGACATTGTGTGCGCCGCCGTGGGGTCCGAAGCGTTGGCTGTGGATGAGTTCATTTGCTCATCGCTGAACGTTGGAGGAGGCACAGTGAAGTGCGCTCACGGAACCTTCCCGGTGCCCGCTCCTGCGACTGTCGAATTGCTGAAAGAGGCGCCGGTATATTCGTCCGGCATTCAGCTTGAGCTGGTGACGCCGACCGGAGCCGCCATTGTAAAAACTCTGTGTAAACGATTTTCGTCATTCCCCGAAATGAAGATCGATAAAAGCGGCTACGGCGCCGGCTCGCGGGATTTGCCCGGCCATGCCAACGTCGTGCGGCTCACCATCGGAGAAGCGCAATCTGAAGTTGTGAGGAAAACTTCGGACGAAACCATCACCGTGCTCGAGGCCAATATCGACGATTTGAATCCCCAGGTATTCGGCTATGTGATGGATCGCTTGCTGGAAGAAGGCGCCTTGGACGCTTTCGGCATCCCGGTGCAGATGAAGAAGAATCGGCCCGGCATGCTGCTGAGCGTGCTCTGTCGGCCCCAGGACGCGAGTAGGCTGACCAATCTCATTCTCTCCGAAACCACTACACTAGGTGTGCGCAGACGAGAGGAACGGCGCGAGGTGCTGGCGCGGAAATTGGTCACGGTATCTACGCGCTGGGGTGATGTGCGGTTGAAGGTCGCCAGCATGAATGGGACGATCACTAACTACGCTCCGGAATACGACGACTGCCGGCGGATCGCAGTTGAGCATCATGTGCCTTTGAAGAATGTCATGCAAGAAGCGATGCAGGCGTATATGAAAGTTCGGGCTAAAGCTGGGTAGAAGTTCCTGGTAGCTTCACGTCAGATAGTTTCCGCTACTCAACAGTAAGTGAGAACAATCGAAAGCAGAAGCCAAAGCGCGCAATGAGCAAGAAGTTTTACATTACGACGCCTATCTACTACGTCAATGCGCGGCCACATATCGGGCACGCCTACACCACGATTGCCTGTGACACGATCGCGCGCCGTCAGCGCATGCTCGGGGCGGGCACGTTCTTCCTGACCGGCACCGACGAGCACGGTCAGAAGATTGAGAGAGCCGCCCAAGCCGCTGGTAAAACGCCGCAACAACTCACCGACGAAGTCTCGGCCGAGTTTCGTGCCTTGTGGGACCGGATGGGATTGACTTACGACGACTACATCCGCACCACTTCCGACAAACACAAACGCGGCGTACAAGAACTTTTCCGTCGCATTCGCGATAACGGATACATCTACAAAGGCCGTTACACCGGCCAGTACTGCGTGTTCGATGAACTATATGTGGATGCCGTCGGGCCAGGCGCACCATGTCCGGAGTGTGGGCGTCCAACGGAAACGGTTGAGGAAGAGAACTATTTTTTTAAGCTCTCTGCGTTCCAGGACAAGTTAATAAAGTTGTACACCGAGCAGCCGGACTTCATTCGACCAGAGACGCGGCGCAACGAAGTCATGTCTTTCGTACGTTCCGGGCTTCGGGATCTCTCCATTAGCCGCAGCACGTTCGCCTGGGGCATCCCCGTGCCAGACGATCCCAAGCACGTGATTTACGTGTGGCTCGACGCGCTCGCGAATTACATCACAGCGCTCGGTTTTGGTTCGCCGGACACAACTCTTTACGACAAGTTTTGGCCCGCCGACCTGCACATGATTGGCAAGGAAATCGTGCGCTTCCACTGCGTGTACTGGCCGGCCTTCCTGATGGCGGCAGGACTACCGTTGCCACGCGGAATCATGGCGCATGGCTGGCTGCTGTTCGAAGAGAACAAAATGTCCAAATCGCGCGGCAATATTGTGCGCGCGGAGACCATTCTTGATGTCCTGGGAGCGGACGCGCTGCGATATTTCCTGCTGCGCGAAATTGTATTCGGACAGGATGGCTCGTTCTCGTTCGATGCGCTGGTGCAGCGCTATAACGCCGATCTGGCGAATGGCCTGGGCAATCTCGCCAGTCGCACTCTCACCATGATCACCCGCTATTTCCGCGGCGAAGTCCCGTATCCGTCACATACCGCGTCTCACACCCGTGCCGAAGATGCGATTGCGGAAACTGCGCGAAAAGTAATCGCGGACTGCGGCACGCTTTTTGATGAATACCAATTTTCACGCGCGCTCGAGACGGCGTGGGGACTGGTTGCAGCTGTGGACAAGTACATCGTCGAGAACGAGCCATGGGCGCTGGGCGAAAAGCGCGATGAGGCGAGCCTGTCGCGCCTGGCCACGGTTCTGTATACCAGCGCCGAGGCATTGCGAGTCGTAACCGCGCTGGCGCATCCAGTAATTCCAGAGGCCACGGCGAAAATCTGGGCCCAACTGGGACTCGGGGATATCAAGAAATTCGCCTTGTCGGATTTGAAATGGGGACAGCTCAAGTTGGGTGGAAAACTAGGCCGCGTGGAACCTGTATTCCCGCGCGCTGATAAGTTCGCGATCGAAAGGATGCAGAAACTGGAAGAGCAGCAACAGGTGCCGCGAGCTACTGAAGCGATACCTTCCGCCGAGCCAGCGCGCGCCACAGGCGCCACGTTCGCCGCGGAACCCGCGTCCGCAACTCCGGCAACCAAGCCCTCTACGGTCCCAGCCGACGGCAAAATCAGCATCGACGATTTTGCCAAGATTGAACTGCGTGTCGGGCAAGTGAAGGTTGCCGAAAAAGTCAAAGGCGCAGATAAGCTGTTACGACTGGAAGTCGATCTTGGCACCGAAGTGCGGCAGGTAGTGGCTGGCATCGCGGAAGCGTATGCGCCAGAAACGCTGATCGGTCGCAAAGTTGTAATCGTGGCCAATCTTGCGCCCAGAAAGTTACGCGGGTTGGAATCGAATGGAATGATTGTGGCAGCGTCGGCTGAGGGAGGAAAGCCGGTGTTGTGTAGTTTCCTGGAAGATGTGCCGGTGGGAACGAGATTGAAGTAATCGCAGAAGTGAGATTTCAGAACCATCAAATATCCGCTCAGCGCGGAAACTCGGTTATATCCCATCATGTTCGTTGACTCCCACGCCCACCTCGAGATGGAACAATTTAATGCCGACCGCGAGCAGATGCTGGCTCGCGCACGGGACACAGGTGTCGAGACAATCGTTGCCATCGGCAGCGGAACAGGTCCAGGCTCGTTGGACTGCGGCATTGCACTCGCAACAAAATATGAGTTCATTTATGCCACCATCGGGATTCATCCCCATGAAGCCAACCTTGCCACTGCTGCCGACTTTGAAGAACTAGAGCAATTGGCCAAGCAGCCAAAGGTCATAGCCTGGGGCGAGATTGGACTGGATTATTTTTACGACCATTCGCCGCGCGACATTCAAAAACAGGTTTTTCTTAAGCAACTGGAAATGGCGCGGTCGGCCAAGCTGCCCATCGTGATCCACTGCCGTCCCTCGGATGGAAGCGACAACGCGTGGCAAGACTGCCTCGAAATACTACGCGCAAACTGGGCGAAGGCTGGCCTGGGAGGCATTCTGCACTGCTTCACCGGAACCTGGGAACACGCGAATTCCGCCCTCGAGATGGGATTCATGATTTCCTTCGCCGGAAATATTACTTTCCCCAAGGCACAACAGATCCGCGACGTCGCCAAAGAAGTCCCGTTGGACCGATTGCTGATCGAAACCGATTCGCCCTTCCTGGCTCCAATTCCCAACCGAGGCAAACGCAACGAACCTGCATTTGTAAGAGAAGTAGCGCGGCAAGTGGGCGAATTACGCGGGCTTTCCACTGAAGAAGTGGGTCTCCGGACGGCAAAGAACTTCTATCGCTTCTTTTCGCTTCACGAAAAGCTCAACTCCATTTAGCTTGTTGTGTGCATCGTGTGCGCTTGGGGACTCATCTATGACAAAGGGGCAAGTGAGCGCAATCCACGTTGACTGAGAAAACGCAAAAGCGCCCTTGTTAGAAAGACTGATTTTCAAATGCCTGAAAACACTTTTGATATCGTGAGCAAAATTGATTTGCAGGAAGTCAGCAACGCTATCCAGCAGGCGTTGAAGGAAGTCCATACCCGCTTCGATTTGAAAGATTCGAAATCGAATATCGAACTGGAAGGCAAAGACGCGATCGTCCTGCACTCGATTGACGAATACAAGCTGAAAGCGGTCAACGACGTATTTCAGCAGAAACTGGTGAAACGCGGAGTGCCGCTGAAAGGCCTCACCTACGCCCCAGTCGAGCCTTCGGCGGGAGGCATGGCCAAGCAGCGCATCACCATGCAACAAGGAATTCCCATAGAGAAAGCCCGCGAAATCGTAAAGCTGATCAAGAATTCCAAGAAGAGAGTACAGGCGTCGATTCAGGCTGATTTGATCAGGGTAAGCGGAAAAGATCGTGACACCTTGCAGGAAATCATTGCCCTGCTGAAGCAGCAGGATTTCGGAATCGATATGCAGTTCACCAATTACCGGTCAAACTAGCGAGGACAAACGTAAAGTTGAGCTCACCAGCCATCATCAACGGCAAAGAAGTCTTTGAGTTGTTGCGCGACGACTTGGCCGCCATCGAGCGCGAATTCGGGCGCGACACGGTATCGAACGTCGAAGCCATCACGGAAATCGGCGAATATCTCCGCGCCGGCGGGGGCAAACGCATACGTCCCGCTCTGCTGCTGCTTTCTTCCCGACTTTTCAATTACCAGGGACGCGGCGCCATCCGGCTGGGCGCGGTAGTTGAAATCATCCACACTGCCACTCTCGTGCACGACGACATCATCGACGAAGCGCAGACCCGGCGCGGCCGTCCCGCTGCAAACACTCAGTGGGGAAACTCCAAATGTGTGCTGGCCGGCGACTGGCTCTACATGCAGGCGTTCAAAATCGCCGTGCAGGAACGCAATTTCCGTATTCTCGACACCCTGATCGAACTGACTCAGCAGATGGTCGAAGGCGAACTGCTGCAGATGGAGAAACTAGGCAAGCTGATCTCGCTGGACGAACACTTCGATCTCATCTTCCGCAAGACGGCGTGTCTATTCTCAGTGTGCATGCGGATGGGAGCAATTCTGGGGGAAGCCGCTCCCGAGCAGGAAGAGAGTCTGGCGCAGTACGGACGCGATCTTGGAATGGCATTTCAGATTGTGGACGATGTGCTCGATCTGACGGCATCGGAAAGCATTCTCGGCAAGCCCGTCGCCAGCGATTTGCGCGAAGGTAAAGTCACAATGGCGGTGATTCACGCGTTGGAACGCTGCACGTCTCCCGAACGCAAGTCGATTGAAACAGTAGTACGCGAGCAAGGCTTTGACGGAGTAACTCACTCCCAAATTCTTGCCATCCTCAATCGCTACGGATCACTGGATGCTGCCAGCGCACGTGCCATGCAATACGCCGCGCTGGCCCGAAATGCGATTTGCGATTTTCCCGATAGCGAAATCAAGCGGGCGTTGTTGTGGGCGCCGGATTTCGTGGTGGCGCGGGAAAAATAGCGTCAGAACATCCTCTAACAATGGATTCCAAAGTCTAAGCGGAGCGGTATGCACGATGTTCTCTCATTGATTGCCCATCACGGCTACGCAGTGGTCTTCGTGGTCGTATTGTCTGAAGCCATCGGATTGCCAGTTCCGGCGGCAATAGCATTGCTGGCGGCGGGCGCAGCCGTTGCCTCGGGAGCTCTGAGTGCACCTGTGCTGCTGCTGGTAGCCGTGCTCGGCATGCTTGTGGGAGATTCCCTGCTTTTCGTTTTGGGCCGCCACATGGGATGGGCGCTGCTCGGCTGGCTGTGCAAATTATCCGTCAATCCGGAAACCTGCATCCTGCGTTCGGCCGAATCTTTTTACAAACGCGGCAAGATATGAAAATGGACCCGCTACTTTTCTTGCAGCTCGATGTGGCGGGTGCGACGCTTTACGCGCTGGCCTACGGAAGCCTGGGATTCCTGTTTCGCGATTTTCTGGTGGCGATAACGCATGGCTTCCAGACAGCTAGTCGTGCGGTGGAGATGGTGCTGCTGCTCGGCCTGATCGCCTATATCGTTTACCGCGTACAGCTCTACCGCAAACACTCTATCTATCGCATCGTGCCGCGAGTGCAAGTCGAAGAATTAGCTCGCAAGCTGGCGTCAGAGGACAAGAGCAACGTTCTGCTGGTGGATGTCCGGAGCCATGGCTACTACGACCCTAATGCGGCTCGCATCCAAAATTCAATCCGCCTCGAGCCGAATAATTTGCCTGAAGAAATCAAGAATCTTCCAAAAGATAAAGATATTTACGTTTACTGTACTTGAATGCGCGAAGCGACTAGCGCCCGGGTGGCGCACTTGCTGCGGGAAAAAGGATTCAACGCGTTTGTGCTTGTGGGAGGATTCGCAGCCTGGAGAAAAGCCGGCCAGGCTACGGAGCCGGTGCCTCGCGATGATCTGGTGAAACTGCCCACGTTTAGGTAGTCAGGTCTCAAGTCTCCGTCGCTTTATACTGCTTTAAATGGCTTCCCACAAAGAAGTTGAGATCAAGTTTTGTGTAGATGATCTCCGCCACCTCGCCCGCCGATTGCGGGCGGCTGGATTTCGACAAATTACGCCGCCCACTCAGGAGATGAACACTCTTTATGATTTGCCTGGTCAACCGCTGCGGCGGCGTGGAGAACTATTGCGTTTGCGCCGGTACGGTAAGGAATGGCTGCTGACTCACAAAGCCAAGGGCACGGCTGGCCGTCACAAGGCGCGCGAAGAACACGAGACCAAGATTAGCGATGGTAAGAAAATGGATACCATTCTCCGCGCCCTGGGTTTCGAACCTATGTTTCGCTACGAGAAATTTCGCGCCGAGTGGGATGATGGGAAGGGGCACGTAGTCGTTGACGAGACTCCCATTGGCAACTTTGGCGAGATTGAAGGACCGTCGCGCTGGATTGATGCGACCGCTCGTCGTCTCGGAATTGGACGCAATGACTACATCACTCAGAACTACGCGGGGCTATTTCAGCAGTGGAAGCAACGGACCGGAAGTCCGGCGAGAGAAATGACTTTCAAAGCAGTTAGACAAAGAAGATCGAGAACGCGAAAAAGCCGCTGAACGATCTGGTTTCCAGAAATAAGTGCGTGATGTCGAATTAGCAAGCGGGTTCAAAGGGCCATGACACCCTTAACCAAGCTTAAGAAGAAGGGCAAGTTGCCGAAGCTGTGGCCGACAATGCCCGGCCATATGCTTTTTGTGCGTTGTGCAACAAAAGAAAGCGCGACACCTGTAATCGCCATCCGGACCGTGTCCCAGAGAGTGGGCTGAATAAAGAGGTGGAAGGCTGACCAAGAGATGCCATGGACAACCCACGCAGTCCTGCCAAAAGCCAGTTCCTGTCGTGGCAGCACATAACCGCGCCACCACAGTTCCTCCCCGCCGATGTTGCACACGAGCATCACAACAGCATAGTAGACGGGAATCCACCAGGCCCCTCGCAAAGAGATACCCATGAAGTCTTGTGGACCGAAATGGCTGAAGAACTCGGTGTAGAAGGTGGAAGGATCGAAGAATCTTACAGACTGTAGAGTGGGTTGAAAGAGCGCTGCGTTACGCTTGACGAACGTGCCTATCAAGATCGCCACGAACATCCACTTTTGGCTCGTCTTCTCTTTCCAGAGGGCAAGCCACGACGCTGCGACAGCAATGAGATCCGCCCAATTACCGCCGTACATAAATCCGGAGAGCGCTACTGCCCAGAGCCAAACTGTGCCACTTGGAACGGAGAGCCGCAGCCGTTGTCGGAGACTCTTCCAAGAGACACAACGTAGATCAATCGCCGCGCCTAGAAGTGCCGCGACCAACATGAGGGCAAGCGGCAAAACCAGCAACAAGTGGAAAATGCACCACCAAGAGGTCCCCTGTCGCCAGAGATCTGGCCCCAGCCGATGAAACAGGAAAGCAAAAACCAAGGCCGGAACGCCGAATAGCAGCGCTGTCGCGAGCCAACTTGCTGGCTTCATTCCGGGTGCCGAGTGCACGTGGTGAGTGTAGCTGACCTGAGACAGAGGCAACGAAAAGAATCTTGGGAAAAAACCTACTTTGTTCAGCGGGTGGCGGGAGCTGTCTTGGCGCAAAACTTGTCGAATGCATGCGTGAGTTCGGCTGCGATTTCTTCCGCGTCACGATACTCAATGTCGCTGCGCTGCATCATGTAGATCAGCTTGCCGTCTCGGAACAACCCAATGGAAGGCGATGAGGGTGGGTATCCCGTGAAGTAACTGCGTGCGCGCTCCGTGGCCTGCGTGTCTTGCCCGGCAAAAACTGTGAACAAATTCTCGGGGCGATTGGGATGCTGAAGCGCTCGGCGGACACCGGGTCTCATGCGTCCCGCAGCACATCCGCAGATGGAATTGACGACTACCATGGTCGTGCCGGCTTGATTGGCCAGTGCGCCATCAACTTCCTCCGAAGTCCGCAACTCTTGAATGCCCACCCGAGTCAACTCTTCACGCATTGGAATCAACATGAGTTCCGGATACATTCCAGCTCCTTTGAAATCGCAACACCATCATTGTAATACGCGACCTTCCTCAAACTCCGAAGAACCCAGCTTTTTCACTCGTATATATTGATGGCAGCCCCATGCTCATTCAGGAAAACGTGCCTCTGGCGCCACTGACTACGCTCAAGGTCGGTGGCCCGGCTCGATATTTTGTTCAAGCACACACCATCGCCGAGGTGGGCGAAGCGGTGTCGCTCGCACGCTCAAGAAATCTTGCGTTTTTTGTTCTGGGCGGAGGCAGCAATCTGGTGATCTCCGACGCCGGGTGGCCTGGCCTCGTTTTGAAGGTGTCGATTCCCGGCGTCGAAGAGCGCAGCCAAGGCGATAAATCTCTGTTCGAAGTCGGAGCAGGCGAGCAGTGGGACAAATTTGTCGCCCAGGCTGTGTCCCGCAATTGCGCCGGGGTTGAGTGCCTGAGCGGCATCCCCGGAAGCGTGGGTGGAACTCCGGTACAAAACGTAGGCGCTTATGGACAGGAAGTGGCGGATACTATCGAATCCGTTCTGGCTCTGGATCTTAAAGATGGTCAAGTGCGTGAACTTTGCAATGAAGCGTGCAGCTTCCAATATCGCACCAGCATTTTTAACACCTCTGAACGTGGACGATACGTCATCCTGCGCGTCACTTACGCGCTGACTCCTGACGGCGAGCCGGCAATCCTTTACGCCGATCTCAAAAAATATTTTGCGGGCTGGAGTACGAAGCCCAGCTTGGCCGATACGCGCGAGGCCGTCCGGCAGATTCGGGCCAGCAAGGCCATGCTGATCACACCCGGCGACGAGGATTGCCGCAGCGCTGGATCTTTCTTCAAGAATCCCGTCTTGTCCGATGAACAATACAAAGAGCTTAGCCAACGCGCCACGGCGAAAGGTCTGCAGATTCCCAGCTATCCGGCGCTTCAGGCTCAAAGAAAAATTTCGGCGGCGTGGCTGGTGGAGCACTCTGGGTTCAGCAAAGGCTATGGGAATGGTCGCGTGGGCATCTCCCGCAAACACGCGCTAGCGATTGTGAATCGTGGCGATGCAACCGCAGCCGAGTTCGTCGCATTGAAAGAACAGATCCAGCGGCGCGTAGAAGATACTTGGGGCCTTCGTTTGGAAACGGAGCCTGTATTCGTAGGGTTCTAGCGAGAACAATCTTCGTCTTGCGCTAGCACGACCATGTTGATCCAAAGTGTCCGCGCCGGTTCTGAACTATTTCCCAGGCAGCTTGCGAAAGGGATGCTCGAAACTCAGATAGAGAAAGACGCCCTTCTCGCCACTGCTGGGGCCAACGCCGATTGGTACGCCGATACCAGGTACGATCTGTAGCCCATTTTTAAAGTTGTAGGCCCAGCGAATTCCAGGGCTGAGAAAGAGCGATCGTGACCACTCGGTTTTGTCAGGCGCTACTACGAACTGCGAATTCGTAAATACAGTTTCCAGCATGACGTTGAAGCGAGGATTGGTTAACCAGATGAAGCTTTGTCCCAGGTTGTAGCCGGTAGCGGAAGCGCGATCGCCAGATGCGTCCTGAGCGTGGGGTACGACAGTAGCTCCGGCATTCCAGTGGCTCACCAGGTTTTTGCTCAAGACGAGACTTACAGGAAGGCTGGTCTGCACGCCGAGTCCGCCCGCGCCGCGTCCGTCGGCAACGCTCCCTGTGGGCAATATCAAGCTCAGCCGTGGGGCGAAAGCCACGTTAGCGTTTCCGTCTCCTACAAGTTGGTAACGGTAGTGGAGAAAGAGGTCGCCAATTCCCATGCCCGAATTCTGTAATGCTCCGGCGTGCACAAACGGCAACGTGAAGCTGAGCTGGTGACGTGCGTCCCCGGGGATGGGCCATTCTTGAGTAAAAGTGTAGGCCCAATCTTTGCTGTTCCAGAGACGAGCGAAACCGCTGATGTGCTGCACCACACCATAGTTCTGGTTGTACGCTTCTTCGATCAAAAAGCTGTTGTCTTGAATACCAGGCTGCTGAGAAGGTGACGAAGCGGAATCTTGCTGGGCCAGCGCAGCGCCAGCCAAGAAAAAGACCGCGCAGACGAAGTAAAAGCAGCCAATGATGACCGTGCGGCCCTCGGCACTGCGTCCCCAACCACCCACGATTCCGGTCATTGATTGGCCAATTGCGCTACTTCCTCAAAAATGCGGACGAACATTTGGCGTGTAAGTTTGCCGGTTTGCGTGTTCTGGTTCGAAGGATGGTAGGACGCTAGCAAAATCTTCCCATCCGGCATTTCGTATTTTGCGCCGTGCTGAAAAAGATAGGGTTTCTTGCCCGCAAGCTGTCCTCTGCGCTTGAGGTAGTTTAGATAGGCATCGAAACCGATTTTTCCCAAAGCCACCACCACTCTCAAATTCTTGAGACCATCCATTTCGCGATCGAGATATGTCGCACAGTTGGCCAGTTCCTGTGGCAACGGCTTGTTATCGGGAGGAGCACAGCGCACCGCGGCGGTAATGAACAGATCTTTCAACGTGAGTCCGTCATCGCAATGAGTGGCATTGGGCTGATTGGCAAAGCCGGTCTCGTATAAGACTGGGTACATGAATTTGCCCGACGCATCACCGGTGAAGGGCCGCCCCGTACGGTTCGAGCCATGGGCGCCCGGGGCCAGTCCGAGCACGAGAACTCGAGCGTTGGGATCGCCGAAGCCCGGGACAGGTTTTCCCCAATATTCGCAGTCACGATACGCGCGACGTTTCTCACGAGCCACTCGCTCGCGATAAGCCACCAGCCGAGGACAGCGAGTACAGGCAACAACCTCATCGTTGAGTTGATGCAGCCAGGAAGCGGACACGTCGGATATTGGACTACAGGCGTGTGGCATTCGATTGAAGAATATTCTACAGGTCTATTGGCCAGAATCGAGGCGGGCGATTTCTCTCGCGAACAAAGGATTCTTTGGATAATCATCACGCAGCGCAGCCAACAGCTCTCGCGCACGCGGCTTGTCTTTTTCACGGACGTAGGCAATGGCCAGCAGAATTCGCGCAAAAGGGGCCAGATAACGCCCTCGCTGGGCGGTTAACTGCAACTCCGCGATCCCAGCTTTCTTGTCTCCGGAAACTCCGCCGAGGCGCATGATCCAACGCACCGGCGCGGCCATACTGCCGATAATATATTTGCTGATCCCGGAAGCGATGTGGCCGTCATAACACTGGGGATCTACCGCCAGCAACTGCTCTGACCATTTCGTCGAGTCTTTGGTGTAACGCATGGAAGCCAGATTACGTTTCTCGATCAAGGCAGCATAATCAGCTCTCAATCCGGAAGAAAGCGTCATGGCAAACAATGCGTCGCGATCTTTGGGATTCTTTTCCAGAAGCGCCCGTGCACGGCTCTCCGACTGGTCAAGCGCAAGGTTAAAGCGATCGCGAATGCCAGGATCGGGAACGAATTTCTTTCGGGCGTTAAACGCCTTGTCGTTTTCGTAGAACTGCGCTTCCAGCACGCCCAGACGCTCAAATTCGGAGAACAGTAGTCCCGCCGCATCCGCAGCAGGGCTGACCGGATCCTCGGGATGCTCCCGTTGCCAGGAAGAAAAAAACTGGTGAGCTCGATCGAATTCCAGGTCATACATGAGCCGGAAGCCTTGGTCGAAAGGCGTGTTGGCCACGCTAACATCGGCTGCCCAAACGGGTAGGCAGAAAGATGCCAGGAAGATAACGCCCAAAACCCGCAGCCCCCGCCTCGTAAATTTGTCTGTCATACGACCGAGTCCTGCCATGTGCTGTCCTCAAGTTTAGATGCTGATTGCGCAGCCTGCCGGAATCATTTGCAAAAATATTGTAAAAATCAGCACCGGACACTCATTCGGCACCCGGCCCTTTTTGGCCTTGGCTAATTGCCAAATGCTAAGTGCTAATTGCTGCCTCCGGTTTGACGCCCCTAGCACCCTTTGTTACCTTCTAGAGTTTCCCCGTCCTCAACTGAGATCCCCATGGCCATCAAGTTCCGCGGAGTAGACTTCATCGAGTTTGACGCTCTGCTCACGGACGACGAGCGCCTGGTCCGCGACACCGCCCGCAGATTCATTGAAGACAACCTCATCCCCATCATTGAAGAATGCAATCGTGCAGGACGCTTTCCTCGCGAATTGGTCAAACCCATGGCCGATCTTGGTTTCTATGGCGCCAGTCTCAAAGGATATGGCTGCGCGGGCATGTCGAACGTCGAATATGGTCTGGTCATGCAGGAACTGGAACGTGGCGATTCCGGCGTGCGCTCTTTTGTCAGCGTGCAGTCAGCGCTGGTCATGTATCCGATTTACGCATTCGGCAGCGAAGAGCAGAAACAAAAATGGCTTCCGGCACTTCAGAAGGGCGAAAAGCTTGGCTGTTTTGGTCTGACCGAGCCGGACTTCGGTTCCAACCCGGGCGGAATGCGCACGCGCGCTCGCAGAGTCGGGAAAGAGTACGTGCTGAACGGCGAGAAGATGTGGATCACCTCTGGCTCTATCGCCGACGTCGCTGTCATCTGGGCCAAAGTAGAAGATGAAGACAACAATGTCCGCGGATTTCTGGTGGAAACCAATCGCCCTGGCTTCCGCGCCGAAGATATTCACGGCAAGTGGTCCTTGCGTGCGTCCGTGACTTCCAGCCTCTCTATGCAGGATGTCCACGTGCCCGAATCGAACTTGCTGCCGGAGAGTGGAGGGCTCAAGTCTCCACTGAAATGTCTGAACCAGGCACGCTATGGCATCGGTTGGGGGGCAATCGGCGCGGCGATGGCCTGCTACGACTGCGCCTTGCAATATTCATTGTTTCGCAAACAGTTCCGCGACCAGCCCATCGCGTCCCACCAACTGGTGCAGGAAAAACTGGCATGGATGATCACTGAGATCACCAAGGCGCAGTTGCTGGCGCTGCAAACCGGGCGACTCAAAGATAAAGACAAGGCCGGCCCGCAACACATTTCCATGGCCAAGCGAAACAATGTCTGGATGGCGCTGGAGTGTGCCCGCATGTCACGAGATATCCTGGGCGCCAATGGCGTTGCTGATGAATATCCTATCTTCCGCCACATGGCCAATCTCGAATCCGTTAAAACTTATGAAGGCACCCATGATATTCACACCTTAATCATCGGACAGAGTGTGACTGGGATCGACGCGTTCTAAAACACCTGCCCCTTCCCTGCCAACCGCGAAAGCGTATGATTTCGCTTGCGAAGCCGCTACTGGGGCGGCTCGACCTAATGTTGGAATCCAGGGGAGGGATGCCATGCGTCAGGTGCAAGTGGTTCCCAAAGATAATTACAGATTGTATGGCGCGATTGTCGCCAAGGAGGTCGAGCTCGCCCACAAGCACAAGGGAACGTTTCATCGCAGCGGGCCGAAGGAAAAAGATCGTGCCAAGTGGTCGCACGCTAACTATGACGGCTGGCTCAACCTGGCTCGCAGTATGGGAGAAGTGGTCGCCATCGAAGTCCGCTCCAAGAAACCTGAAAAGGAGTGGATGCTGCTTAGAGCATTGCTTGGCTTTCTCGACCGGCACTTCGCCGAGAAGATTCAGGCCATCAATATCCAAATGAATGAAAGTCACGTCAAGCCGAAACGTCGTCGCCGGAGACGCTAGCTACTCTCCCGGTCCTATTTCACAAACTCAAGCCGCAGTACCAGCGCTTTCGCCGCGGACCCGCGAGGCGTAGTCGGCCACCGAACTTAAGCGGATCCCATATTTTCTGGCAGTTTCCTGAGCTCCTTTTGTTTCGTCTCCTTGCGTATAACCGAGCATCAGCGCGGCAAAAGTTTTCTGCAGCGGATCAGGGGAGCTGTATTGCTGCTGCAAAGCCTCCGCCGGCACATGTTCGAGCCGAAACTTCTTTTCCAAAGCTTGTTCAAAGACCTTCACTGCGTCCAGTTGCGACAAAGGTTCAGGTCCACCCATCTCGAGGATTGCGTTCTCATCCTCTTTTCGCGTGGCAGCGGCCACAGCAAAGTCGGCGACGTCGAACGCGGAGATATAACTGCCCTTCGCCTCGCCCGAGCCGTAAATCCGAACTGAACCGCTGACGAAGTCAAAGCCAAGTGCCGGGCTTAGCCACACTTCCGCGAAATAAGTAGGCCGCAGGATGACGTTTTGCATGGAACTCCGGAGCAGGCGGTTCTCGCAAGTTCGCTTGGCTGTCTCGAGCGGCGAAGCGATTTGGATATTTCCGGAGTAAGAAGTGTAAACAAAACGCTTGACCCCAGCGCGCTCGGCAGCTTCAATCAGCGCCAAAGTGCCGTCGAGGTCCACGCGTCGCAGCCCATCATTGGCTCCCGTGGGCATGGATGTTGCGGTAGTGACCACGGTGGCAATCCCGCGGCAGGCTAGTGCGAGAGTCTCCGGAACAGTTAAATCGCCATCCACGATCTCCATGCCGGCAGCGCGAAGTGGTTGGACTTTCGGGTGGGCGTCGCCACCGCGCACAAGAGCTCTTACTGATTCTCCTTGCCGTCGAAGCTTCTGGGCCACCTGGCCGCCCACCAAACCCGTCGCTCCCACCACTAGAATGGACATGTTTCCTCCATTGGATCTGCACTGTTCTTGTCCCGAAGAATTTAGGTCCGTAGATAAGGCGTGTCAAGGCCTGTCGGGGTGAAACATAGCGACATCGAAGATGCACCGCTTTCTGCAAAGACCCTCGGGGGAAGGCCGACCACTTCACTAACGCATCGGAATATTCGATAGAAAACCCGTCGGAAACATCCCGATTGAGTTCTATTAAAAGGATCGCCGCGTCTCTGCCCTACCGAAAAATAGCGCCATCCCGCGTCGGCAGATTTTCCGCTTTCATTTGCCGCGCTCAAGCGTCCAACCTGCAACGCATGTTGAGCTGCGCCCTAGAATGAAACTGATTGTCAGCCTCGTGCTCGGCTATTCGCTGATAGTGGCGCTGACTCCCGTCTTGCTTGCTGACAACGTGCCCACCAGCTCCGATCGCTCAGCGGCAATTCCCCGCATGGCACAACCACCCACGCTCGAGGACTTCCTGACCATGGAGCCCAGCCCGCGCATGGCCGGCAAGATGGCGAGGATCGAGGGGTTTCGGCAATGGATTCCACACGACGGCGACCCCGTCAGCCAACGCACTGTCGCCTATTTAGGCATCGTGACGACATCTGGGACGACGACTTTGTTGATGTCTGGATTGATAGCTTCCACGATCACCGCCGCGCTTACGAGTTTGTCGTCAATCCACTGGGGCTGCAGGGAGACGGCCTCGCGACCGACAACAATGAAGACTTCAGCTTTGACACGGTTTGGTACTCTCGCGGGCAGATCAACCAGCAAGGCTGGGTCGCCTGGTTTGCCATCCCATTTAAATCGCTGCGCTTCACCAAAGCACCGGTGCAGACATGGGGCATTACCCTGCAGCGCGAAATCCATCGCGCCAACGAGAAATCATTCTGGCCATATACCACGCGCCGCGAAGAAGGAATCATCTCCCAAAACGGCGAGATCCGAGGAATGGAAAACATTTCGCCCGGGCGCAACATGCAATTCATACCCTATGGCCTGTTTCGTTCCTTTCGTGGCCTTGATCTACGGGATCCTAACGTTCCAGGTTTCAATTCGCGTGCGGCAAAGTTCGATGGCGGGCTGGATTCCAAATTTATCCTCAAGGACAGCTTGGTCCTGGACACTACCATCGAGCCCGACTTCAGCCAGGTTGAATCCGACGAGCCGCAGGTCACCGTCAGCCAGCGCTTTGAAGTCTTCTTTCCAGAGAAACGTCCATTTTTTCAGGAAAATTCGAATTACTTCGATACGCCCATAAATTTATTTTTTACACGACGTATTGTTCATCCGCAATTTGGATCGCGCCTCACCGGCAAGATAGGAAAATACTCGCTGGGCATGCTGCTGGCCGACGACCGCTCGCCCGGATTGCTGGTTCCCGATAACGATCCGCTCGCCAACAAACGCGCTTATTTTGCCATTGGGCGGATCAGCCGCGACATCCTGAAGGATTCCAATATCGGCTTGATGTACACCGATCGTGAGTTCGATGGCAGTTTCAACCGCGTCGGCGGTGTCGACGCCACCATCCGGCTATCGAAAACCGTGGTTAGCAGGTTTCAGGCGGTGGAGAGTTCCACTCAACAGACCGACGGCACATATCTCGCGGGTCCCGCATTTGAAGGTGACATCAGCCGCTTTGGGCACAGCCTCAACGCCGATCTTCACTACAGGGGACGCAGCGACGGGTTCCGAACCGAGACCGGTTTCGATCCCCAGCCCGATATTCACAATGAGGATCTCAATGTCTGGTACAACTTCTGGCCTAAAAAGTATGTCCTGCGCTGGGGACCGCAGTTTGAGACCTATCGTATCGACGACCATGAAGGCAATCGCCTGAATTGGGGCTACATTCCGGAATTCTTTTTTGAGATGCCGCGGCAAACTCGTCTAACCCTGGGGTATGCCGAGGAAGCTGAGCTTCTCCGCCCGCGGGATTTCTCCGTCCTCGCCCAAAACCAGGATTTTCTCCGCAATACCAAGTTGTTCTTCTTCCGTACCGCGCCCAACAAGCAAATTATCTTTGATATCGACTGGCGCTGGGGCCGCCGCATCAACTACGCACCCCCGTCCGGCGTCGATCCGTATCTCGCGCGCCGCAACAGCGTGACCACCGATCTCAGTATCATTCCCACGAGTCACTTGCGCGTCGACAATACTTACCTTTGGTTCCGGCTGGGTGACTTCAACGACCGCGGTGCTGCGTTCAACAACCACATCATTCGCTCCAAGTGGAATTACCAATTCACGCCCAAGCTCTCGGCGCGCATCATTATGCAGTATTCCGCCGTACTCGCTAACCCGGCCTTCACCAGCCTGGCCACGACAAAGAACCTGAATGCTGATTTTCTGATTTCTTACCTGGTCCACCCTGGAACCGCAGTGTATGTCGGCTATAACAGCAACCTTCAAAACCTGGATCACGATCTTGCGCTTGACACTGATGGCAACCTGGTTCGCACACGCAACTCCTTCATCAACGATAGCCGTCAGTTTTTCGTAAAAGTTTCGTACCTATTTCGTTTCTGAGACTAAGTGCAGCGGGCCGGGTTACAACAGCAAATCAACCGAAGCCGATTTCCCGAACTTTTATAGCAGCGGCTGCAAAATCACGTTCGGAAAGCCAGGAATCCCAAAATTGAAATCCGTCCGCTCACCGGCTTTCTTACGCGGGGCAGGGATCAGCCTCGCAGCCAAAGGTTTGTGCCACTTCAACGCCAGGCTAGCCACGTCGCCAATGATGCGTTCCAATTGCTGCTGCGATACGTCTCCCGGCAACGGGATGGTGTCCAACCCCGCTCCACATACCGCGGAGTACGCCACGAGAGAATCGATGTTGTAATTCCTTTCGCTCCAGCCCTGCGCCAGCACCGGATCCTCGAGCGGAGGCAGCATCAATCCTGAATAGCCAACTCGCTTCACTGGGATAGAACGTACGGCGTCGGTGATGATGGCCGCGGCGGTCAATGTGCCGCTGAAACCGAACTTCGTTCCTGTGAATTGCTGGATAGCAGCTCCGATGGAAGAGTCGGGGCCGGGGGCGGGCGTGGCATCCAGGCCCATGTAGCTCCATCCCGAATCCTTTTCGACTTGCAGCGCTATGGCTTCCAACGATCGGGCGTTTTCTGCCAGTTTGCGCGATAGAAGTTCCCGCGCCATGCGGGGGTCACCGTGACTCCCCGTGAAAACATCGGCCACAAACGCGCCGGCTTCGAGTCCGACAGAAAATTGATGGCCGTGCCCATTGTGATTGGAAGCGGGAAAAAACGGAGTGTAAGGTGGCACAAATGCCGCCGCCGCAAAATCAAAGTTGCGGGCACCATTTGCGCTGTGATCCTCGACATACTTGATGGTTTTCGCCGCCGCACGGATTGCGTTCCAATGGATGCCATCGTCTGCGGCAATCACCAGGCTTGTGTTGATGTCAGTGGTCACAAGAATGTCGGCTAGCAGGTCTACCGCCGAGTCATCTTGATCATTCAGCATCGCTGGCCCGACATTGGCGAGGAATGACTCTTTTTTTGATAAATCGTCCAACTTTTTGAAAAACTCGAGTGCTTCCGCTTTCGTTATGCCGCGTGTGTACTGCGGGAATGGCTGAGTAGTGATGCGAATGGTCTGAACCTCATATCCCCCTTTCTCAAACGCGGATTTGGCTTTTCGAAGCATTGCCAGCGTGTCCTGAATTTGGCCGGCATAGGTCGAGCGGTCTATGCTTATAAAGGCGGTGATCGCCCGAACTTTTGGTTTCCGCGGCACATCGCTAGCCAAAAGAGTTGCGGCGCAGCCGACCAACAGGATCAGAATGAAAGGTCCGCGGAACGCAACAAACTTGATCAATCTTTTTGTCATCCTACCTCCCGGCTAAATGAGGACACTTACAGAGTCGAGCTATTGTGCCAAAAATTCACCATGCCGGCACGACCGGCTTCGCGCGATTTCCCTGACGGACATAAATCGTTATAGTCTGTGACCGCTCTTTTATACATGGAGACATGATGGCAACCCATACCAGGTCTGAAACCAAAGCCAGAACTTTTGGCGAAAACATTGAAAGCGACCTAGCTTCGAGATTCCTTCGTGTAGTGGAGACGGCCGCCATCGTTTCAGCCCGCACCATGGGCAAAGGCGACCGCAGGCTCGCCGACGACGTGGCCACACAAGCTATGCGCCGCACCATGGACAATGTACCGATGCGAGGGACAATCGTGATTGGCGAAGGCGAACGCGATGAAGCGCCAATGCTATATATCGGCGAAAAAGTGGGAGCCGAGTTTCCGGATGGAACCGAGGTCCCGGAAGTGGACATCGCTGTCGATCCTCTGGAAGGCACGAACCTCTGCGCGACTGGCGCTCCCGGCGCGATTACCGTGCTGGCAGCGTCCGAACGAAACGGTCTGCTGAACGCACCCGATTGTTACATGGAGAAGATCGTTGTCGGGCCGTCGTGTAAGGGCGCCGTCGAGTTGGACGCGCCCGTCGCCGACAACCTGAAGAACATTGCTAAACGCATGGAACGTGACGTAGAAGACTTGGTGGTAGTCGTGCTCGACCGTCCACGTCATGAAAAGCTGATCTCGGACATCCGCAATGCCGGCGCCCGTATAAAGTTGATCGGCGATGGCGATCTCTCTGCCGGAATTGCAGCAGCCGTAATTGGCACCGGAGTACACGCGGTCATGGGCTCGGGAGGCGCTCCGGAAGGCGTCATCACGGCTGCAGCCATTCGCTGCCTGAATGGATACATGCTGGGCCGTTTGGTGATCGACAAACCTGAATTGGAAGAGCGCATCGCCCGCATGGGCATCAAAGACAAAAATAAAATCTACGAAGCTGAGGACCTTGCTCCCGGCAAGCAACTGATCTTCGCCGCCACGGGCGTCACTGATGGCTCACTCATGCGGGGGGTGCGCTTCTTCGGAGAAGGTATACGGACGTCCTCGGTAATTCTGACCCTTCGGACAGGGAAAGTCCGTTTTATTGACAGCATTCACTTGGAGAAAGGGCCGGATGTGAAGGTGAGGTTCGCGTAGAATGACTACATGGTCAGTCGCACTCGAAAGGCCGCCGTCCCTGCCGCAAAGAGAGTTAAGCGCGTGACTCGACTCGCCGCTCGGCCTCGCAGTCTGGTCAAGTTCTTTGCTGAATCGCCGTTAGCGCGCGCCGAAGTAAATTTGGAACGCAAATCAGATCACGGACGCAGGGTCAAGTTGTGAGGTTCTAGATCCGATACACCGCCTCGGAATCCCGTAATCACTAAGCTGGCGTCGGTGGCCATTCTTGCGATAGTCCCGGGAACAGGTTCACAGTTTTCTCCGCGCGCTTGCTTCCGTCATGGATCGCAATGCGATGCGGTTTGCCGGGCTCTGAAGCGTATCCCTCCCACAGCGACACGCCTGCGTAAACTCCGTCTTTACGCAGGATGTAATACGTCATGTCGATGAATTTCAGGCGGTCTCGGTCGCCGTTGTAATTGCGCACGATTCTTTTCAGGGCATCGGTTCCTGCCTCAAGCGGTGACATTCCTTTCCGCATGTTCTCGATGATGGTGTGAGCGCCCGCGACTTTGATGTTTTCTTCTCCACTGCCGGTGGCGCCCGCCGAGCCCACGTCCTGATCGGCATAGCAGCCCGCGCCGATGATCGGCGAGTCACCCACGCGGCCGGGAAGCTTCCACGCAAGTCCGCTTGTGGTTGTGCAGCCCGAGATGTCACCTCTGTCATTCAGCGCTGAGCAATGAATGGTACCGGTGGGCGGGAAAATCACTTCGCGAATTGCGGTTGCTCGCTGCTCCGGCGCAATGCCCAGCTGAGCAGCAACTTCTTTCATACGTTTCATTCGAATTTGCCACTCGTCCTTCTGTGATTTCCCCGCGGGAAAGCGTTTCTTCCAGTTAGGATCCGCCAGTCCAGGCCCCCACCAGTCGGAATGAGTCTCTTTCCACAACAACCAGACCTTGCGCGAATAATCGGTTAACAAAGTTTCTCGCGGAAAACCTTGAGCAACGGCGAAACGTTCCGCGCCGTCGCCCACCAGGAAGACGTGTCCGGTGTGCTCCATGACCGCCTTGACTACCTGGGAAGGATTCTTGATATTACGGATGCCGCCCACCGCGCCAGCTCGCCTGGATGGTCCGTGCATGCAGCAGGCATCGAGTTCTACTACGCCTTCCTCATTAGGCAATCCACCAAGGCCGACACTGTGATCGTTGGGATCGTCTTCCGGGCCCTTCACCACCCGCAATGCGGCGTCGAGTGTGTCGCCGCCACCTCGAAGGAAGTTGTACGCATCGTCGAGGTAGTTGTACCCGTTTGCCGAGGAGACAATGATGGGGCGCTTGCCGGCCAGCGTTCGTGTTTGCGCTTTCCTGGAGTCCTGTTGTTTCTGTTCCTGACTTTCTAATCCAAGTGATAACGAACCGACAACAGCAGTAGTAAGAAAATCACGGCGCGAAAAAGCCATGGCAGCCTCCGCTAAGATTGCTTGTCAAAAACGCCGAACAGCATAGCATGCGAATTCTTTTCTTGACGTCTCATCCACTTGTCCTCTAATGTGCGGTGACTCGCTGCGGATTGCCAGAATCTGGCGTCCTAAAATTCACGGCACGGAGAGGAAATCGTGATGAAGAAACCAGTAATTACGTTTGCGTTCGTGGCTCTACTCGCTTTTATTTGTTTATGCCCTGATGTAGTCCAGGCTCAAGGCAGCACTTCTGCCGCTTCGGCGGTCACCATTACCCCAGATGCGGTGAAGTGGAACCCCCTGTTACCAGGAATCCAGATTTCCGCGCTCGCTGGAGATTCCAGTAAGCCCGGCCCTTACACCGTGCGACTGAAGTTCGCCGATGGCGCTCGCGTCGCTCCGCACTGGCACCCCGAAGACGAGAGCGTCACCGTGATACAGGGCACGTTCCTGGCGGGGATGGGCGAAAAGTACGACGCGGCAAGCTTGCACGAGTTCCCCACTGGCTCGTTTATTCTCATGCCAAAGCAAATGCGGCACTTCGCGGCAGCGCGTGGTGAGACTATCGTGCAACTGCATGGCAATGGGCCTTTCGTGATCAATTACGTGAATCCGGCGGACGATCCATCTAAGTCCAATAAATAGGATTGCTAGTGTTAGCCAATGGCTAACACTTCGCGGCAGGATTCGACCTTGGCTCGCCGCCGTTCGGGATGACCCGGAAAACCATCTTGACCGCTATCGGCGCACCACGGGCATCCAAAGGCCGGGAAACAGCATTCTGCGCGAAGGGTTGGATTGGAGAATTGTCTAGGCACTTAACAGCTCTTTGTCCTAAATAAAATAGCTATAAGATATTAACGTTGTAAGTTGCTGATAATAGAATAGAGCAGTTCTTTTTTCGAGAGAGTGGGGTCGGATTCAAGAAGCCACGGCGACACCGCCGCCCTTGCTCTGGTCGGCGCGGAAGCGCAGCAGAGCAGCGATATTTCCGACTTTGTCGAATTCCGGGTCTCCATCCACGTAAAACAACTCGATATCACGGCGGATCGTCGCTGGAACAATGGCATCGCAGACGTCTTCGAGTTCCCGCGTACTGCGGCCACAAGCGGGACAATAGCGCACCATATGCGCGTCCAGATGACCGCAACCGGTGCACTCCACCGCGTGGGCGCGATAATTCTCCCCCATCAGAAGTGTCTGTACTTCCCCCATTTCGAGGGACCGCAACACGCGGCGCAGGCCAGTGACTCCTCGACTATTGCTTTTGGCCTGGTCGAGCACTTCTTTCACCAGATTGCGCCGGCGCTCATCTTGCGATTCCCGCAGAATGCGTCCAGCCTGCTCCCGCACCTGCTCTGTCTTCATGCTGCCCACGTCGGCGGAAAAACGTCCTAACATGCGTTTCTTCAAATAGGGATGCAAGTGGGTTTCAAGATCGTGCCAGTTACTCTCCTGGCAGCCGAAGATCAGATTGTCGAACAGATCTTTCTCCAGAGCTTCTCGCAAGTGCTCAGCGACGAATTTAAAATGATGTAGAGCCTCGTCCTGCACGCTACGCTCGGCGTGGCCACCGTCATAGCCGGCGAAACCATCGCCGCGGCCGCGGCGCGGCAGGGGACGAAAAAGGCCCTCCTGCTCTTTGACTTCATCCAGTCGCAGATCGAAGACGCGCGCCTTGTGACGATCCAGCAACACCACACAGATACGTGGGTGCGCGCCCAGCAGCACCGCTAGCGGCTTCAGGTGGAAGCGACGATTGACAAAGAGCTGCGTGCCAGACAATTGTGGGGGAAGATCAAACTCGCGCCAGAAGTGCCGGTTGCCGCAAGCGAAGACAGCCTTGGCGCGCGCCTGATTTCCGTGCAAGCGCCCGGCTAAATCAACAATGCGTTGCAAATCACGCCGGAGGCTTTCATTTTTGCCACCTTTCTCCGCCTCGCGAATCGTGTCACGTACCAGGTCCTTCAGCAAAATTGCTTCTTCCCGGTGGGATTTGTTCTGGGGTGTCCGTGGCTGAAAATAAAAAGTGAGCGCGCAGCCTTCTTCATCCTCGATGCATTGCAGTTGGGCCAGCTCACGGATGTCTTCGCGCGTAATCATTCACCATTTCTCCTGAGCATCGTATTCAGGCTTAATCGGATCCTGTTCTTTGCAGCTTGTTCTTCGATCGATCGGCAAGCGGCGGAGAACGGCGGAGGTGCTCGCGAGTAGCAACAATAGAAGACATGATCTCGCCGGGCTTTCGGTCGGTGATGGCCACAATTTCGTCCACCGAAAAACCTTCAATAGCGTGCAAGATGAAAACCTCGCGGTCGGCGCGGGAAGTGCCATCCAGAGCATATTGCACCAGGGTGACCATTTCGTCAGAGTAAGCGATATCCTCCGGGGTAGCGGTACGGCGG
>MNDG01000163.1:34911-54518 GCA_001914815.1 Acidobacteriales bacterium 13_2_20CM_55_8
ACATTTCGCTTGCGCACGGATTCTTCCAGCGGAACAGAGGACAGGCTTTCCTGGCTGGAAGTCGAAAGATCATCAATCGAGTGAATCGCCAGCCGGTACAGCCAAGGTTCAAGCGCCAGCCGCTCCGGCTTCTCGCCTCCGTCGCCTAACGCGCGCGCGATGACTTCATCAATCACTTCCTCTTTGTTGACGAAGTCCGGAAGAAGCTGCTCCGCGGTTTCGCGAAAATACAATTCGCGTTCGACGAAACGCTCCAAACGCACCAGGTTCGCATTCACATAGGAACGGATGTCGTCAGAAGAAACCGTAGGCGCCTGCACCGACGCAACTGTGTCCTCGAATGCGACTTCCGCTGGACGGGTATCTGCGCCTCGTCGCCAGCGTGGCCATTTGTGCGAACTACGCAGCAAGTCTTTGTGCTTAGTAAGTTGCTGCAGCAGATCGTCAAATGCTGCTTTGATTGCCGCCGTCGCTGTGGAAGCGGATTCCTGTACTGCCATTTGCCCCGAGGGAAGACGCAAATTCAGCGACACTGTGGTGCCCTCGCGGGCCGAATTCTGCTCGATCCCGCCTTTCAGATGCACCAGTTCAGGGCGAAACACCTGCAAGCGCTTGCGCAGCTTTTCCACCAGGTGGTTGATTTCTTTTTCGATGTCGGGAGTTTTCTGGACCTTGTAGCTGATGTGGACGTTCATTCACAGACCTCGGAAATACGGGAGCAGATCCCGTGAAGCTCTCCGGTCCTACAGGGCGATTCTACACCTTGTCTCGGAGCGATCAACGCAAATTGCGTTTGTGCGCCTTCACTTTTGTGAGTTGCTTGGGGAATGGCTGCAGAAATTCAGAGTAGCTCGTTTTCAGTGCAACTCATGCCTTGACCAATTGCTCTAATGAAGCAACGGATGGAACTGTCTGCGATGAAATTTTCTTTTAAAACATGCGTGCCGCTGCTCACTCTGGCCGCAGTTCAGTGTAGTTGCGGAGGAGGAAGCACGAGTACGGCACCTTCAAGTTCAAGTCCGGTGCCGACGATGAGCCGCGTCTTCGTGGTGGTGGAGGAGAACCACAGCTACAATTCGGTGATTGGAAGTCCGGACATGCCGTTCCTTAACGGATTGGTCCCGCAGGGCGCTCTGGCCACGCAGTATTTTGCCAACGCCCACCCTTCGCTGCCGAATTACCTGATGCTCACTGCGGGGCAAACTATCGCAACGGACGACAGCTTTAGCAGCACTGTGTCCCATGATAACGTGGTTCGAGAACTGACCGCGGCCGCGAAAAGCTGGAAAGCTTATGCCGAAAGTCTGCCTTCGGTAGGATATACGGGGCCCGACGTGGCTTCTTACGCGCGCGAGCACGACCCGTTCGCCTTTTTTTCCGATGTGCGCAATAACTCGGCCCAGTCGGATAACCTGGTTCCCTTCGGCCGGTTTTCAGCCGATCTGGCGAACGGCTCCTTCCCCGATTACGCTTTCATCATTCCCAACCCACAAGATGATGGTCGCGACTGTCCTGCTGGTCTGACAAATTGCACGGACAGTCAGAAACTCGCGCCTGCCGACCAGTGGCTTAAGGACAACATTGGTCCCCTGCTGACCAGCTCAGCATTCACGCAAGGTAGTCTACTAATTATTTTGTTCGATGAATCGTTCAGCGACGATACGGCGCATGGTGGCGGGCATGTGCCCATGCTCATCCTCAGCCCTAAAGCTAAAGCCGGCTATCAGTCTACTAACTTGTATCAACACCAGAGTACGTTACGACTGACGCTCGAGGCGCTGGGGGTGCAGAGCTGGCCGGGAATGGCGGCGACTGCACCGGGGATGGGAGAATTTTTCAAATAGAGTAAGCGGTACGGAACCTACACCGCCACTGTAACCGACGTCTCGGTGCGGGTGACGGGACGATAGAGCGTGTCCCGCTCGACCGGTTCGCGGCCGGCTTCGCGGATCAGACGTACGAGATCCTGGCGACGCATACCTTGCGGAGTGGTGGCCCCGGCATCGTGATAGATTTTTTCCTCGATCACTGTGCCGTCAATGTCATCGGCGCCGAAACGCAGAGAGATTTGTGCGATCTTCGCTGTCATCATTTGCCAATAAGCCTTGATATGCGGAAAGTTATCGAGCACCAGGCGGCTTACGGCAATCTGTTTGATATCAAGCATCCCGGTTGTTTTTGGTAAATGTTGCAACGGAGTGTTGTCGGGATGGAAGGCCAGCGGGATGAAGGTCTGAAAACCACCGGTCCGATCCTGCAGCGCGCGCAGTTTCATCAGATGGTCCACGCGATCTTCATCGTTCTCCACGTGGCCGTACAGCATGGTGGCGTTCGACTTCAGCCCCATTTCATGCGCCAGACGGGCAGTTTCGAGCCACTGGTCACCGTCAATTTTGTGATCGCAGATGATGTGACGCACACGATCGGCAAAGATTTCCGCGCCTCCACCAGGAAGTGAGTCTACGCCGGCGGCTTTCAACTCCTGCAAAGTCTCGCGAATGGAAAGCTTGGCACGCTTGGAAAGATACGCGACCTCGACCATCGTGAACGCTTTCAGATGCACTTGCGGAAAACGCTGTTTCAGTCCCGAGATCAGGTCGAGAAAATACTGAAAGGGCAGATCGGGATGCAGCCCGCCGACGATGTGAAACTCCGTAACCGCTTCTGTGTAGCCGGAAGCTGCGGTCTCGAAAGCTTCTTCGAGAGCCATGGTGTAGGCTCCCGGCGTGTCTTTTTTCCGGCCAAAGGCGCAAAGGCGGCAAGCGGCAACACAAACATTGGTGGGATTGATATGGCGATTGACGTTGAAATATGTCCTATCGCCGTGCATTCGCTCGCGCACAGAATTAGCCAGCCATCCCACCGCCAAAATATCGCCGCTGCGGTAAAGCGCGAGCGCGTCATCCGCATTGAGACGTTTCCCGGCAAAAATCTTTTCCGCGACAGGCTGAAGTTGCGGATCGTCTGTCTGAAAAGGATGTCCTGACATTCACTTGATGATAACGCAGAGAAGCGATGGAAGTCACAACCTGGTCATTATCTTTATCTTGATCGCAGCAGCAAGTCGCCCGCAATAAAGAAAAAGAATAGCACCGAAATCACGCCATTCATGGTGAAAAACGCGGCATTCAGCCTGCTCAGATCTTCCGCCGAGACCAGAGAATGTTCGTAAAGCAGTAACAGGGAGACGACGACGATTCCGGCGACGGCCAACTTTCCTAATCCAAAGGCGAATACAAGAGCAACGAGGAAAAGCAGCATCAGCAGATGAAACAGCCGTGCAATCCACAGCGCCCGCGCGATGCCGCAGTAGCGAGGAACAGAATGGAGTCCGGCCCGGCGATCGAAATCGTAATCTTGGCAACTGTAGAGGACGTCGAAGCCGCCGACCCAAAATGTCACTGCGGCCGCGAGCAGCAGGATGCGAGGATCCAGCGTTCCGCGAACCGCGATCCATGCGGCGGCGGGGGCGATCCCCAGAGCGAGTCCCAGCACCAGGTGCGACCAGCGCGTGAAGCGCTTGGTATAGGAGTAGAGCAATACGACAGCCAGCGCCATCGGCGAGAGCAGCAATGCCAAACGATTGAGTTGCGAGGCTGCAATCACGAAAATCGCGCAAGAAACCACTACGAAGGACGAGACGAATTGAGGAGTCAATTCCTTCGCCGGTAGGGCGCGCGTCCGGGTTCGCGGATTCGCTGCGTCCATCGAGGTATCTGCCAGACGATTGAAGGCCATCGCGGCGGAACGCGCCGCAACCATGGCGACAATGATCCACGCCAGTTGATGAATCGCCGGCAGGCCATTCGCAGCCAGCATGGCTCCGCACAAAGCAAAGGGAAGCGCGAAAACGGAGTGCTCCCACTTGATCATCTCCAGCGTGAGGCGCAGGTTGTGGAGCAGTGGCACGCAAGGATTTTACAGCGATGCTTGCGTTGCCCGTCGGGGTCTCGGATATTGAGGCCAGCAAATGTGTACTGCCCTAAGGCACCGCGTGAATCGTAGATACTCGCAAGGTTGCTACCGGGTGAGCCGGCCGATTTCCTTTGTTCCCTTACGACCGGATGCGGTTTCAGAGGTGCTTTGCTGAATAAATGCGCGTACCGAGAATTCCAAGAGGATTTCAATGGTCCCGAAAAAATGCAACATGTCCGGGATCAGGTGGTTAATCTCAATTCTAGCGAAATTGCTTTGGACACAATCTGCGAGTGCGCTCTGCAGCAACCTAGTTTCCCGAACGAGTAAAGGAACTGTGTAACTTTGTTTGTGGCGCTTCGCTCCGTGTCGGGCATAAGATTTCCGGTCCTCAGCAGTGATCTCCCGTCCTTCTACGATGTCCGTAGCCACATCCAACAGCAGCGGCACGCCGTATTTGCGTGCAGAGTCTGTGATAGAAATGGCCGCTATTTCAGGATCGTGCTTCGCTGCTCGAAGCCAATGTTCAATGATGGATTCCCGGTTGTCTCTGATTACATGCGTGAGCCGCTTGCGGAGAATGCCTTCGGCAGGGCCTCGTTTTGCCAGTTTGGAGCGAATCTTCTCAACCAGCATCTCCGTTTCAGTTGGTTTGATTAAGTAATCGTGTACTTCTTCGTGGATGGCCTCCAAAGCACTCTCAAATGCAGGGTAGCCTGTGAGAACAAATCTGACAGCATCGGGCTGAGTGCTACGCATTGCGCTGATAACCGCAAAGCCATCGCCAGGGTGACCGATATTCAAGTCACTGATCAGAACATCGAACCTCTGCTGAGCTATGAGACCGAGGGCCTCTGACACGGTTGCTGCACATGTCACGTTAAAGCCGTAGGACTGCAAGATCGGCGGAAGAGTCAGCCTGATGGTCTCTTCGTCATCAACGAACAAAATCTTCGGTGCATCGTCCATTCTGTTTTTGTCGGCGGCAACACTTTACGTCGTCGAGGAAAGTCAGATGCGAAACCCGCGATGCAACATTCCGTGCCGGCGCACAGAGTATGTCGCCCCGGGGGTATACCACGCGAACCCGGGGGCCCGGCTTTCGGCGCAAGCATAGAGGTGTCCGTTTACATTAGTCAATCCTCGGGCCATGCGAAACTATTCCAACCTGTAAATCCTAAACGAATGCGGGCCGGTTATGAGACATCGATAGCCCCTAAACCGTTTTAAGCGCCCTTACCAGGAAAACGAAGAATAGCCTTGACCGCCAATGAGCGGCACGAAGCGGCAGCCGTCCAGACTCTGTACTACCGGCCGTCCGTCCCGCTTCCATACCAATTGCAATTCCTGCGCTTGCGGGGGGCCAACAGGAATCACCATGCGACCCCCCTCGCGCAGCTGATCGAAAAGCGGGGCCGGAATCTGAGGCGCGGCAGCGGAGACCACGATCGCGTCGAACGGCGCCATCGCAGGCAAGCCCTGGCTGCCATCGCCGACGACCACGTTCACATTGTTGTGTCCCAGCCGGGCGAGAGTGGCTTCCGCGTCGCGGGCAAGAGGCGCGTGTCGCTCTACGGAATAAACATGGGCACACAGTTCCGCGAGCAATGCGGTCTGATAGCCGGAGCCGGTGCCGACTTCCAGCACCTTGAATGATGGCTGCAACGACAATGCATCCAAGGTGAGCGCAACAATGTAGGGCTGCGAGACCGTCTGGCCTTCACCGATCGGGATGGGGTGATCCTCGTAGGCTTGTTCGCGGTACTCGTCAGCGACAAACTCGTGACGTGGGATCAGGGCCATGGCATCGAGCACACGCTGATCGCGAATACCTCGGCCACGTAGTTGCGAGGCAACCATGATCTGGCGCTCGGCCGCGTAACCATCGGGATGGATTTGAGTGCCCATGAGCCGACTGCCTTCAGAATACGCCCTTTGGATGCACCTAGTAGAATGCGCAACCAGCCAAGGCATTTCACCGGCTCGACAATCAAAATCAAACTATTTTTTGCGCTGGCGGATTCTGACGTCGATGCTGACTACGCCGTTCTGATCGCGTATTCCGACGATGGACACATTGCGCGTGACGTTGTATTCCACCTGAATGATCTGCTGTGACGCCTGCGAGACGTTGGTGCTGTAAGTGAGCGTGAGGTCGCCGGCGACCTGCTGCTCAATAGTGACTTGAGGACCGCGCGCTGGGTTGGTTTCCGTACTGAGGCCCTGGGGATCGATCTTGATACGGCTCACACCGAACAGACGCTGCACCCGGTTGCTGACCGTCGCGTTCAGGGCCTCGGAAAGGATGGCATTCGAGGCTTCCTGCGACAAAGCCGATTGCCCGGACTGCTGCATTTGGGCCGATTCCTCGCGAGTGCGTCCCAGCGCCAGCAGAGCCACCACGTCGGCCTCCGGCAGGGGCGGTTCGGAGCGATATTTCATATTCAACTTACTGAGCTCTCCATTCAGGTTGACGGTGACGTCGTAATCGCGGACGCGGGTGGACATTTGAAGATCGAGGACCGGGGTGGTTGTGACCGGGTTCACGAAAGTCACGTCACCACGTTCCAGGCGGTACTTAGTGCCGTTGAAATACACGTCGCCTTCGATGATGTCGGCGCGTCCCAGCAAGACCGGTTTGGCGGCGCTGCCCCGCATGTGCAGGTCGGCATCTCCAGAGAGACGGACAACCGCGGTCTGCATTTGCAATTCCGGTGTCGTAGTGATGTGGACGTCCAGCCGGATTCGATTCAGCAAAGGATTGGTTTGCGGCAGGGTGGAAGTTTGCGCGCTGCGCTGGAGATAGGCAGCAAAGTCGAAGCCTGGCGTCATGGCCAGCTTGGTGACGGTGATATCACCTGACAAAGTAGAAGCGGCTGGAGTGCCTACAAAATGCAAGTCGGCATTGGCCGTGGAACTGACTCCGGGCGGATAACGCAAGCGTACGTCCTGCCCTTGCACGGAGAGGTTAAATTCGACTTGTTGATTGTATGAACTGGCGTATCCGCCGAAGGTGAGCAGCCCGCCGCCAGTGCGCGCGGTGAGAGTTTCGATCTGAAGGCGATCTTGATTAAATATCAGCGATCCGTTGATCTCGTTGAGAGCGCTCGGCAGATCGGAATAAGCGATGGAACCGTTCGTAACCTGTAGTCGGCCTTGCGTCGCCGGATGTGCCACTGTTCCGGAGACAGTTACGTCTACCGTTACTACGCCCGAAGATGTGAAATCTGGATTGTAGGTCTCGATGAGTTTCAGGTTGACGCGGCCTTGGGCTCGAAAATCCAGTTGACGTTCGCCGCTCAACTGCACCGTGCCCGATGCCAGCAGGTCGGTGCCCTCGCCCGTGAAACGGAACTCTTCAATCCGGAGAAGCTGGCTAGACAGGCCAAAACGCACTGGACCATCATTGTGAATCTTGATGTTTTCTACGTCGGCATAAAAATTGCTCAGATTTCCGACAATGTTCAGTTCACGCGGCCTTCGAAGCGGCCCTTGCAACCGTAAATCTCCGGCTACGGAAGAATGTCCGGTAACACGTCCCTTGATATAGGTTCGCAGCAATGCGTCGATATCGAGCTGATTGAAGTGCAGGTTTACGGTCGATGGCCAATCACCGCGCAGATGAACATTGCCGTCGATGGACAATTCTGCATGCTCAAACTGGGATTGCCCGGTAAGGTGCAGGTCTGCCCCTTGTGTAACAGCGTTAATCGTAAAGTCGCCGGCGCGCTCGTGATCGAACGTAAGGTCATGCACTCGAAGAGTGGCATTCATGGCGGGTGCATCCGGCGTGCCCGAACCCGAAGCGGTAAAGTCCATGCGGCCTTCCACGGTCATTCCGCGATTTTGTATCTGCGGGATTCGGGTGAGATCAAAATTCGTCCCCGCGAGGTTGAAGTGAAAGGCACGGGTCGAGAGGTTGTAGTTGGCGTCTCCTGTGACACGTGAGTCGTAATGGGTGAGCTGGATGTTACGGAGTTCGACCTGTCCCCGATCGAAGCGCAACTCCGAATTGAAATGCTCAACCGGCTCACCATAGATTGAGGCATGGGTGAGCTGAATATGTCCATTCCCACGTGGTTCGGCTTTCGTCCCTGATGCTTCGATGGAAAGGTTCGTCGTCCCCTTCACGGGATAGTCGAACTTCGCCAGGGCGAGAATTTCGGAGACGTCCGCATTCTGCATGTTCAGGCGGGCGGTGAAAGGGCTGCGGTCGAGCAATTGCCTTTGCTGTAGTCCAGCGCTGAGATCGAAATTGATAATCGTGGCGCCGTGACGGAGAGTCCCGCGACGCGCCACGAACGCGGTAGGTGAAATCTGGATGTTGGCGGCCAGCGAATCCCAGTGGATTTGACTTTCGGGAGTGCGAGAAGTGGCGAGTATCAGCCAATCGAAATCTTGCGATTGAAGATCGCCCACAAAAGATATGGCGGAAAGTTTGCCGCTGGCTGTGCCCTTGAATGTCGCGGGACCGTGCAGCCTAACCGGGATTCGCTCCTGGTAACCGGCAGCGGCAAGAATCGGTTGCCACTCGCCTACGTCGGTAGTGGACACGGAGACATTGAGACTCGCAGTGGAGGACAGTGTGCCTGAAGCCACGACTTTGCTGGCAGGTGTGGAAGCGGTGAATTCAGCCAGATCAAGCTCTCCGGAACCGGCGTGATAAATAGCACGAGCGCGGGCGTTCAGCGGCAACTGGCCCTTAGCCACTCGAGATGGAGGGACAACTTCCAGCGTAATCTTCGCCTGAGTATTTTGTGGCGAACCCGTCCAACCAGCTTCCACGGAAGCATTCGCGGCGCCGGCAAGGTTGATGAGGTTGAAAGGCCGGGCGGCCGTGGCCAACGCGGTCGCTATCTCTGCTGCCGACAGATCCTTCATGCGCAGACGAACCATTCCTTTTTGCTCTTCGAATCTTTTTCCCTTGGCGAGTTTCGTAGTGCTTGGAGCAATCCAGTTTGCGACCTCCACGTCGCCGGAGACGCTGCCTCCCAGCAATCGTGCCTGAAGTTGAGAAAGCGTGAGGTGTTGTGGATTAACCGAGAACTGCGCATTTAGCGCCACATCATGCAACTTGACCGATTGGTCGCGCCAATCGAAGTCCTTTAGCAGAAATTTCCCGGCAGAGGAGAAATCTGCCTTCGACCAGTAACCTTGCCCGGTGGCATGAAGAACGCCACGGCGCGCTTCTGGACGACGCATGATGGCAGCAGTCTCAGCCAAATCAAGCGCTGCGTCATAGGCAGCCTCGATCTTCAGTTCGCGGAAGTTCTGCACGCGACCGCTGCCGGTAAGGCGCGAGCGCCCAGAAGTTGCCTTTAGCGAACTTACTTCAATGTTGTTTTTTCCGAGGCTGAATTGTGCTTCCGCCATCCATGCGATTGGACGATAGTCTTTGAAGTGTGTGTCCACCTTCCCCAGGCGGAGACTGCCCTCGTAGCGGCGGTGCAGCAGAGAGTAGGTCATATCGGCGAAGAGGTCGTTAGCAACAAAGTCCAGAGGAATTCGCTGGTTATCCCATAGGAACTCTCCGCGACGTACGTCGAGGCGGTTGATGGAAAGCGAAAATAACAATCCAACCGCACCGCTCGCTGAATTCTGGTTCAACATCGGCTGCGGCTGATTGGTTGTGCCATCGGGATACAGGATGATGTGAACCACTGGGTGTTCGAGCAGTACGGTATGAAAACCAAATTCCCTACCGAGGATAGAAATAATCTTGATCTGGGCCAGCACGCGGTCCACACGGGCGTAGGGAACTTCGACTGGCCGCTCAAGACCATGAATAGTAAGATCGCGCACTTCGACTTGGAGACGGAACGGGATGGTATGGAAACTTCCCAGGTCGACGCGGCCTCCGGTAATTCGCTCCAGTTCTGTGACCAGGCGGTGTCGCACCCAAACCTGAAAAGAATCTGTGGTCATGTACCAGGCCGCGACCGCGAGGAGCAGCACGCCGGCAAAGACCACGAACAGCAGATATTTCCAGATCTTGCGACGCGGTTTGGCGCCGCTTTCGCTCATCGCGCCTCGCTTCCCAATTCTGGAGTTGCGGGCTGAGTACGAATTTCGCTGCCGGTGCGAAGAGTTTGTAACCAGGCGGTCAGCAGTTGATCGATCTTCCGCTGGGTGAGCAGTTCCTTGATTTTGGGGCTGGCTTGAGCTAAAGGAATCTGCGGCGCTCCCGATTGCCGCAGCTGAGGCAACAATTCCTGGTTGTAGTAACTCTCAATGCTTTTGGAATCAATCTGGACGGTGGGGCGCAGGCGGGCATCCACCAGGCGCAACAAATCGAGCTGTAGCGCCACCCGATTTTTGAGCTCCCTTTCCGTGAGGCCGTAGCGAGCGAGCCCTGCATGCCATCCTAAGTCGGATTCGGCGCCGGGGTACTGCCTGCGTATTTCCTGAATGCGTGCCGCAATTTCCTGATCGGAGGCGTGCTGGAAATCAGACGACCGTATCTGTTGCCGGAGCAACTCTTGATCGATCAGCCGGTCGAGTGCAGCCTTGCGCTCTGTGGGGGTGAGTTGCTCGGACGAGTGTCCGGCGATAAAAGCTTCGTAGTGGAGGGCATCTTCCCAATCGCTCTGAAGAATGGCGTGACCATTCACCGTGGCCACGATGCGATCCACAATGTCGCCGGCGCGGGCAGGAGAGCTCATCAGCAGTAGAAACAGAGTGCAAAGCGGTATAGAAAACTTAATCATCAGAAGGTCTGTCCAATGCTAAAGAAAACGTTGAAACGGCGCGTGTGCTGCGGCACAAAAACGTTTGACTGCACACTCGGAAAAGCGGGGGGATTCAAATTGTAGCCGAAGTCGAACCGCACCGGACCAATGGGGGTCTTATAGCGCACGCCAACGCCGATGGCATGCGAAATGTAGTTGTAGTCGCACTGGTCGGCCGTACTTTGTTGCAGGCACAACTCAGGATTTTTTTGCCGCCAGCGCAGCAGGTTGTGCAACATGTCGTGCCCGTTCGTGAAGACGTTGCCGGCATCATGGAAAATAGCGAAGCTAATATTGTCCTGGAAGTACGGCAGAGTAGTCGGAGGAAAACGCAGTTCTAGGTTATTCAGAAACAGCGCGCCGCCCCCGACGGGGAATCCGGATGTCGGATCGCGAGGACCGGCCTGATTCAATCCAAAACCACGATGCGAGTTTCCGCCGCCCGAGAAAAACAGTTCCGGCAGCGGAATCACAGGGTGGTTCGTCTGCTGCCCGGGCAGAACAATAATAGTATCGCCAAACGGGTTTTCGAGACCGATGCGGGTGGAGCGGGCAAAAACATATTTCTTCGTGCTTTCTCCCGGCCGCTTTTTGCCAAAGGCGTAATAGGTGGAGTTCTGCAGTAGGATTCGGCTGAAATCGGCTTCCGAGCCAAAGTAAGTGGAAGCCACTCCGCCGTCGATAGTAGTGTAGTTTCCCCGGGTCGTTTCCAGCGCATTGTCTCGTTTATCGCGAAGATAACTGAAGCCTGGCATTCCTACACGAGTGGGCTGGGAGAGCAGCGGAATCTGGTCCTGGTCGATCTGCAGATTGCTGGCCTTCACCCGCCGATAAGTGAAGCGGTAGAGCATGGTGCTCACTTTGCTGATTGTCTGCGCCGCTTGGACCGAACCTTCCAGACGCTGGGATGTGAAAGTGGCGACATCCAAGGTGTTGTCGTAAAACAGCGTGACCGACATCCGCCAATCGCGACTGTTGAACCAGCGTGGCTCCTCGAAACTGATCAACGCACGTTGCTGCAAGCGGCCCACATGCGACTTGAAGGTGATGGTGTCATTGCGTCCGCGAAAATTCAGGCGGGTGATGCCGAACGATACACGGGGACTCACTCCAGTTGCACCTTGGGGCTGGTTGCTGCCCACCGCGGGTTGACCCGTTTGGAACTCCAGACCTAATCCGTAATTGAAGGTGTAACGCTTGGCTTCCTGTACTTCGACCAGGACATTTTTCTCCCGTTCACTGCCTTCAGGATTCTGTACTGCGGTATCGACCTGGCTGAATATGCCCAGGTCATAGAGACCCTGCTGAGTCTTCAACATGTCGATCTGGCTCAATGGATCGCCCGATTTCACCTGCAACTCACGCTGCACTACGAATGGGCGAGTGAAATACAGCCCGGACACCATCACCTGGTCCACGAATATCTGTTCGCCTTCGTGGATGGAGAACGTGACATCCACGTGATTAGGTTCTCCCGCCAGGGGCTTAGCAGTGGCCTCGAACGTGGCATTAGGAAACCCGCGATTGAAGTAGTAGTTCAGAAGCGTGTCGCGATCCTGGGCGACGTTGAAATCAGAGAATGGCTGGCCCTCAGCTGTGGTGATGTTTGCACGAAGCTGGTCCTCGGTAAAGTTACTGTTCCCCACGATCTGCAGTTTTCCCACCAGGGTTTGTGGCCCTTCATTCACCTGGATGGTGATGGCAAGCTCGTTCTTATGGCCACGATAGTCATCTTCCACATTGCTTGTAATCTTGACTTGCTGGAAACCATTGTTCAAATAGAGATATTCCAGGCCATGGATATCGTCGTTGAGCAATGCCTGGCTGTAGCGGCCGTGCGAGAAAAGGCGCCCCGCGGCCTGAATGTGTATGTTGGAGCGCAGCAGTTCGTCGGCAAAGTATTTGTTGCCGGTTATCTCCAGCTTCACCAGTTTGTGACGTGCGCCGGCGTCAATGGTGTAGACGACTCGTAGTTCTCCCCCGCCCGGATCGGATTGTTTCTTCAAATCCACTTTGGCCTCGAAGTAGCCCCGGCTCTGCAGATAATTCACCAGATTGCGGCGGCCCTCGTTCAACAGATCGTCATCCAGCGCATTTTCCTCATAGACCGGAACATTCCTTTTAACCACGCTGCGTCTGATCTTAAAACCTTCGGTCACGATGTCGACCTTGGGGCCGGGTTCGATATGAAAGGTGTAATCCACGGCATTCACTTCCGGCCGATAGGAGCGCGAGGCCACCGAGACCTGCGCCAGCAACCGGTTTTGCTTTTGATATTTCTTGCGTAGCCGATCCAGAGCGCGAGTGACGCGCTGAGCTGAGGCTGGGTCCGCGGGATGCATCTTCGCGATGTCTTCGATCTGTCCCTGAGAAAATCCAGGATGGCCAGTCACGATCATGCGTCCCACTTGGGCCTGCTGGCCGGGAGTGATACGGAAAAAGATGTCCACTTGCTGGGTCTCTGGATGTTTCACTTCTTCCTCATTTATCGAGGAATGGTAGTAGCCATTTTCTTCCATCAGTTGCTTGATGTTCTTTAGAGCCCGGTCTAGCTTTTCGCGGGTGAAGAGTTCTCCCAAAGGCAGTTTGGACGCGTTGGCAACCTGATTCGCAGCCGGCCGGCTTGGAGTACCCTCGATGTTGACTTGGCCAATAAAGTAGTTTGGGCTGGTGACGAAACTGAGCGTGACTTGGCCGGCCGCATCTCGCTCCGCTTCAACCCGAATATCGGCAAATCGTCCGGTTGCGTACAGCGCCTGAATGCTTTCGCGGATCTTTTCACGATCGAGCGGTTTGCCTGTTTCCTGCACGATCAATTGACGCAGCGGTTTCTGATCGCTTTCCGCCACCTCAGGAATCTTTATGTCCGCGACCGTCAGACCTTCATACGAGGAGATACTCTCGAAATTGGGCTGTGAGGCTTCCGCTGGGGGCTGGGTCTGGGGCGGAGTTGGCGCTAACTCTTCGGGTAGGCGGGCGGAGGCCTGCAAGGCTCCGGCGGCGACGATAGCGACCACGGTTACGCTTTTGAGCAGGGCTCCCCTTAAACGCAAAAAGACTCCTCAACGCGGCTGTGGAGGCTTACTTGATTCGATGAGCAGGTAGTAGGCAATGTTCTATTCGGCTCGCGGAGCCCAGTGGCACCTATAATAATGGTTTACAGGCGGGAAACTGGTGACCTCTTTGGGACCCGATCAAAGATATTCGCGGCAGCTTCTGTTTAGCGGAATCGGAGCGGAAGGGCAACGCCGACTGGCAATTGCGCGCGTAGCAATCGTGGGTTGCGGCGCTACTGGTTCGGCGCTGGCTTCCCTGCTGGCGCGCGCGGGTGTCGGCACAATTCGCATCATCGATCGAGATTATGTTGAACCCAGCAACTTGCAGCGACAATCCCTGTTTGACGAATCCGATGCTGCCGAATCATTGCCCAAAGCGATCGCTGCTGCTCGAAAGATATCCGCTTTCAACTCCGAGATCGTTATTGATCCACACGTCGCTGACCTCACTCCTTCGAACATTGCGGCACTACTCGAAGGCGTACAACTCATGCTCGATGGAACGGATAATTTCGAAACCCGCTATCTGATCAATGATTTTGCAGTGCAGCAGTCTGTTCCCTGGATTTACAGCGCCGCGGTGGGCAGCTATGGGGTGACGATGAACGTCATCCCCGGCAGGTCCGCGTGCCTGGCGTGCATCTTTCCGGAACCGCCGCGGGGCATGCTTGAGACCTGTGAAACTGCTGGGGTTCTGAACACAGCCGTGAACTGGGCGGCCTCAGTTGCGGCGACCGAAGCCATAAAACTGCTAGTGGGAGCCGAGGAACGGCTACGGCGGACTCTGCTTTCGTTCGATCTGTGGTCGAACCAGCACAGCGAAGTAACGGCTGCATATCCGCGCGCAGGATGTCGTACATGCGGTGAGAGAGAATTTTTGCATCTTGCTGGAAAGGACCGCCCGCAGGTCACTCTATGTGGACGCAACTCGGTGCAGATTCATGAGCGTGCACGGACTGTCGATCTGGCAGAGATGAGTAGGCGCCTGAAGCCGCATGGCGCCGTCCGACATACTGATTTCGTGCTGAAGTTCTGGCATGAGCCTTATGAGATGACGCTGTTTCCCGACGGTCGCGCGATCATCAAGGGCACCACCGATGCGACCGTGGCGCGGAGTTTGTACGCTCGGTACGTGGGCAGCTAGCGGGGGGTCGAGTGCCTAGTTTCTGGTGCCCGCGAAGAAACCTGAAATCCGACCCTGAGAACTGTGGACTTTAGATCTGAGATCTGGTCTCAAAATTTCAGATCTCAGCTCTTAGATCTCAGTTCTCAGAATCTTAGATCTTAAGGATCGATCTCGGATCTGTCCTCAGACCAGATCCGACACCCAAAGCCGGCGGGGGTGCGAAAAACAGACATCCCGGCCCCTATCCAGAGAATCTTATTTCTCGGTGGAATGTGGAAGGAGAGATATGCGTCAACTTACTATTTTCTGTGTGGCGATCATCCTGCCTGCACTGGCGGCAGGACAGGAAACCTTGATTTCGGGGCATGCCGTGAACTGGGCTCCGCCCGGAGTTTACGCGCAACCCTTTGTTCCCCTGCTTTCGACTCCCACGATGTCGTTCGAAAATGTCTCGCCCTCGCCGGTGGGAGCGAGCAATGCCACTGCTGGAAACGTAGCCGGTGCAACCAACGCGACCCTTTCCGTTGTCCCGGCAGGACCGGTGGAGCAATTCACACCGTCTCTGGCACTTGGACCGGCAAATTCATTGGTAGAGGTCGGAGAAGAAGCTGAGTCTCCCGCAGAAGCCACCCCTTCCGCCGAACCACGGCCGCTGGAGCTCGGAATGGCGACCTTTCAGGACAGCTACGGAGTGGCCCAGCTCGCTGCCAGTTCGCGTGCGCGACAGCAGGCAAAGCGCTTGTACACCAATCTCCATGTCGAGCGAATGAATCAGATGACGGGGATGGTTAAGTTCGAGGGCAAGACGGAGCGTTTAGAATAAAGCGCAGTCTGAATATTCGCTGGGCTTTTCAGCGCTGGGTTTTTCAGCACTGGGCTTTTCAGAGCTAGGATTTCAGCGTTGGACAAGGTTCTCCAGCACCTCAAAGAATTCTGGGTACGAGATGATCGCCGCGTCAGCTTGATGGATCCGAGTCTCGCCCTCGGCGCGAAGAGCGGCTACTGCGAAGGCCATTGCGATGCGGTGATCCCCGAAAGATTCCACTTCCCCTCCGCGTAGCTCTTGTCTACCCGGGATTGTCAATCCGTCGGCGCGTTCCTCGACCTCGGCGCCCATCGCTCGCAGGTTGGTCGCGAGTCCGGCAATCCGGTCCGACTCTTTGACTCGCAACTCTTGCGCGTCCCGGATTTCGATTCCCCTTGAGGTGTGCGGAGCGATCGCAGCCAGCACCGGTATTTCGTCAATCAGCGCCGCACTGTCGACGCCGCTGATCACTGCTCCGCTTAAGCTTCTGCCCTCGACCTGGAGTGTGCCCCGCAATTCGCCATGCTGTTCTTGCAGTTGCGTGACTGTGATACCGGCTCCCATCGAAATCAGCAGATCGAGAAGATGGCTCCTGGTTGGATTCATTAGAAGATCGTTGATCACCAATTGAGATCCGGGAAATAACGCGGCCGCGCAAAGGAGAAACGACGCGCTGGATATGTCGCCGGGAATTTGCGCCTCGATCGCGCGCAGCTTTTGTCCGCCCTCAATTCGCGCTTCTTTGCCTCGTTGGTTCACCATGGCTCTGAAGGCGCGCAGCGCCATCTCTCCGTGATCCCGCGTGGTCACCGGCTCTTCTACCCGCGTCTCCCCCTTGGCGAACAGGCCGGCAAAAAGCAGCGCGGACTTAACCTGCGCGCTGGCCACTGGCATGTCGTAATCAATCGCTTTCAGAGGTCCACCGGTGATTTGCAATGGAGGACGGTTGCCGTCAGCGGAGGATATTCTTGCTCCCATCAATGCCAGCGGCGTGATGATCCTGGCCATGGGGCGCCGGGAGAGGGATTCGTCGCCGATGAGTTCGCTGCTGAAATCCTGTCCGGCCAAAATTCCGCTCAACATTCGCATGGTCGAACCGGAGTTGCCACAATCCAAGGGCACAACGGGGGCATGCAGTTTCGACCCTCGTCCGTCGATCTCCACAGCGTTGCCGTTTCGCGTCCAATCGACTCCGAGGGCTTTGAGGCAGGCGAGAGTGCTGGCGCAATCGGCTCCAGTGGAAAAATTCTCCAGGCGCGTTTTCCCTTCCGCGATTCCTGCCAGCATCGCATAGCGGTGCGATATGGATTTATCGCCGGGCAGCCGTAAAGAACCGGAGACGTTCCGGGCCGGACGGATCACAACCGTGGAGGCCTTATTCATTATGGGAGGCTGATTCTTGGTTGTTGTTTGAGCCATTGCGCAATCGCCGGCGGGAGGAGTTTCACAGAGAAAATCTTAGGCCAGCGCTTTCACTTCCGCGGCGGCTTCTTTAAGAATCTCGGTTGGCACTTCTCTCATGGTGACGTGAAATTCGAACATCGGTGTTTCCGTGCCGCGGCCCCAACGATTGACCTCCCAATGAGCCCGAACGAATTTAATTTCCGAATGTGCGGTGAGATCGAGGAGCATCGGATGCTGCGCGCGATAAAACTTCTGCGGAAACATCATGATTGGCTTGGGACTCCAGGCGGCGCCGTCGGCTGACCCAAAAATGCTCACGTCCAGCGACTGTTGCTCGATGATGTTCGTGATGTTCAGGGTAAGAAGAAACACACGATTCGCCGCGCTACTGACATCGATCGCGGGGCCATCCCCTTTGGCGTTTACCACCGTCTTCTCGGGAACAAGAAAGGTGTCAATCATGGCGAGAATTGTAGCCGAAAATTGTGGCAATGACAGCTTAGCGATGCTGATCAACTTAGATCTTGTATGCGGTCTTGCCGGTTTAATCGCTTCGTAAGATCCTTCGCGAAAAGGCCGCTCAGGATGACAGATTTACGGATACGGAATGACTGTTCGCTTTTGAGGGCTTAGGCGGCGTGGACCGCGTCCAGGAACTGGCGCAATACCTGGCCCGCTTCCTCGGACTGTTCCCAGACCGCATAATGTCCGGCCTTTGCAATTATCTTCGTCCGACTGCCGGAAATGTTCTGCTTCATTAATTCGGCGTCGGCTACGGGCGTGAGCGTGTCCTCGTCGCCCACAAGAATCAAGGTTGGAACGTTGATGGTCTTCAGCGTAGGAATCGAATCTGGACGCTCCGCCATTCCCTTCAGCACCAGGCTGACGTCTTCCGGCGACATCTTCAACATCATCTTTCGCGCCGCCTCCACTAAGTCCGGGCGGGCATGGCGAGTGGTTTCGCCCAACAGTTTGGGCAGCATGCTTTCGATGAATGGTTCCACGCCGCGCTCTAATACGTCGGCGGCGGATTGCAACCGGCTCGCGCGGCCTTCCGGCGTGTCTGGCGCGGCTTTCGTATCGATCAGGGTAAGTGCCGAGACACGGTCACGGTTTCGCCGCCAGAATTCAAATAGCACGTAACCACCGATTGAGACTCCCGCGAACACAGCCCGGCCCACTTTCGCATCATCGAGGACACGACTGATGTCGGCAGCATGCTTTGGCATCGTCGCCGGGCCTTCACCCACGCCGGAGTCTCCATGCCCGCGCAGATCGGGGAGAATCACGCGATAGCGGGCGGCCAACTGCTGCGCAGCCGGTAGCCACAATTCGTGATTAGCGGGAAAAGGATGCAGCAGAACAACCGGCGGGCCGACGCCGAGGATTTCGTATGAAATTTGGGCGTCACTGCTTTGAATGCTAATCATGGCGAGTGATTAAAACACAGCAGAGCCTTTAGCAGCGATTCCTACGCTAGTCGTCTGAGCCGTGTACTCTGATTTCATAGATGTACCATGCAGAATCAAGCTTCCTCCATCGGTACCTCCGCCCGCCAGCCGAATCCGAGCCTTCCATGCATGGCGGGAAGCTATATGGGCGTCCACCAGTATTGGTGCAGTATAGATATCCGAAGTAGGTGGCCACAGCCTCGGTTTTACCCAAGGTATGTGCAGCCAGGAATACGTCGCCGGTTTTCTCATTCCTATTAAGCCCCTCGTTCATCCCGACGGCCTTGAACAAGCGCTGATATTCGGCCCATCGCGAGGGTGCCAGCACGCTCTGAGCGTCATGTACTCCGTACTCCTTACCGTCCACGGTCTTGATTACACCAGGTGCGATCAGGATAAACCGCCCATCGTGGTTAGCCATCTGGACCAGCTGTTCTAATTCAGCTCTATGCTTGGCAAACCTCTTTACGAGAGTGTTGTCTGAAGGCGGCAGTACAATCCAGCCTACAACCAGCAGCAGTATGGCGACACCAATAGACGCACGACGAAGCACCGTGGCGAGCAGCCCGTATAAGAGAGCATTGCCCAAAATCAGTAGCAGAACAAAAATGACCTCGTACCTCTGCGCAGTCCAGGGGCCGAAGTCCAAGAAGAGAGATGTCGGCCAGAACAGCCATCGGACAATTGGGCGCACCCCACCAAGCATCAGCAGTCGTTCGTATATACGTATCGCGATCGGAATAGTTAATCCGAGCGCAACGCCCCCGAAAAACCACCCGTTGTGTTTGAGACGCACAAATCCCCTGCTGCGGTTGCGGAACTGCAGAATGTGTAGACACCGCGCAGTCATTTGAAAGCTAGTAGGTCTTTAAGTGCTCGTAACCTGCTGCTGTCCAGTAGGCACTGGATGCATTTCCGGCTCTTCGGGCATGACAATCCAGGCAATGAGATACGACACCAATCCGATGCACGGAGGCCAGAATAAGAGGATGAGCCATATCACCCGCACCAGCGTCACATCCAGATCAAAATACTCGGCAAAACCGGCGCACACACCCGCGATTTTGCGGTTAGCACGTGAACGGACCAGCCGCTTACGTCCGATCACTCCACCCACTCGAG
>MNDG01000055.1:0-2963 GCA_001914815.1 Acidobacteriales bacterium 13_2_20CM_55_8
ACTTTGCTTTGCTGATCCGTGATCGGTTGGCCATCCACTGAAAATGAGTTCTCCGCGTGATCGCCCATCCCGTGGAACAGCCCATTGGAATCGGCCGCGATTCCCGGCGTCGCCAGGGTAATTAACGAACTCACTGACGAAGACGAACTCTCCAGCGGAATCTTGTCGAACAAGTCACGGTCCACATCGGTGTGAAACGTTGAATCGTTCTCTAGCAGATCACCACCCGCAGCCTCGACAGTTACGGTCTCCTCCGACCCCTTTACCTTCAGGCTGATGCTGAGGTTCACGGGAACCAGCGACCGCACATCAGTGTCCTGAGAGTAGGAATTAAATCCCTCTGCGGTTACGCTCACGTGATAGGGGTTAAACGGAACATTGGCGATGGCGAATTTCCCGGCACTGTCGGTCTTCGTGGTTCGCTGAAAGGCACTGACAGGATTACGAATCTCCACGGTTGCGTCTGGAACTACCGCACCGGTTTGGTCTACTACCGTACCTGTCACTGACGTCGAGCTTCCGCCCGATTGCGCGTTAGCACTAACCCCCAGCGCCAGATAAAGAACTACCATAAAAGCCAGCGACTTCTTGCAAGAAGCAAGCATGATTCCTCCTAAAAGAATAGGGATACAGAACGAATCCAATAAGATTTTTGGTCGCTGAAAGCTAGACGGTAGGAGGCGGGCGAACGCTGAGCGCGAAAGCAACAAGCCGCTGCTTGGCGGAGACGGGTTCTTGCCGAAACGTGGATAGGCAAACAGAACTTGCCTTCGGCAGGTTGGAAGTAGCCTTGGGAGCTGCGGAATGCGCGGCCATGCAGACCGAGCATTTCAACGCGTCGGTCGCGCTCGAATGGTGATGCGCAACCACCGCTACTGCTGACCACAGCGTCAGCAATAGGCACAAATACGCTATCCGTTTCCAGATTATCCGCATGGAACTACTTCTATTGAATCTACACGCAACCAGAAGTGAATGCAACGAGAGTATCGGGTTCGAAACTCTTGGGTGCCTGGCTTGGCCTGTTGCGGGAACAGTACATAGTTGGGACAAAGACAGCTGGGCCAGATTCTACAGTCCGAACAATTCCCGCAAGCGCTTAGTCTGGGCGCGGCTCACCGGAATTTCAGTCTGCTTCTTATCATCCATGCGCAATTGATACGAACTCTTGAACCAGGGAACAACTTCCTTGATGCGATTGATATTCACCAGATAGGAGCGGTGCGCCCGCCAAAAAAGATTGGGATCCAGGCTGTCGAGCAGTTCCTCCAGCGTACGGCAATTCGATTGGCCTTCCATGCCGGTGGGACCAGTAGTCATCACGCTGATAACGCCATCTTCGATAGAAGCGAAGCAAATATCTTTCTGACTGATTAGAAAAAGCCGGCCCGCCGACTTCAGCAGAACTTTGGACGCCTGCGGCTTCTGCGACTCCAGCATGCGCACCAGCGTCTCTAATTTCTCCGACGAAGTACCGCTGGTCTCTAGTTTGGCCCGCGCCTTCTGCACCGACTGCGCCACCCGCTTCTTATCAAAAGGTTTGAGCAGGTAGTCGACTGCATTTACTTCAAACGCCTTCACCGCATACTGGTCAAATGCAGTAGCAAAAACAATCTTCGGCAGCGGAATTTTCTTGTCGAGCAGCTTCTTGATGACTCCAAACCCGTCCAGCCCCGGCATCTGCACATCGAGAAAAACCAGATCAGGATTAAATTCGCGGATGAGATTGATGGCGTCCACCCCATTTTTCCCCTGCGCCACCACATTCACGTCGTCCACGCTTTTCAGCAGAAAGGCGAGTTCATCCCGCGCCAACTGCTCATCATCCACAATCACGGCCGACAATGCCATCGTTACTCCAGTAAACAAAAGTATATCGGCCTTAGGCCACGTTCTCCAGCGCCAACGCCATCCCCATGCCACCGCTCACGCACAGCGTCGCCACCCCGCGCTTCACCTTGCGCCTACGCATTTCGTGCAGCAGCGTCACCGTGATGCGTGTGCCCGTGCAGCCGATAGGATGTCCCAACGCAATCGCGCCGCCGTTCACATTCAGCTTCTCGTGATTGAAGTGCAGTTCGCGGTCGCAAGCCAGTACCTGTGCCCCAAATGCTTCGTTCAATTCCACTAGATCGAAATCGGCGTTGCGAAGCCGGTGCTTCTGTTCCATTTTTCGCAGCGCCGGTACCGGACCGATTCCCATGATCCGGGGATCAACTCCTGCCGAAGTCACAGCCATAATCCGAGCCAGCGGCTTGAGATTATTTGTCTTAACAAACGATTCGCTCGCGATGACCACAGCGGCAGCGCCATCCGTAATACCGGAAGAGTTGCCCGCTGTAATGGTCCCGGACTTGGAAAAAACCGGAGCCAATTTAGCCAGCTTCTCCAGGCTGGCTCCAGCGAAAAGATGTTCATCCCGGTTGAGGGTCTGTGTGCCTTTCTTGCTTTCCAGCACGACCGGAACCAGTTCGTCATCAAAACGTCCCGACTGGCTGGCTGCCGAGGCGCGACTCTGGGAGCAGAGCGCGTACTGATCCTGCTCCTCGCGCGAAATTTTGTATTGTTCAGCCAGCACCTCCGCCGTTTCGCCCATCACCATCTTTGCCATGGGACAGAAAAATCCGTCGCGGTACATCCCATCCACCAGTTCCTGGTGCCCCAGCCGATAACCCCAGCGCGCCCCATCAAGATAGTAGGGAAGTCGCGACATGGACTCAGTTCCGCCCGCCAGCACACAATCCAGATTCCCGGTTGCGATCTCCTGATATCCCAGCGCAATCGATTTCATCCCTGAGGCGCAAGCCTTGTTCACCGTATACGCGGGTACTTCCTGTGGAACTCCGCTGCGAATGGAAATCTGGCGCGCGGGATTCGGACCACCTCCCGCCTGGCGAGCATTGCCGATGATGGTCTCCTCGACATGTTCCAGATGAATCCCAGCCCGCTCGATGGCGCTTTTA
>MNDG01000055.1:3107-23884 GCA_001914815.1 Acidobacteriales bacterium 13_2_20CM_55_8
CTATAGGGTGGCGAAGGTCGCCATTCCGTCAGGAAAAATCCCTATCAACCGGTCTCACCCCTCTTAACAGCCTCTTAACTACCCAGTTGATGTCCGCTCGAAACCCTCTGCGCGCCACCCATCACATCGCGCAACTCCGCGCTAAGCAGGTACTTACATGTTGATTCGCGTTTGACTCGCAGTCGTCTGCTGGTCTGTTGAGCCGAGTTCTCACCTGAACCAAAGTCCGCGCCCAGCGGCGAAAGAAGCCGTCGGGAGCGAGCGCAGCGCATAACCCCAGCTAAGGTCCTCTGCGAAATTCCCCCCGGCTTCCGCCGCCCAAGGAGGCGGTATGGAACGGACTTGGGGAAGTGTCAGGGGAGTATGTGCCTTTCTCTTGTTGGTCGCGATGGAAGGTTGTTCCCAAACTGTCTGGCCAACCACTGCAAGCTTGTCTTCCGGTGGGTTGGCCTCCGAATTTCATCCAGTGCTGAAGCTAAGGCCGCCGCGCGGCGAATATGACCGTCAATGCGAGTGTGCGGATCAAGTGGTCACTCGACTGGCCCGTCGGGATCGGCTGGATGCGTACTTGTTGATCCAGGAAGTACACCTAGAACCCAGCTATCGCATCCGCGTGTTTTTCGTGTTTCGTGAGGACATGCGAGGCGTCATGCCCAGGCTCAAGCGTTTCTGGAAGTTTCCCCGATGGATTGGAGGCGGTCGCTACGCCAGCACCTACGGACACGGCCAGCCCGGTTTCGAAATTCATCTCGACCCGGAAGATCCCACGCGCACTGTCGGCCTGAACGCTCACAAATCTTCTGACGTGGACGAACACGAACCCGCCGGTGGATTCAAGAGCATCGCGTTGCACGTTGTCAATGTTGTTCAACACAAATTCGGACAGCGGGAAAAACCTCCCTGCGATCTGCTGGCTGATCTGCCAGCGCCACAGGAAGCCACTCCAACCATTCTGGCGAATGCAGCAAAGTGAGAAGGGAGACGATTATGTGGATGAGAACATGCGCTCTATGCCGCAACATTCTTTATAAAACTAATCTCTGGAAGACTGTCCGCTGTCAGTGCGGGTGGGAGTGGAGTGGATGAAAACTGTACGCATAGCAACTCGCCCGTCGAAACAATTCATTCTCCGCGCTTCAGCGTGGGGCAGCAACGGCCCAGTCCGGAGGACGAAATAATTTAGCCCAGCGCTTCAGCGCTGGGGAGGGAGGGCACGAATTGTCCGCGCTTCCCCGCGAAAACGAGTCAACGCAGTAAACTAATCAGCGATGAATTTTATCTACGGCATCAATGCCGTCACAGAATCACTGAAAGCTCGTGGACGCTCCTTTGAATGGGTAGGCGTTGCCAAAGAACGCCACGACCTGCGTTTGCAGCGTGTGGTGGACGAGTGCCGCCGCCAGGGAGTGGCCGTGCGGTTTGTCCCGCGCCCGGAACTCGATCGCATGGCCGGAAATAACGCCCATCAAGGCGTGGTTGCCGTCACTTCGGGCAAGCAATATAACGATCTCGACGACGTAGTAGCAGCCAAGCGAGGCCAATTTTCCCTGGTAGTCGTGCTCGACGGCGTGGAAGATCCACACAACCTGGGCGCGATTCTCCGTACTGCGGATGCTGCGGGCGCCGACGGCGTCGTCATTCCTGAGCGCCGGGCCGCGGGAGTCACTCCTACCGTGACCAAAGCCTCCGCCGGCGCCAGTGAACATTTGCCCATTGCCAAGGTGACGAACATCGGACGCACGTTGGAAGAATTGAAGTCCAAAAATTTGTGGATTGTTGGCCTCGATGAACGTGCGCCCCAAAATTATGATTCGCTCGACTACAAAATGGACTGCGCCATTGTGCTTGGTGCCGAAGGCAAGGGCGTGCACGAGCTGGTCCGCAAGAAATGTGATTTTCTGATCTCCATCCCCATGCTGGGAAAGGTGCCGTCGCTAAACGTATCGGTGGCCGCGGGAGTCGTGCTTTACGAAATCGTGCGCCAGCGTCAGCAAAAAGCAACTGCGGATTCGAAATGAAGTTGCTCCACGTCCTCTGTATCCTGTTTGTCTTCCTGCTCCCGGCTGCTGCCCTCGACCGCGAGGCCTTCACTTTCACTAACTACCGCTTGGATGTGCGGATTGAACCCGGGCAGCAGCGCCTCGCGGTGCGCGGACAGATTACTTTGCGCAATGATTCGACTGCTCCCCAGAAAAATGTGTCTCTACAGATTTCGTCAACCCTGGACTGGAGCTCCATCAAGCTCGCTGGCAAAGCCGTGCAGTTTGTTTCTCAGCCCTACACCTCGGATATCGATCACAGGGGTGCACTTTCCGAAGCAATCGTAACTTTGCCTCAGGAAATTCCTTCGAAAGCAAAGCTAGAGCTCGAGATTGGCTACGAAGGTGTTATCCCACTTGATACAACACGTCTGACTCGGATCGGTGTGCCAGAGGAGCTAGCCAAGCACAGCGATTGGGATCAGATCGGCACGTCGTTCACAGCTGTTCGCGGAATTGGATATGTAGCTTGGTATCCGGTAGGCGTGGAATCTGCCAATCTGTCGGAAGGGAACAGCTTGTTCGAAACGCTGGCCAGGTGGAAGACGCGCGAAGGGGCATCGAACGTGCAGATTCATTTCGAAGTAGTCAGTGCCACGGATTCTCCATTGGAACTCGCCGTGAATGCTGAGTCATGCAAGCCAGGTTCTATTGAAGCCGGACGCGGGCAGATCACCTCGATCGATTGTTCCTTCGAATTCCTCGCTGCCACGGTTCCTACATTTGCCGTCGCGCCCTACTCGGTTCTGAATCAGCCGACGCTCGACATACACTATTTTCCTGAACACAAACCGGCGGCAGAAAACTACGAACTCGCGACGGAGTTAGCTCTGCCCTTTGTTAAAGAATGGTTCGGCACTCCCCGCGGAAAAATAAAAATTGTGGAGCTTGCTGACGCCAAAGCATCGCCATTTGAAAGTGGCAACATGTTGATGACACCGCTCAACAGTGACTCGCGGATTGCAGGCCTGACCGTAGTTCACCAACTTACCCATTCGGCATTTCTGTCTCCGCGTCCTTGGATTTACGAAGGGCTCGCGCACTTTGCTCAGGCGGCATATCTCGAGCAACAGAGCGGACGCCGGGCAGCGCTCGATTTTATGGCCCAACATCGCACCGCCCTCGTGGACGCCGAGAGATCATTAGCCGCCGAGCGCGGCTCGAGTACGTCCGCGAACGAGTCGCTGATCGCCACCTCACGCGAGGAGTTCTATCGCAGTAAGGCAATGTATGTTTGGTGGATGCTGCGCGACATGCTTGGCGAGGAAGCACTAAAAAAAACGCTGGCCCTTTATCGTCCGGAGCAGGACAAAGAGCCATCCTACGTGCAGCGCCTGATCGAAGCGCAATCTAAACGAGATCTTGAATGGTTCTTCGACGATTGGGTATATCGCGACCGTGGCCTGCCAGATTTTCGCGTGGAGTCGGCATATCCACGGCCACTTGTAGGTGGCGGCTACGTGGTAACCGTCACCGTCGAGAATCTTGGCGAAGCCGGCGCGCAGGTGCCCGTGACCCTGCGCATGGAAGGCGGCGAAATTATCCGTCTTCTCGAGGTGCATGCGAAGTCCAAGAGCGTGCTCCGCATCGAAGCTCCCGGGACACCCCAGGAAGTTATCGTCAATGACGGCAGTGTGCCGGAGAGGGACATGACCAACAATATATTTAAGATCAATCCCGGCACGAAATAATCCTGAATATTAAAATCGAACTGCATCTCATATCGGAGGATTCATTGGCCTATATTCAGTTCCTCGGTGCCGCCGGAACGGTTACCGGATCCAAGCACCTCATCAATACTTCATCGGACGGTGGCGGAAAAAATGGCCTTCAAACTTTGATTGATTGCGGAATGTTTCAGGGGCCAAAAGAATGGCGTGACCGCAACTGGCAGAATTCTCCCGTGCCTGCAAACGAAATCGATGCGGTGGTGCTTACTCATGCCCATCTCGACCACTGCGGCTGGATTCCCCGGTTGGTCAAGCAGGGATTTCGTGGCCCAATTTATGCGACCTCGTCCACGATCGATCTTTGCGGAATTATTCTTCCGGATTCCGGCCACCTGCAGGAAGAAGACGCAGCGTTCTATAACAAAACCAAAAGCTCGAAACACAACCCAGCGCTGCCGCTCTACACGTTCGAAGAAGCACAAGATTGCCTGCAATACTTCCGCCCGCTAGGGTTTGAGGAAAGCAAACAACTCTCACCAGAGATTTCCTTTCGCTTCGTGCGCTCCGCCCACATTCTAGGGTCGTCGATGGTGGAGCTGAAGCTAACCACGAATGGACAGTCCCGGCAATTGCTTTTCACTGGGGATCTTGGACGGGTGCGTGATCCTGATCCAGGAAAAGTACTTCGCTCTGGCCCAACCGAAGGCGAGATAGCGGATGTCCTGGTAATGGAATCAACCTATGGCAACCGGCAGCATCCCACGAGCGACCCACGTCCCGAACTGGCGGCGCTGATTCGTAAAACGGTCGAGCGCGGCGGCAGCGTCATCGTCCCAGCTTTTGCGGTGGAGCGAACCCAGAAGTTCTTGTTCATCCTTAAGCAGTTGATGGAGGCAGGGCAAATCCCACGCATTCCTCTCTATTGCGACAGCCCGATGGGCATCAAGGCGGTACAGATTTTTCTCAAACACACCGAAGAGTACAGCGAGGAGACTCGTCAGCTCATCAAGCAATATGGCTCACCCCTTAACTGGCCTGGAGTCACCTTCGCTTCCACTCCCGAACAGTCGAAGAAGATCAATGAGAATAAGTTTCCCTTGATTATTATTTCCTCCAGCGGCATGGTGACCGGCGGACGCATCCAGCATCACCTCGCGCAACGACTTCCTGATCCAAAGAATACGGTCATCTTCATCGGCTTCCAGGCGCCAGGTACGCGCGGGGCCACAATAAAAAGTGGAGCGCCCGAGGTAAAGATATTCGGCCAGATAGTTCCCATCCGCGCGCAGGTAGCAGCATTCGAACAGTTCAGCGACCACGCCGATACTCCGGAAATGCTGCAATGGCTACACACTTTTCCGCGCAAACCCGCGGTCACGTATCTTGTGCACGGGGAACCAGCCGCATCAACGCAATTGCGCGATACCATGAAGAAGGAGCTGGGCTGGAACGTTGAGGTCGTGGAGTGGATGCAAAAAGTTGAAATTAAGTGAGAGCGCCCATGAACGAAGCAGAACTGAAGCAGCACCTCGAAGCAGCGGAAAAAAGCCCTAAACAAATTGCGGCAGCCGTGTCTGGATTGCCGGACAAAATTCTGCGCTACAAGCCCTCGCCCGACAAGTGGTGCATCCTGGAAGTACTGGGCCACCTGGCCGACATTGAAGTTGTATACGCGTATCGCATCCGACAGATGCTTGCTGACAAGAAGCCTGTAATCGCTCCCATGGATGGGGACGACTGGGCGCGCAACCTCGGCTACATCGAGACTCCGCCCGCAGAACTCGTAGCGCTCTATGGACTGAACCGGCATTCCAACCTGCGATTACTGCGTCGCCTGAAGCCGGCAGATCTAGGCAAGTCGGCGTTCCATCCCGAATTGCAACGGGAAGTGACTGTGGCCGAGATGATTGAGAAGATGTCGGGGCATGGCGCCGGCCATCTCCAGCAAATCGAACGGCTGAAGAAAGAGTCGGCGGGAAAGTAAGCTGGCCGGCTTTTGCAACTCCTGAACATTATCTGTTAGTGAACTGCACTAGCGCATTAAGTTTGGCGGCTGCGGCTCCCGAATCGATAGCCTGAGCCGCCGGTGCCACTGCATCGGCCAGATAATTAGCCTTGCCCGCCGCCAGCAGTGCGGCCGCCGAATTCAATAGGACGACATCCCGGCGGGTTGATTTCTTTCCACTCAGAATCTCACGGATGATTGCGGCGTTAGCGGCGGCGTCTCCTCCCGCGAGGTCTTCAATTGGCGCTCGTCTTATTCCGAATTCTTCTGGCGTCACTTCGTAAGTTCTGACCGTTCCTTCGCGGACTTCCGCAATGCGGGTCGGACCGGTGACGGTGATTTCATCCAGGCCATCGCTCCCATGGACAACCAGCGCACGATGCAGACCCAACATGCTCAACGCTTCCGCGAGCTTCTCTACTAGTTCAGCGGAATATACGCCGACAACTTGCGCGGAGGCGTGGGCCGGATTGGTGAGCGGACCTAATAGATTGAAGACGGTGCGCAGCCGGAGTTCACGGCGAGCACTCTGTACATGTTTCATCGCCGAGTGCAAGGCAGGAGCGAAAAGAAATACCATGCCAACCTCTTCCAAACAACTAGTAAGTCGCGCGGGAGGCAGATCGATCTTCACGCCAAGTGATTCCATCACATCCGCGGAGCCGCATTTCGAAGTCACGCTTCGGTTGCCGTGCTTGGCAACGCGTACGCCTGCACCTGCGACTACGAACGCCGTTGCGGTAGAAATGTTGAACGTCCCGCTGGCGTCGCCGCCGGTGCCGCAGGTATCCACGAGCGCATCGCGCCCCGTGCCACTCACGTCCAGCGTTGAGTTCTGATGAATGGTCAAGGGCGTTGCAGCCGCGCGGATGGCTTCGGCGAAACCGACGATCTCTTCGACAGTCTCGCCTTTCATATGCAGAGCCACAAGCAAGGCTGCGATTTGCGCGTCGGTACACTCGCCGGCAAGGATCTGCGACATGACCGCACGAGCTTCTTCACGGGAGAGTGATTTGCGATGGTTGGCGATGCGGTGGAGGGCGTGGAGGATCATGGGACGGGTATAAGGGTAGCATTGCGGGACAATTCCGGCTGTCTGACAAAGTGGAGAAACGTTCCACGGGGAACGTTTTGTTAGTACGCGAATGTACGTACAATGAGATAGAAAGTTGAGGTGGGCTGGAGCTGAAGCTCGGTCATTTAGAAGGGCTTACGCGGCCCTGAAGGGCCGTTCTTCCACGTGAGCCCGACAGAGGTGAAGCCCAAGCTTCCACAATCCTAAGAGCGTGGACGGCGCTGCTCCAGCCATCGTCCCACCCTTCGAAAAACGCGAAGGGTGGGGCACCCTCGCCTTCGAAAATCGTGACTGGTAGGAAACCCTCAGCTTCGAAAAATGGGAAGGGTACGGGCAGGCTCGTAGTGTTTTGAGATAAAATCAAAAGTTTGCTGCCGCAGTGGTACGCCGCAAGCACGGTCCTGCCGATCTGGAATTGAATCATTATGAAGATTCATGAGTACCAGGCCAAAGGCATCCTGAAAAAGTATGGTGTGGCTGTGCCTCGCGGCGAAGTGGCCGAGACGGCCGAGCAAGCCGAAGCCGCCGCGCAACATCTCTTTGGCGCCGGAGCTTCAGGAGTCGTGGTGAAGGCCCAAATTCATGCGGGTGGGCGGGGCAAAGGCGGTGGGGTAAAGATTGCGAAGTCGGTGAAGGAAGCGGGCGAGATTGCAGCGAGAATGCTGGGAATGAAACTGGTCACGCATCAGACTGGGCCCGAAGGCCGTATCGTGCGACGGTTGCTGATCGAAGAGACTTTGCCCATTGAAAAAGAGCTTTATCTGGGAATCGTTATTGATCGAACCGAAGCCAGGCCGGTGTTCATGGCGTCGGCCGCAGGTGGAATGGAAATTGAACAGGTGGCGGCGGAAAATCCTGCGGCCATTCTCAAGGAATACATTGACCCTGGCTTGGGTCTGGAAGGTTTCCAGGCGCGCAAACTGGCCTTCCCGCTTGGTCTGAAGCCGCAGCAGCTCAATTCCGCGGTGCAATTCATGACTAGCTTGTACAAGGCATTTGCGGAAACTGACTGTTCGCTGATGGAGATCAATCCATTTGTCACGTGTACCGACGGCCGGCTGTTCGCACTGGATGCGAAGATTAATTTTGATGACAATGCGCTCTTCCGCCATCCGGATATTCGCGAACTGCGCGATATCACTGAGGAAGACCCGCTTGAGGTGGAAGCTTCGAAGTACAACCTGAATTACATCAAGCTCGATGGAAATGTGGGCTGCATGGTGAATGGCGCGGGGCTGGCCATGGCCACCATGGATATCATCAAGTACGCTGGCGGTATGCCCGCAAATTTTCTGGATGTTGGTGGAGGGGCGAATGCGGAACAGGTGACGCATGCGTTCGAAATCCTGCTTAGCGACAAGAATGTGAAAGCCGTGTTGATTAACATTTTTGGTGGCATTCTGCGTGTGGACACGCTGGCGAAAGGTGTCGTCGAAGCCGCTAGCAAGACTCATATTCAGTTGCCGGTGGTGTTGCGGCTGGAAGGGACGAACGTCGAGGCGGGACGCGAGATCTTGAAGCAGTCGGGATTAAATTTTATTGTGGCGGAGACGATGAAGGACGCGGCTGAGAAAGTAGTGGCGGCGGCGAGGGCGTCATGAGCATTCTTGTAGATAAATCGACGCGGGTAATCGTGCAGGGACTGACGGGGAGGGAAGGGACATTTCACGCCAAGACTTGCGCGGAGTACGGCACCCAGATTGTGGGTGGGGTTACGCCGGGAAAAGGTGGAACCACGCATGAAGGCTGGCCCGTCTTCAACAGCATGCTGGAAGCGGTGGACAAGACCGGGGCGGACGCGTCGGTCATTTTTGTCCCGCCTCCGTATGCGGCCGACGCCATCATGGAGGCCGCCGACGCCGAGGTGGAATTGATTGTCTGCATTACCGAAGGCATTCCGACGCTGGACATGGTACGCGCCTGGGAGTTCTTGCAGAACCGGCGCTCGCGGCTGATCGGGCCCAATTGCCCGGGCATTATTTCGCCGGGACACTGCAAAATCGGAATCATGCCGGGCCACATTCATCGCGAGGGACCAGTGGGGATTATTTCGCGCTCCGGAACTCTTACTTATGAAGCAGTTTATCAACTCACCACTCGTGGGGTTGGGCAATCGACGGCAATCGGCATTGGTGGGGATCCGATAATTGGCACGAATTTCGTGGATGCAATTGAGCTGTTCAATCGGGATCCGCTGACCGAGGCGGTAGTGATGATCGGCGAAATCGGTGGGGACGCTGAAGAAACCGCGGCGGAGTATGTGAAGACTCACATGAGGAAGGCGGTAGTGGGATTCATCGCGGGGCAGACTGCGCCGCCGGGACGCCGCATGGGCCATGCGGGAGCGATTATTTCCGGCGGCAAGGGAACGGCTGCTGAGAAGATCAAGGCGATGGAAGCCGCGGGGATTCACGTGGCCAGGTCTCCGGCTGACATTGGTGAGACTGTGATCGCGGCTTTGGGCGTGACTGCGCGAGCGTAATTCATGAAGTGGCGAAGTTAAGATCGAAAATCAAGAAAACCAAATAATGAAGACACTGCAACGTACTCTTACCATCATCAAGCCGGACGCGGTGCGCAAAAACGCGGTCGGCGACATCATTGAGCAATTCGAAAAACACGGTTTCCGCATCCTCTCTATGAAGATGCTGGAGATTTCGAAGCATCAGGCAGAGCAGTTCTACGCCGTGCATGCGAGCAAATCTTTCTTCAACTCGCTGACCAATTTCATGTCTGGCGGACCGATCGTGGTGCTGGCGCTGGAGAAGGAGAATGCCATCGCCGATCTGCGCAAGCTCATGGGCGCGACCAATCCCGCCAACGCGGAGGAGGGTACGATCCGCAAGAAATGGGCCTCGACCATCGAATTTAACGCCATTCACGGATCGGATGCCGAGGACACAGCAAGATTTGAGTTGGGTTTTTTCTTCGCGGGATTCGAGCTGGCGAAATAATCGCTGTTAGTAGGTTCGTGCCAAGACCGAAGGTTCGCTAGGAGTAGCTTTCATGCCGTTGGTTCAAATCACGATGTTGACCGGCCGCACGGCCGATCAGAAACGCAAGCTGGCACAGCGTATTACCGACGCGATGATCGAAGAGGCGGGCGCTCGGCGGGAAGCCGTCGTAGTTGCGTTCCATGAAGTTGCGAGCGAAAGTTACGCGTCCGGCGGGGTGTTGATGGCCGACAAGGGGAAATAGGTCGGCGCTGCTTCAGCCTAGTGGCTCATACACCACGCCTTCGACACGATCGGCGATCCGGGGCAACTCTTTGCGAGCGTATTGAAGAAAGTGGGGGGCTGCGCGATGAGCTTCAAGCGCGGCGTCATCCTTATATTGCTCGTAAATGAAGAATCGGCGAGGCTCGGTTTTGTGGCGGTGCACTTGGTAAGTCACACAGCCTGGTTCCTGGCGTGATGCTTCGGTCAGCTTGGAGAATATGCTTTCCACTTCCGCCTCACGACCTACCTTTGCGATCCACGTGACCGCCAAAACGACCATTACTTGCTGCTCCTTTTTAGATTTTTAGTTGCTTTAGTTTTTCGTTCGGCCAACGTCTTCAGTTCGTCGGCAAACTCATCGACGAAGATGGTCTGCTCCCGTCCGGGGCCGGTTGAAATCATGCCAATGCGAGCTCCACTTTCCTTCTCGAGGAAAGCCAGATACTCACGGGCTGCTTTGGGCAGTTTCTCAACCTTCGTGATCCCCTGAGTGGGAGTACGCCAGCCAGGCATTTTCGCATAGATACATTTGATCTGATCATAGACACTGGATTGGGCCGGAATCTCGGTCGTACTGCGACCATTGATGGTGTAAGCCATGCAAAGCGGAATCTGGTCCAGTTCGTCGAGCACATCGAGCTTGGTCACGACCAGCCAGGAGATACCGTTAATCATGCCAGCGTAACGCAACAGTGGCAAATCCAGCCAGCCACAGCGCCGGGGACGTCCCGTCACCGCGCCATATTCATTGCCACGCGCCCGCAGCAAGTCGCCGGTGGCATCCAGCGCTTCGGTGGGGAAGGGGCCGCCACCCACACGCGTGCAGTACGCCTTGGTGACGCCGATGACGCTGTCGATTGCGTTCGGCGCAACACCGGTGCCAATGGCGGCACCACCGGAAGTAGCGCTGGAAGAAGTGACGAAGGGATAAGTTCCGTGGTCGATGTCGAGCATGGTGCCCTGCGCCCCTTCAAACATGATGGATTCGCCTTCCGCTAGAGCCTGGTTCAGTAACGCCGCAGTGTCAGATACAAGGGGAGCAATTTGGGCCGAAGCCTGAGCATATTCCTGATACATCTTGTCGGAATCCAGGGGTTCGGAATTGAATAGCGCGTGCGCGATCATATTTTTCTCGCGGCAGGCGTTTTCGATATGCGTTTTCAAGAGACCGAGGTCAAGCAGATCAGCGACGCGCAAGCCGCGACGCCCCATTTTGTCTTCGTAGGCAGGGCCGATGCCGCGTGACGTGGTGCCGATCTTCACCCGTCCGGGCGCGTTTTCAGAAGCCAGCTCAATCATGCGGTGATAGGGCAGGATTACCTGAGCGCGGTTGCTCACGAACAGATTGCCGTCCACCTTCACTCCGTTTTCGCGAAGCGCAGCAACTTCCTTCAGAAAAGCCATGGGATCGAGCACTACCCCATTGCCGATCACACTGCGGCAGCCGGAACGCAATACGCCGCAAGGAACCAGCTGCAAGATGAATTTCTTACCCTTGATGATGACAGTGTGCCCGGCATTGTGGCCTCCGGCGTAGCGCGCCACGATGGAAAAATTGTCGGAGAGCACGTCGACAATCTTGCCCTTGCCTTCGTCGCCCCATTGCGCGCCGACGATGACCGCAGTTCTCACTTTGCTCAAAAGTTCACTCCGTTTACAGACTGGCGCGGCTTCGGCCTCGCGTTAAAACAGGCCGAGCCGCATTTCCCGGGGGTCGCACACACTGGTTGCCCGCAATAAAAACTGCGCAGTTGCTGAATGGCTGGGATGTAGGAGCAGGTGTGTACTGGAAATGATAACCTGCGGGGTGGTGGAAGGGCAATCTGGTTTGTGGGTTTCAGATCTCAGGGCTTAGTTCTCAGTTCTCAGAATCCGCAATCGCCTGATCCCCAGAAGCTTGTAAACTGATTTTCCATGCCTGAGCTACCGGAAGTCGAAACGATTGCCCGCGGTCTGGCGAGCCGCGTGACCGGCGATTTTATTGAGTCAGTTTGGCTAGGATCGAAACCGGAGCCATTGAAATCAACGGCGGCCGAGATTACGGCCACTCTTCAATCCAGGCGGATTGCGGATGTGCGTCGCATGGGAAAGCACATAGTGTTCGAGTTGGTGGGTGGAGGCAGCGCGCGGAGGGCCCGCGGACGGCGATCGGGAAGACGATCAGGCGCGAAAGCCCAGTGGATCGTGCATCTGGGGATGACTGGCAGTATGCTGGTTTGCAAACCCGATGCGGAAATCGCGAAACACACACACGCAGTGGTGAAACTGGCATCCGGGCGCGAATTGCGGTTCGTGGACCCACGCCGGTTTGGACGGCTGAGTGTGGCGCGCGATTTTGACGTCGGTGGCTGCGAACCGCTCGATGTCACACTCGACCGCTTTATCAGCCTCTTTCGCGGACGCAAGACGCCGATCAAGAGCGCGCTGCTGAACCAAAAGTTGTTGCGGGGAGTGGGAAATATCTACGCGGATGAGTCGCTGTTCCGGGCAGGTATTCGTCCTCGACGACGAGCGGCGTCGCTCACGAGAGAGAACCTTCGGCGTCTCTACAAGTCGGTGCAGGAAGTGCTGAGGGAAGCCATTGCGCTGGGCGGATCGTCAGTGTCTGACTATGTGGATTCCGATGGGCAGGAAGGATCGTTTCAATTGGAGCACCGAGTTTACGGACGCGAGGGCGAACGGTGCCTCAGGTGCAAGACACTTATCAAGCGGATCGTCATTGCGGGGCGCAGTAGCCATTATTGTCCAAAGTGCCAGACGTGACATTTCCGATTTCCGATTTCCAACTGACGATTTGACGACATAGGCAGGCGGGACGCCGGCGCTACCTTGACGTTTATACGGGTTTGGATTTCAAATCGGCAATCGGCAATTGGAAATTGAAAATCAGTATTCCCTATGGCTGACTTCTCGATTGGCGTTGATCTCGGCGGAACGAACCTGCGCATTGCGGCGGTGGATGAGCACGGAGTCCTGCTGGAAAAGGTCACGTTAGGCACGCAGGTGGCTTTGGGCAGGGATCGTGTGATTCATGACATGTGCGAAGCGATCCGCCATTTGGCTCACAAGTATGAGGGATCAGGCGCCCTACAAGGCATTGGCATCGGTGTGCCGGGAATTATCGACATGAAGACCGGCACGTTGCGCGAGTCGCCTAATTTGCCGGGATGGGCGGAATCGCCGGTGCGAACGCAAATTGAGCAAATGCTCGGCACACGAGTGATTCTGGAAAACGATGCCAACGCGGCTGCGTTCGGCGAGAACTGGCTGGGGGCGGCCCGCAACGTAGACGACATGGCCATGTTGACGCTCGGCACCGGCGTGGGTGGAGGAATCGTGTTTGGGCGAGCTATATGGCACGGCATGACAGGCATGGCGGGCGAGTTCGGTCATATTACAGTCGAGCCGGAAGGAGTGCAGTGCAAGTGCGGAAACCGAGGATGCCTGGAGCAGTATGCTTCTGCCACGGCAGTGGTGCGCATGGCGCGCGAGGCAATCGAGCAGCACATTGCGCCAGGGCTCTCCCATGCCGCCAGTGCGAATCCGGAGTTCAGCGCCAAGGCGGTGTACAACCTGGCCATACAGGGAGACGAGGAAGCCAAGAAAATCTTCCGCCGTGTAGGGCACGCACTGGGAATCGTGATTGCCGATCTGGTGAATGCTCTCAATCTGCCGATGTATGTGGTCGGCGGCGGAGTGTCGAGCGCCTGGGAAGCGTTTTCGCCCGCCATTTTTGACGAGTTGCGGAAACGATCGATGGTGTATGCAGCAACAGCTCCGCCTTCGGTGCCTGGCGAAGAACAGGGAGCGTCAGCTCAAGTGGAGCCGGGCGGGCCGACGAGGACGATCGTCACTCGAGCGCTGTTGGGAAGTGACGCGGGACTGTATGGCGCGGCGAGATTGCCGATGGTCGCGGACGAGATGGTTTCTCACAGCTATCCAGCTGGCGCGAAGATGAGAAAAATTATTTAGCGGCAGACTTCAGTCGAGTGACTTCCTGCGGTGTCAGGCGGCGAAATTCTCCGGGGTGTACATCCAACTCCAGCGGTCCGTAGCGGACACGCTTGATTTTTTCCACGTGGTGTCCGATTTCTTCAAACATCTTGCGGATCTGGCGATTCCGTCCTTCAATCAGCGTGACCTCATACCAGGGATTATTGGCTTCGCGAATCAGACGAACCTTGGCTGGGGCGGTTTTCGCTCTCCTACCGCCTGGAACAGCAATGAACAGACCGGAACGCAATCGCGAGAGACCCTCGACGGAAGGCGTGCCGGCAAGCTTCACCATGTAGGTCTTGGGCACATGCGATGCCGCTTTCATCAGGCGGTTGGCGAATTCGCCGTCATTGGTGAGCAGAAGCAGGCCTTCACTTGCATAATCGAGCCGCCCCACGGGATAGACACGCGCGCCCACGCCTCGTAATAGATCCATAACTGTGGGGCGGCGCTCGGGATCGCTGAGAGTGGTGACGTATCCCTTGGGTTTGTTCATGACGACATAGACGTGCCGCTCCGCGCCGTGTAGAAGTTTACCGTTTACCCGGATGTGATCTTTGTCGGCTTCGGCCTTGCTGCCCAGTTCGGTGACAACTTTCCCGTTCACAGAGACGAGGCCTCCGGTAATTAGCTGCTCGGCTTTGCGGCGCGAAGCAATTCCGGCTGCGGCAATGATCTTTTGCAGACGTTCGGCGGGCATGGGTTAACAACCTTTGGATATGCGGTGTGCAGCGCGGGGTTCAGGCAGCGGGATCATTTTCACCGCGATCGCGCTGTTCGGCTGTGGCCATTCCTTCATCTTCGGCGGCTTCCACAGACTGGAGGTCTGCCTCTTGTTCAGCCCCTTCGCCGAGTGAAGAGTCGGGTGGAACGGAGTCTTCTGCGGGCGTCGAATCGGCTGTTTGATCGTCCACAGGGAGCAGATCACTCTGAAAAGATTCCGCTACCAGCTTTTCAAATTCCTCCATGCTCGGCAGTTCACTGACGTCTTTGAGGCCAAAGCGCAGCAGGAATTCTTTTGTACTGCGGTAAAGAATGGGACGTCCCACGACCGCTTTTCGGCCTGCGGTTGTGATCAGCTTGCGGTCGAGCAGGGTGCCAATGACGCCGCTGGAATCCACGCCACGAATCTCACTGATCTCGGGGACGGTGACGGGCTGCTTATAGGCAATGACGGCTAGGGTTTCGAGTGCGGGCAGCGAGAGGCGGATCGGGGGCTTCAGGCTTTTGGCGAAGATACGCACCACATCGTGATGCTCGGGCTTGGTGGACATGCGATATCCGCCTGCGACCTGACGGATTTCGACGCCATGGTCGGTGGTGCTGTAATCCGCAACCAGATCTTCCAGAGTTGCTCGGACAACAGATTTGGCCTCGGCTTCGTCGGGGGCGCCGTCGCTGATGACGGATTCTTTTACCAGTTGGAAAATATGGTCCAACGTGATCGGAGTTTCCGCCGCGTAGATGATGGCTTCGAGTTTGGCTTTTAGACTCATGCTGTTTGTGACCCGTCCCGCGTGTCCCGATGTCCTCCCAGCGCTGAAGCGCTGGGCTAAGTTGTTTCGCGCGCCGGCGCTGCTTCTAGGTGGTTCCCGACGCCATCTCTCTCGTTCGTTTCGTCAGGTACCACGACTGCAATCTACAGAAAAAACTAACCACTAGCCACTGACCACTAGCAACTAGCCACTGGTGTCCTACCTCCAATCGTCGCGAACTGCTACCTGCTCGGCCATGATCGCTTCGAAGCCGGTGTGTTTACGGACCAGAATCTCACCAAATAGGCGATCTTGGCGCAACTGGATAGCTTGCAGGCGCACCATTTCCAGCAGGGCGAGAAACATGCAAACCAGCGCCTGCCGCGAATTGACGTTACGCAACAGTTGTTTCAGGCGGATGGGGCGGTCCTCCAGAGACAGGCGCCGCTGCAGATACTCGATCATCTGACCGACGTTGACGGTTTCCTCATCCACCTGGATCATGGGGCGCGAGCGGGCGCGCTCCATGATTTGCTGAAAGGTTTTCACCAGGTCAATCACGTCGGCGGCAATTTCGGGGTCTGTGCCTTCGGCGTCCTTGAAATCTTTGAGCGCTGGGTTGGACCACACGGCGTCTTCGATTTGCTGCTTCTGCATCAGCATTTGCGCCGCAGACTTGAATTTTTCGTGCTCGAGCAGCCGGTTGACTAATTCCGCGCGGGGATCGTCTTCGGCTTCGGCTGCGGCATCTGGGTCTCGCGGTAGAAGCATCTTCGACTTGATATGGATCAATACAGCAGCCATGTAAATAAAGTCTGCGGCAATGTTCACATCCAGCTCACGCAATTTTTCGACGTAGGCTAGATACTGTGCGGTGATTCTGGCGATTGGGATGTCGTAGATGTCGATGTCCTGCTTGCGAATCAAGTCGAGTAGCAAATCCAGGGGGCCCTCGTAAACATCGCCGACGGTGACGGCAAAAGGGGAATCGCTTTCCCGGGTATTCGATTGCTGGCCGGCCGGGGTTGGCGCGGACGTCGGCGACGGCGGGTTATCCGATACGAGCTTCAGATTCTGAGGCATATTTACTGCTTCCGATTGGTCGTCTCAAGCTTCGCTGGAGCTTCGTATTCCAAAGACATGTTCATCGAGTCCCGGACCTCATCCATAGTAGCGCTAGCAACCTTACGGGCGCGCGCCGTGCCTGCTTCCAGAATATCCCAGGCGAGGCGTGGATTTTCCTCATATTTTCTTCGGCGCTGCTGCATGGGATTCAAAATGCTAACTAGCGCATCGGCGGCCCAGCTCTTGCACTCGATGCATCCGATTCCCGCTGAACGGCAGCCTACATCAACTTTGGTGATGGTAGCCCGGTCGCTGAATATCTTGTGCAGGTCGCCGACGGGGCAGACATCGGGATTGCCAGGATCGGTCCTGCGTACGCGGGCTGGATCGGTGACCATGGTCTTCAATTTCTGCCGCACCAGCGGTTCCGGATCAGTGAGCAGGATGGTGTTTCCGTAGGACTTGGACATTTTGCGTCCATCGGTCCCGGGGAGCTTGGCGGCGGGGGTCAGCAGGGGCTGCGGCTCGGGGAAAACGTAGGAACGCTTGCCGCTGTAGAACATGTTGAAGCGGCGTGCAATTTCGCGAGTCAATTCCACGTGAGGCACTTGATCTTCACCCACGGGAACGAAGTCGCCTTTGTAAATCAGAATGTCGGCGGCCTGCAGCACTGGGTAGCCGAGAAAACCATATGTGCCGAGATCTTTTTCGCTGATATGTTCCCGCTGCTCCTTGTAGGTGGGCACACGCTCCAGCCAGCCCAGAGGAGTGATCATGGAAAGCAGGAGATGCAATTCGGCATGTTGCGGCACATGCGACTGGATGAACATGGTGCAGCGGTCGGGTTCGAGTCCGGCGGCCAGCCAGTCGAGCAGAACTTCGATCGAATTTTGTTTGATCCGCGAGGTATCGGCGTAGTCCGTGGTAAGAGCATGCCAGTCGGCGATAAAGAAAAAGCATTCATACTCATCCTGCATGCGTACCCAGTTGTCGAGAGCGCCGACAAAATTCCCCAGATGCAGTTTGCCCGTGGAGCGCATACCGCTGAGCACGCGTTTGCGATGATTGGAACGAGTAGACATCACATTTTCATCAAGAGGGAATTGAACACACCCAGAACGGGGAAGATTAACAGTCCGAGAAAGTTTCCCCCGAAGTAAACCAGCGCCAGCAACGCAAACCATCCCATCGTGTCATAGACACGCCGAACTGGTTCGGGTAGCAAATGACGCAGTACGTGGCTGCCGTCCAGAGGTGGGACTGGAATCAGATTAAAAACGCCCAAGACTATGTTGATCACCATCAACTCATATGCGAGCAGGCTGATCGGCATGAGCAATGAGTTGGTTTGCGCAGCCAACACATCCAGATTGTTGGGATAAACGATCGGCATGACATGCACAATAGCGCGGCCAATTTGTGAGGTGAACGAAATGGCGGCCAGAATCAGGACCGCAGCGCTGGCTATTACGAAGTTGCTGATCGGTCCAACGACGGAAGTGAGAATGTCATCCATCACCTGGTTACGGAAGTTGCGCGGATCGACCGGCGTCGGCTTGGCCCATCCCAACACCGGGATGTGGGTCAGCATAGCCACCAGCGGCAGCACAATCGTCCCCAGGGGATCAATGTGCTTAATCGGATTCAAAGAAATGCGGCCGAGCATACGCGCCGTGGGATCGCCACAACGGTTGGCCATCCAAGCATGCGCCGACTCGTGAAAGCTAATCGCAAATAAAAACACGATTAGTTTGAACAGAATGTCTACATGTTGCAGGGTCATGCCAGTTTGGCTTCGATACTACCATGCAGAGCGCGGGCAGGGGGTGGCGACAGAGGCGCGGCAATCCGCGCTATTGCTTTTCGACGGCCTTGCGAAATTCCTCGGGCGCGATGGTTTTTACCTTCACTGGTTTGGCGGGGATTCCGGCAACCACAGTAAACGGATCGACATTTTTGGATGCGACGCCCATCGAGCCCAACATGCCATGCTCGCCGACCTTCACGCCGCTCAGGACGGTGGCGTGATAGGTAATTCGCGCCTTGGGACCAATCTCCGTCTTGTGATTGCTGACGATCATGCCGTCATTGAGATCGTGGGCATGGGAATATACATTGGCGTAATCGGAGACGGAACTGCCTTCATGAATGATGATCTCGCCACGATCGTCGAGCAGCACATACTTGTGAATGGTGCAATTGTCTTCTACGGTCAGGTTATAGCCGAACGAAAATTCCACGCCGTGGAAAATCTTTACATTCTTGCCGCAATACTTGAAGACGTGGCGGGCGAGCATGGCGCGCATGCGGAATCCCAGCCAATGATTGAGACCGACTGGGGAGCGATCGTACATCATCCAAAACCAGATAAGCGGCTTGCGCTCGGCATATTTCGAAGCTTCCACGTCGCCGTAGTATTCCGGCTCGAGGGTTGCATTGCGGGGATCAAAAGTGTGAACCAGGGACTGTGCCGCGAAGGGGCCAGCGGCATCCGGAGCTGAACAAGGGCGCCCGAGATAAAGCTGGTGCAACGCATCCCGCACCACCAGGCTGCGGTGCTCCGGATCGCGATTCATGAACTCCTGATCCAGGCGGTCAATCCACGTAAGAAATGCCTTCTCTGCTGCCGGCGTTGGGCCGATCGTGCGATATTCGTATCGGGGCATAGTGGCCTCGCTTATCTGTGGAAGAAAGTTAAAACATAGCACGTCATCGAAATACGCGCTGCCAAATGACCGAGACAGTGCGCTTGAGTGGGATGCTTTATAATTCGCGCCACCTTATGAAACCTAAGAAGCGCGCAAAGCCGCATCCTCTGCCGGTGGACGCGCTGGTCTATCCGCGCTTTTCTGGGATTCCCACATTCATGCGGCTGCCGCACATTCCGCAATCGGAGGAACTGGACATCGCGCTGATCGGGATACCTTTTGATGGCGGCACGACGTATCGTCCGGGAGCGCGCTTTGGCCCGCGAAATATACGGGTTCAGTCTGCCATGATCCGGCCGTGGAATCCGGTGCTGAAGATTAATCCATTTGAAAAATGGCGCATTGCCGATTTCGGTGATCTCTCCATCAATCCATTGTCGATTGAAGATACTTATCAGCGAATCGCTGAGCAACTCGGAGAAGTGCTTCGGAGCGGCGCGCGGCCGGTGTGCGTTGGCGGGGATCATTCCATACTGTTGCCCATTCTGCGAGCCATTCACAAACAGGAGATACCTGGGGCGGTTATTTCGGCAGTCCGCATTCCCATGGAACGCCGGTGAAGTACGCCATCGAAGAACGACTAATTGACAAAGGCCATGCCTTACAGGCCGGGCTGCGGGGGCAGGTGTACTCGGAGGCGGACTTCGATTTCGCGCACAAGCATGGAATCGAGATTGTGACTTCAGAGGAGTTTCATCGAGGTGGAGTCGAACTGGTGAAACGTCATCAAAAGAAATTTGGCGCGCGGCCGGTTTATGTGACGTTGGATATCGATGTGGTCGATCCTGCGTTTGCTCCCGGCACAGGCACGCCGCAGGTCGGTGGACTTTCCAGTGCGCAAATTCTCGAACTGCTGAGATGCCTCAAAGGTCTCAATCTGGTTGGATGCGACCTGGTGGAAGTGTCGCCGCCGTACGATAACGGCGAAATCACGTCGTTGCTCGCGGCCAATTTGCTGTATGAACTGCTTTGCTTGTTCTAACTCAATAACTTGATCATCCTGGCACGCAAACTCCGCGTGGTCGATTACTTCACCCTGGGCTGGGGCACGATGGTTGGTGTCGGCTGGCTGGTGGTGATGTGGGATTGGCTGCTGCGCGGAGGCGTCTTAGGCGGCGTTCTGGGATTTGCCATTGGCGGCGCGCTGCTGCTGCCCATCGGCTATGTGTACGGGCAATTGGTAATGGCCATGCCGGACGCCGCCGGCGAAGTTGCTTACACTGCAAAAGTCTTTCCACCTGCTGTGAGCTTTGCCACCGGCTGGATGATGGTTCTCGCTTACTTCATTGTGTGTCCGTGGGAAGCGGTGGCCGTGGGCAAGATTGCGGGCTACATCTTTCCAGCGCTGAATTCAATGGAGCTTTACCGCATCGGCGAGGAGCCGGTGTATTTGCCGCGTATCGTCATCGGACTGGGATTAACGGGCCTGCTGACGCTGCTGAATTATCGTGGCATTCGTTTGAGTGCGACCTTTCAGAATTGGACGGCTTTTGGGACGCTCGCGCTGTTCGTCATATTTGTTGCCT
>MNDG01000055.1:23917-26785 GCA_001914815.1 Acidobacteriales bacterium 13_2_20CM_55_8
CGGGCTTCGAGTCGGTGGCCAAGGCGGCGGAGGAAGCCAGTCCGCAGTTTCGCGCTCGCGGATTCTCCAAGGCAATCTTAATGTCGATCATTGTGGGGATTCTTTTCTATACCATCGTGATCGCTGCAGTCGGCTATGTCGCCCCGTGGCGAGAACTCACTCACGAGAAATTCATGACAGCGGTCGTGTTTGAGCGGGCAATGGGGTCGCGCTGGATCGTTAGTGTGATTCTGGCGGCGGCGCTGCTTTCGCTATTCAAGGTGTTCAATGGAAATTTCATTGCCTCCAGCCGCTTGCTGTTTGCTATGGGACGTCGCGGGCTGGTAGACAGTCGTGTGGCAGAGATCCACCCTCGTAATCAGACCCCATCCGTAGCCGTCGTCTGCATCGGGATTGCTACAGCCGTGTGCATGTTCCTGGGAGATGCCATTCTGGTGCCGATTTCTGAAGTTGGGTCGGTCGCCTCCGCGGCGGGTTGGATGGCGGCTTGTGCGGCCTATTTCCGAATGGGACCGGCGCCGCCCCAGCGCATTGTCGCAGCTGTGGGAGTCACGGTCGGAGTGCTTATGATTCTGATGAAAATCGTGCCCGGCGTTCCCGGTCATTTCAGCGGATACGATTGGCTTGCGCTGGGAACGTGGAACGCGCTCGGATTAGGTCTGGCGTGGCGGCAGCGCATGGTTCGTGTCGGGATTCCTACAAAAGAGATTCATCGCCATGAAACTTAAAATGTGTCGTTTGCTGGTTTGCTATCTGTGCCTGGCGTTGGCACTTGTGAGCTGTGGTCGGGCTGCGCCGCAAGCGTCGCCATTCGATCTGGTCGTCATCAATGGTCGCATTATCGACGGGACCGGGTCCCCCTGGTACTCGGGAGACATCGGAATTCGCGAGGGCAAGATCGCCACGATCGGGAATTTGAAAAATGTTCCGCGAACCCGAACCATGGATGCACGCGGCATGGTGGTCGCGCCGGGCTTTATCGACATGCTGGGGCAATCGGAATTGACCATTCTGGTCGATCCACGTCTGCCGTCCAAAATTTGTCAGGGCATTACGACGGAGATTACGGGCGAAGGTGGTTCGGCGGCTCCGTTGAACGATGCCATCATTCAGGCAGACCGTACCGGCTATGGTATGGGAATTAATCTCGCCACCTATGTAGGCGCTACGCAAGTACGTCGCATGGTACTCGGCGATGACGATAAGCAGCCGACTCCGGCACAGCTTGAGCAAATGAAGGAACTGGTGCGCCAGGCCATGCAGGAAGGCGCGGTCGGACTCTCGACGTCCTTGGAATACGCGCCCGCTCCCTACGCCAAGACCGAAGAATTGTTTGCACTCGCAAGCGAAGCGGGAAAGTTCGGCGGAATTTACGCAACTCACATGCGCAATGAAAGCGATGCCGTGCTGCCGGCCATTGATGAAGCGCTGCGCATCGGACGTGAAGGCCACCTTCCGGTGGAAATCTGGCACATCAAGGTAGCGGGAAAGCAAAACTGGGGACGTATGCCGGAAGTGGTAGCGAAAATCAATGCCGCCCGCGCCGCCGGCATGGATATCACCGCCGACACCTATGCCTATCCTGCATGGTTCAACAGTATGTCGGCATTTATTCCGCCATGGGCTCATGACGGCGGCGATGCCAAGTTAGTTGAGCGGCTGAAAGATGCTGCGATGCGATCGCGTATTCGCAAAGATCTGCTGACACCATCGAGTGACTGGGATAATGAATGGCAGGAGGTCCCAGGCCCAGAGTCTGTTTTGATCGGAGTAGTGCAGAACCCGAAGCTTCTGCCGCTGCAAGGCAAACGACTCTCTGAGATTGCGAAACTCTGGGGGAAGGATCCGATGGATGCATTGTTCGATCTGCTGATTGAGGACAATGCCTTCACCGAGGTCGCAGTCTTCGGCATGTCGGAGCCGGACGTTGCGCTCGCGCTTCAGCAGCCCTGGGTTTCCGTAGACAACGACTCGTCTGGCACATCACCGGACGGAATTCTGGGTCAGGAGCATCCGCATCCGCGAGCCTATGGTACGTTTCCGCGCATTCTCCGGAAGTATGTTCGAGAAGAGAAGAAGCTTACCCTCGAAGAAGCAATTCGCAAGTTCTCTGCATTGCCAGCGCAGCGGATGCGGCTCACCGATCGGGGCGTGCTGAAAGCTGGCATGTGGGCCGACGTGGTAATTTTCGATCCGGCTACGGTGCGTGATATGGCGACTTTCGAAAATCCGAACCAGTTATCTCAGGGTATGCAGTATGTGCTGGTGAATGGGGTGCCCGTGATTGCGGAGGGAAAGATGACGGGAGCATTGCCGGGGAAAGTATTGCGAGGAGCAGGTTATTTTAAAAGCAAGTGACTAGTGGCTAGGGAAACTCTGAATAAGCCCATGTCTTCGCGGTAGTAAGTGTTCTGCCTGCCCGTCCAAACGTTCGGATTCGTTTTTTTGCTCTTCCGCCGCTTCGGCGGCTCGCTCGTGATCTGCAGCCTTCGCTCCCGGGCTTAAGCCGGTGTCAGAAACAACAGTTTTTTCCGCAGCAGGTACAGGTTCACCAGCGCGCACACCGCGAACAGTTGGGTGGCATTCTTCTTCAGTCCTCGATAACGCAACTTTACAAATCCGAACTTGAGCTTCATCACCGCAAACACGTGTTCCACCTTCGAGCGCACCGTCGACTTCGTGCGGTTCTTAGCCCGCTCCACTTCGTCAATACGATCCTTGTAGCGGTAGCGCCGATGGGTGCAGTCCTGGGCCTGAGGCGCACACTCTCGGATCACTTCGGTCTGTCCGCGATACGCCTGATCGCCCCACACCCGCGTTTCTTCGCCGTGCAATAGATCGGGCAGTACCACCGAGTCGGCTACGTTG
>MNDG01000019.1 GCA_001914815.1 Acidobacteriales bacterium 13_2_20CM_55_8
TTCTCCGAGTTTGGAGGTCCACCCGCTATGAATGAAACCAGATATTCAGAAAACCACGTTCGAAGTCTGGCGGCGATCATTGCCGAGCTTAAAGACGAAATCAAGGATTTCGTTCAAACTCGCGTGGAAATGTTCAAGTCCGAACTCCGAGAAACTCTGGACGCGTGGAAGACAGCCGTGCCGCTGGCCGCAATCGCAGTGCTGTTGCTTGCCACCGCCTACCTGTTGCTCACCATCGCTGTCGTAATGTTGATCGCAGTCGCATTCTGGGATAATCCATATCGCTGGTTCCTCGCCTTCCTCGTTGTTGGCGCACTGTGGTCGATCGGCGGGGGAATCCTCGGCTGGCTGGCGTTGCGCGAGTTCCGGTCCAAGGGGTTGTTTCCCAGGAAAACTATTGAAGTTCTCAAGGCTGACAAAATCTGGATACAAAGTGAGGCAGGAGATCCCGTATGACCCGACTTCCCACTCATGAACTCGAATTGCGCGCAGCCGACCAACGGCGGCGTTTGCACTCCTCCGTGCACGAGTTGAAGGATCACGTTCGCGATTCTTTGGACGTGAAGAAAAATGCCCGCGAACATGTTCTTCTGGCTTCCGGCGTCGCGGCTGCAGTGGCAGTCGCAGTCGGATACGGCGTGGCCGGGATGTTTGTGTCGCGCTAGCGATACGGTAAAAATTGACAGAGGAACGGAGACCGACCATGCCGATGCTCACCAGCGCGACCCATATGCTCACCAAGCGTATGCCCAAGGTCATCTCACCCAGGGCACATGCCTTTGTCGACTACATCACCGCCGGAGCATTCCTGCTGACAGGAGCATTCTATTGGTCTCGAAACAAGCGTGCCGCTTTGGGCGCTTTCGTTTGCGGGGGAGCGGAATTGGCCACTGCTCTACTCACCGACTACCCTGGCGGAGTGAAGAAAGTCATCAGCTTCCGAAATCACGGCAAAATCGACATAGGACTTGCCGCGATGACTGCAACCATGCCGGAGTTCATGAGCTTTCGTGATACGCGAGAAAAGAACTTCTTTCTAGCACAGGCTGGAATGATGACCGCCGTTACCAACCTGACCGACTTCGGACAAATCAGTCGTGCCCGGTCTCAGCGAAGAAAAAGAACAAAAGCCGCATAGACTCTAACTCGCAACTCTCCCCCAAAGAGCAATGCGTTCAATCATTCCCGCTAGCCCCCGGGCGCCCTCAGTTCCGCTGTGTCCGAAAGCTTCCAGCCCCTCCTTAGGAATTCCCTGACCGAGATCCTTTACCGTCGTTATTACGCTTTCGGCATCGACGTTCAAATCAATCTCCACCACCTGGCTGGCCGGATGACCGCGTAGCGGCAAATCTATGCTAAGTAGACAATCATTCTGTGTACGTTGACAGCGTTCAATCGAGCAGGTCACTTCCAAATGTGTTCTGTTAGATCATCTTGACTCAAATGAAACGAAGCGCTGGAGGCGCGGGTCGGAATCGAACCGACGCATAAAGGTTTTGCAGACCTCTCCCTTAGCCACTTGGGTACCGCGCCCTGCTTTTTGCAACAATTCATTGTAACGATTGGAAGTGAGCCGCTTCAACCTGCATGGAATGGCGTGCATCCAAGACTTCCTGTACTTTCGCCCCCTTCGTGGTTGAGCGCCGTGACTTTATTCTGACGGCAACCCTTCAAGAATCTGGAGCGGGAGACGGGATTTGAACCCGCGACTTCGACCTTGGCAAGGTCGCACTCTACCACTGAGTTACTCCCGCTCGGTGCCATCGATTATAAACAACCCGCAATGACCGGGCAATGAAGGTGATATCCGAATTCAGGCCAATTCCACATCTGTTAACTGTGGCCGCCGCCGTCCTTCTGCAAAACGTCATTAGCTTTGGCCGTGATCCGGTTGCGCACGTCCCAAAGCTCTTTGTAAAAGAGGTGCTCCATCCGCTGATGAAGAACTTCCACCGGCGTACCCATTGTGCCCACCACGCCTCCGCCGATAATCCTCTCTGCCAATTTGAGGTGATGAAAACGAAACAGGTGGACGCGTTCATCGAAATCGAGCAGCCGTTCGGCCACATCATGTAATCCGAAAAATTTCTCGTGACGCCGATACAAGTCATCCAAACTGAGATTCGCAGCATGCAACTGTGTATAGAAGCTCTCCCCCAGACGCGGACCAATGTGCAGCAACGCCAGGAAGCCGGGAGAATCCAGACCGCTGCCGTGTCCCAGACCGGCTCGGATCAGATGATAGTCATAGGGCGTAATGGTTTCCAGCACGTGCAAAAGATAGATGGGATGGTCCAGCATCTCGGTGGCGCGCCGCATCAGGCGAGCCGCGTTCGAGAAATCGCCGTCCCCGATATGATTCCGAGCCCGCTCTAGTTCCCAGGCCACGCCTTTGAGCAGCAATTCCGAGGCCTGATGCACCACTTGGAAAGTCAGTTCATCTGCATGCAAGCATTCTTGGGGAAGTTTTTGCAGCGACAGCAACTCATCCGTGCGCAGATAGCGCTCGTAGTCGGATGCCCCCTTGCCCGGCAGAATCGGTTTTCGCAGATCTTCCATGCTGGTCATCGTAAATTGTTGATTGTTGAATCAAAAATCGACAATCGAAAATCGACAATCCCTCTAGTGTCCCGTCCATTGTGGATCTTGCTCCGGCGCGACCATCTCGCCGTCGCGCATGTGAATGATGCGATCTCCATAACTGGCGGCTTCCGGATTATGCGTGATCATGAGTACAGTCTGTCCTAAGTCCTGGTTTGACTGTCGCAGCATCTTCAGCACAATTTCTGAATTCTTCGAGTCCAGATTGCCCGTGGGTTCATCGGCCAGCACAATTGCCGGCTTGTTGATCAGCGCCCGCGCCAACGCTACACGTTGCTGTTCGCCGCCAGAAAGCTCGGAAGGCCGGTGATGGAGACGTTTAGCGATCCCCAGCAAGCCGACGATCTTGTCGAAATATGCCGCGTCCCGAGTGCCATTACTGCCCGCGATGTCCAGGGCAATGTCGATGTTGGACTTCGCATCCAGCGTCGGCAGCAGATTGAATTTCTGGAAAACAAATCCGATCTTGCGCTTACGCATGCGCGTACGCTCGCTGTCAGACAGCTTCGCAAAGTCGTCTCCATCAATGATTACGTGGCCGGAGTCAGGCTGGGTCAGTCCGCCGAGCAGGTAGAACAGCGTGGACTTGCCACTGCCCGACGGCCCCACCACGCTGACAAATTCCCCCTTCTCTACGAAGAAAGAAATCGACCGCAAAGCAGGTACTTCGATCTTGCCCACTCGGTAGGTCTTGCGCAGTTCTACGGCTTCAATAATGGCTGGCATCCAAGTAATGGATATTACACGAACCGTGAAAGTTGTGGCACGAGCGGATGGTAGACGGCGACCGAGCTCTCGTGGCACGTGTGGCGCCGGCGTCCCGCCCGCTATCGGGCAGCTGAAACAAACACAATTCCCTCTTGAAATTGAATCATTGAATCAGCAAGACGCGACGACAGGCGGTCGGAGCTCCTACGCAACGCCGATTTGAGTGGGAATCCGCGGAGTTCGTGACTGCGCCCGTTTGGGCCCGCGTTTACGCACTAGCAACAGACGGATCCGCTCCAACAGTTCCGCGGGAGCGTACATCCCTTTAGGAAGGAAAACATCGGCGCGAGTATCGCGATCGTAAATCCTGACTTTGCCGGAGAGCAGAATCGCGGGAGTTTGCGGCGACAGCCCCTTGATCTGTTCGATCAGCCGCGTTCCATCCAATCCCGGCATGATGAGATCCGTAAGTACCAGATCAACTCCGCCTTTTTTGAATCGTTCCAGGGCTTCTTCTCCGGTTGCGCAGGTGAGCACGCGGTAACCACGGGTCTCCAGCAGAACTTTGCGGATGGAAAGTGACTGTTCGTTATCGTCAACGCAAAGGATAGTCCGTTTCGGCTTCATTTTTTCTTTACCGGAGTGGCCGCCCACAAACCGTTCCGTCGCGGCAGGCCTAAGGACCTTTCAATTATTGGCTGGGAAAATTCAGAGTGATTGCATCCTAAAGCCACAAGCCAGTCTCTGTAAAGTGCCGCCGATGCTAATGGGGAGTTTGCCCCATTGAATTTTTTTCTCGCTTGTGCATGGCCCGATTTTTCGGCGGAAACGAGTATAAGGCTTCAGAAAAAAATTTCGCCGCGCACTACCTCCACCACATTGCCACCCACGCTGACGTTAACCACTCCGTCATCCATCCGGGACGCACGGACAAAAATGCGGCTCGGCCGATGCATTTCAATTCCTTGCTCAATAAGCACCTGCTCCTCTGGATCAGCAATACCGTTGGCAACCATCCAGGCCGCGGCGCATCCCGCAGCCGAGCCGGTAGCAGGATCTTCGCCGTTGTAAAACATCATTCGCGCGTGCAGCCGGGCCGCGGAGTCCATGGGTTCGCGCGTCACGAAATAAAAAAACTGCCCGCCGGTCTTTCGCAGGTACTCCTCAGATCCGCCGAGATCCACTCGCAGCCGGCTCATCACTTCCAGCCCGCGTAAAGGCACAATGGTGAACGGCACCCCTGTTGAAACTGTTTCGATGGGCAACGATGGGTCGATGTCGCCATCGCGCAATCCGGCCGCGCGCACCACGGCCTCGCGATCATGTCGCGGCCCGAATTTCGGATCCTTCTGCGTCATTTCTCCGAATACCGGCTGGCCGCGCGTTTCTACGAAGCGTACTGGAACTTTGCCCACATTCAGATCGAGCACGATTTCGCTGGCTTTCGATTTGCGCAACACGAACGCGGTTCCCAACGTCGGGTGACCTGCAAACGGCAGCTCTTCCTGCACCGTGAAGATGCGCACCCGCACTCCGCGCTCGCGTTCAATGGCCGGATCGCTGGGCAGAACGAAGGTTGTCTCCGAGAGATTCATCTCCCGCGCTACCGCCTGCATCTGTTCGTCGCTCAGTCCTCGTGCGTCGGGGAAAACGGCCAGTGGATTGCCCTCCAGGGCAACTGAGGAAAAGACGTCCAACTGCACGAAGGAAAACCGCCGCTGTCTGCTCGCCATGTGGCGTTTATTGTAGCGCCTCTCTTCTCATCTCTCAGTCAGATGCGAGACAGCAAATGCAAAGGGTGTCGTCCTGAGCTAACGCTTGTCATCCTGAGGGGAACCGGCAACCCGCGAAGGCGGGTTGCCAGTGTAGTCGAAAGCCTGCCCTGAGCGAAGTCGAAGGGGACCCCTACAATCACTCCAAAAGCCAGCAGCGATTCTTTGACTTGCTTCCCTCGCGCCAGCCAAAAGCAACACAGAATGCAAGACCCCATTTGACTGCACTCTAACCCCCGCGTATCCTTTATCTATGCGCATGCGCTCCATGCCGGTCGTCCTGTGTTGTTGTACCCAGGCGCCGGTGTGTGGGTAGCACGCGAAGGTCTTTTGACACCCACCCGGCGCTGATTGGGTGGGCTTCTTTTTTCGTCACTCACCCGTTTCGAAAGCCGCGGTGGCATTCCGTCCTGGGTCTTCCGGGACGACCAATTTAGCCATAGAGGAGAATAATCATGAGCACCGCAACCTTGACTCCAGCCGTATCCTCGGTTCCCCGTATCAACGACACGGCTCCCGATTTCACCGCCGAAACCACGCAGGGCACGATCCGTTTTCATGAATGGATCGGCGATGGTTGGGCGATCTTGTTTTCCCATCCCAAAGACTTCACGCCGGTTTGCACCACTGAACTCGGCTACATGGCAGGCCTCCAGCCCGAGTTTGCCAAGCGCAATACCAAAATTATCGGGCTAAGTGTGGATCCCGTCACCAACCACGCCAAGTGGGCAGCCGATATCGAAGAGACCCAGGGCCACAAGGTGAACTATCCGATGATCGGCGATCCGCAACTCAAAATCGCCAAGCTCTACGGCATGTTACCGGCCGAGAGCGGAAATACGTCCGAGGGCCGCACCGCGGCGGACAATGCCACTGTGCGCACGGTATTCGTTATTGGTCCGGACAAGAAGATCAAACTTCAGCTCAGCTATCCCATGAGCACCGGCCGAAATTTCGACGAGGTACTGCGCGTCCTCGATTCGATTCAACTCACGGCTAAGCACAAAGTAGCGACCCCGGCAAATTGGAAGCAGGGCGGCGAAGTCATCATTCTGCCCTCGGTGTCGAACGAAGAAGCGCAACAAAAGTATCCCGATGGCTGGAAGTCGCCCAAGCCGTACCTGCGCATCGTCCCGCAACCAAAGTAGCGCCGGCGTCCCGCCGGCCCGGATACCCCGCTTCTCGCGCGCTGGTTGCGAGAAGTGGGGTCCTCCACAAAATGCGTAGGAAGGGGCGCGATTTGAAGGGCACGAGTTCACTCGTGCCGATCCACGCCTCGTTTTCATGATTCCGAGGCGGCTTCAGCCGCCGAGGAACCGCAACGCCCGTGAACTCACGTTTAAAATAAAATGGGAGATTCGAAATGACACTTCGCGAATTCTACGTTCAACGTCAGCAGGCCGAATTGCCTCTTTTCTTGAAAGTCCTGAAGGCGCTTCCCAAGGATCAGCTCAGCTACAAACCCAACGACCGCTCTCCCTCGGCGGAACAACTGGTCTGGAGATTGACCAGCAACCTTCAACCTTGTCTGGGGGCCGTCATCGAGAAAAAATTTGAAAGGAAGGCCGTGCCGCCACCGCCATTGGAGGAGATGCTGAGTCTGTTCGAGCGCTGGTCAAACGAACTCATCGATCGAGTTTCCAAGATGGACGAAGCGTCCTGGAACCAAAGCGCGCAGTTCTACTATGGCGGCAAGCTCGCGTCGGAACAACCGGTGGGAACTTTTCTATGGTTCGTCCTCTTCGATGCCATCCATCATCGAGGCCAGCTCTCGGCGTACCTCCGTCCCATGGGCGGAAAGGTCCCAGCCATCTACGGCCCCTCCGCCGACGAGCGCCCCGCCGCCTAGCGCCGCGCAATGTAGCGCCGGCGTCCCGCCGGCAACCCGAACGTTACCCGTCTCTATGGGCTTACCGACCAAATCTTCAACTCTTTCTCCGAACCGCTGGTCATCAATAATCGTCCGTCCAGCAAAAACTCGCCGCCGTTCGGTACGACACCGGGCTCCAAGATGCGGGTTCGGGGTGACTGTGTTTCCAGATCCCAGATTACGACCGGAGAAGCTTTACTCGGATCGTCAGCATTGACGTAAGCGGCCACAAGACGTTTGCCATCGCGCGACTGGCGAAGATCGAGCAGCACATCGTCTTGCTTGGCAAGCGATCGCAGAACTTTTCCGCTGCTGGCGTCGATCAGGTTGACAACCTTGTCCGCTCCGCCGGTCAGGATGTACTTGCCGTCGGTGGAAAACACAATCGCGAATGACTCCAGTAGCAGATCGTCCACGCTATTCCGCAACTTACCAGTACGCGCATCGTACAGCCGGATGCTGGTATCGCCATCGGCGGTGGCAAGCCAGTGGCTGTCGGGCGAGAACGCCAGCGCGGACGTACCGCTGAACGGAGCGCGCATCTTGGCCACTTGTTTGGCTGACGATAAGTCCCATACTTCAACCGCCTCCTCGAGAGGTGCGGCAGCTACCAGTTTCCGGTCGCGAGAAATTGCTAGCGCATTAACTTCGCTGGGATTAGTGAATTCCAGCTTAAGTGTTGCGGACGGCAGCTCCCAAATTCGCACGCCGCCCTTAGCTCCGCCTAGCGCCACCAGTTGGCCATCATCGGAGAAGCGAACGCTGGTCAGTCTTTCTCCACCAAGGTCGAGGGTTCGCGAAAGTGATCCGGCAGAAACGTCCCACAGCCGCAATTTCTGATCGCGGCAGATCCCAGCTACAAAAGTGCCTGCTGGCGAAATCGCCGTAAACCTGATAACAACATCTGTCGGCAAGATGATTGTTTTTTCCGGACGAAGCGCTTCCGCAGCCAGCACCGGGACGAGCAGCAGCATGTCTGCAATCACCGCCAGCCTGCGCCACATTCAGACGCGCTCCAGGCAGAGCTCGAAATTCACCGCGGCATGGATATCCTTTGGATCGCCCACGAGCATCACCGGCCGCACCAGTTCGCGGCTGTGGATCAGCGGATCGCGATTGAAGTTCTTGTCCGGGTCGCCCTCAAACACCGGATCGGTCGCAAAGTAAAGTTGCGTGACCAGGGGCTTGTGTCCCGGCGCCGTGACCAGATAATGGATATGCTGGCAGACTCGATCGGGATAGTGCCCGGGCATAACCGATTCGAATTTGTAATTCCCGGAACCGTCGGCCGGCAACTTGGCTCGATAGCGATATCCGTCCAGGTCGTAGTGGCCCAAGTGATCGGTTTGCCAGACTTCAACCACAACATTGGGAAGTTTCTCACCTCGGGTATCGAGGATTTGCCCCGAAACCGAAAGCGGCATGCCAGGATCACCCGCGGCCCGTAACATCGCTGTTTGCGGAGCCCGCTTCTTGTAGAAGGGGCCAAGCTCATTCGGCGGCGTCGGCTTGTGCAGTTCCTTTTCTTCAAACGCCAACAGCATCGCCGCGCTGCTCTGCGATGCTATGAGCGTTATCGAACCGAGCGCCACACACTTCTGTAAAACCTCACGACGGCTGAGTCCACTACTATCCAGCATGATCGCCTCCTCACGCAGTGGCAGTACGATACGCTTCCCTCAACCGTACTCTCAAGTGCCGAGTGCGTCATGCTGTGGTAGTTTCGAGCCCCGACTTGCCTCCCACATGCTTCCTGAAACTTAATAGCTGCCTTACTCCGCTGATTCCTTCCCCTGCTCCATCATGAATCTCCGCAACGCCCGGTTGATCCGCGTCTGGTAACCGCGTCCTTTTTTCTTAAACCAGGCCACTACATCGGCATCCAGGCGGAGCGTAACCGGCTTCTTGAGCGGCTTGTACATCTTCGTGATCTCCGCCATCACCTCGCGCGGCCCCTTGACCTCGTCAGCGGAGGCCTTCAGTCGGGCAATGTTATGCCCAGCACCCTTGCGCCTGGAAATCTTTCGATCCCTCGTAACTCTTAAGCGTCGTTTCATTTACCAGAGATATACGTATACAACTGTACATACATATTAGGGCACTAATATAGTTGACTCGACCACTCTTTCCTGCTAATGTTTGTGCATGGAGAACAAGGCCATGCGCGAACCAAAGAGCCTGCAAGAAGCAATCATCTTCTTTTCGAATCCCGACAATTGCATCGACTATCTGGCCATCCGGCGCTGGCCGAAGGGAATTGTCACTTGTCCTACCTGCGGTTCCAAGAAGGTGAAGTTTAGCGAGAAGCGGCGCACTTGGACTTGCTCCAGCCATCATGCCAAGCGTGAGTTTTCCATCAAGATCGGAACCGTGATGGAAGATTCTGCGATCCCTCTGGATAAGTGGATGATGGCAACTTGGATGGTCACCAATTGCAAAAACGGAATTAGCAGTTACGAGATTGCGCGTGACATCAAAGTTACTCAGAAGTCTGCATGGTTCATGCTTCATCGCATCCGACTCGCCATGCAAGACGATTTCTTCGGTAGCAAA
>MNDG01000100.1:0-17331 GCA_001914815.1 Acidobacteriales bacterium 13_2_20CM_55_8
TTGAATGCGTCATGAAACTCAGGGCTTCGTTCCCCGTGCTGCGCAAGCCGATGACGTTTTGTGGCGACTATAGTATCTCTTCTTATTTCGAGGGCAAAGTGGTTTTCTCTGGCGCCAGCGTTTGAGGCGAGGATAGCCAACCTATGTGTGAACAGCGCGTTCTACACGCCAACTTCGGAGTGGTATCCCTGCTCACGTCTCGGCGGAAACGCCAGTTTGAACTGAGTCGGGGTTGGAACGCCGCTGTTTTCGCAGTTCAGTCAGAAAGAGCTCGGTGTCGAGTTCAGCTTTGTTGCGGAAAAGATCGAGTAAAGGGTCATAAGGTTCGTCGATGTTTCTGTCCAGCGCAGTAAGCTCGCCATTGTCAAAACCCTCCGGCTCGACGAGAAGGTCAGGAGGAGCTCCACCGCTGGTAGTCAGGGTATAAATGAATTTTTCCACGTGCTCCCGCTGCTGCGTGGTTTTTTGGGTGAATTCCACTCCCATGCCGACCTCGGGATGCATCACGCGCACTACGCCCTCAGCTTGAATCTGAAGCTGCTGGATTCGCATGGAGAGCACAACCCGGGTACGTTCGGGAAATGGTGAATTAGTTTCCAGGTAGCATCCGCCCAGGCTGAGATCGCTGAGTTTGCATTGCACCGGCGGATCATCCTGTTCGCTTTCCGGAGAGTGATTAGTGATCCAGGCTTTAAGTCGGTCGCGGGTTTCCGGGGACATGTCTACGAATCGAACGCCGGTCTGACGGCCGGCATTCTCCCAAGCTACCTCGCCCATGCATTTGACGACATGGGATGTGCCCGGCAAGGTGAACTGAATGCTCATCGGACCCATCCTCTTTGGACGCTGGGAGGATTGAATGGCGATCCCACCTTCACCCAGGTCGGAAGTGACAGCGCGCTGCTGGCCGCCATCTTTAAGGATCAAAGTGACAGGAATTTCGATGGCCACGCGGATATTGCGGCGACGCTCGCGTTTCATCAAGGCGCGGACAGCGCGGAAGCTGGCTTTCGCGCGTTCTGAGGAGATTGGCTTATACAGCACAAAGTGCGCGCCCAGTTCAAAGGCGCTGCGCAGTTTGGTTGTGCCATCCACAATGGCCACCGCAACTGCGTGTTTGTTGCAAGGCGCGAAACGAGCGCTTTTGAGTACTTGCGATGCCACATCCTCATCGCTGCAATCGACAATGACCGCCTCGAACCTTTGACGGGTAAGTTTACGAATGGCGGAATCAGCGTCGCTGCAGCGTTCTACGGCGATCTCCAAATCACTAAGCACGCGGCGCAACACGCGCACGATCTTCTCGTCGGGACAAAAAACGAGCGATTGCAAGCTCATAGCACGCCTTTAACTTTCGTGAGAAGGTGCAAGGGAGAGCCTTTACCCGCGGCTGGAAGCACTATCCTTTTCTTCGTGTTCCTCATCCAGCAGATGAGCTACGCTGCGCAACTGTTCCGCCGCCGTTTGCAAGGCCTCAATCTGCTTGCCCAGTTGGGTCTGCTCGGCCTGCTTCTTGCGCAACACTTCGTGAATGTCTCGCACGGTTTTGCCTCCTTAAGGCAATGTAAGTACGTTCCACTGATGGGTCAATCAATCAGGTGTGCGCTCGCGTTACGGCAGTAACTTGCCGTTGCCCGAATGGGCGACCTACCATCAGGACGTCGAATCACGCCTCTCTGGTTCCTCCGGATTCGACAAGGCACCGGGCCGCCAAACGGCTGGCCGGCTGGAGTGCGGAATGCATCTCGACTCGGTAGAACGCGGTCAGGCTACAGCCCGATTTTCACCCACCACATCCGTATCCTGGCTGGAACGAATCCAAGCCGATGGCTGGCGCCGCGTTGCTGAAGTAAACCGCGAACTATGGCTGCTGCTCTCCTTGTTTGCCCTTGCGGCTCTACTCAATTCACTACTCGATTCCCATCGCATGTTGCTAGGTCTCTACACCCTTCCCACGTTGCTCTCCGCCTATGTGTACGGACGGAGGCATGCCACACTAACCGCTCTGAGCAGTGTTCTCATCGTCGTGCTGCTCACCTATTTCAACCCTTCATTGTTCGGCCGCCGGGTTGTCACTTTACCGCTCTCCGAAAAATGGTTTGAGATCACAGTGTGGGGCGGGATTCTGCTGATCAACGCTTATGCCATGGGGACATTGTATGAGCATAAGGAAAAGCATTTCCGCGAACTGCGCAATACATATCATGGCATTCTGATGATCCTCAGCCAGTTCATCTCCAAGGACAAATACACGCAGAACCATTCTTACCGCGTCTCCATCTACGCCACCACGATCGCCGCGCAGATGGGATTGTCAGCAGAGAAGCTGGAAGATATCCGTGCCGCAGCTCTACTTCACGACCTGGGAAAGTTAGATGTAAGCCGCGAGATTCTTTACAAGGCGGCCCGTCTCAGCAGTGGCGAATTCGCGCAGATGAAGAAGCATGTCGATTTCGGAATACAAATGCTGCAACCGGTTTCAAGCCCCCTAGCCCGCGTAATTCCGATTATTCTGGCGCATCACGATAAGTTCGATGGCAAGGGATATCATGAAACCCAAGGGGAGAATATCCCTTTAGAAGCGCGCATTCTGTCCGTGGCAGACGCCTACGACGCAATGACCAGCGACCGGCCCTACCGCAAGGCGATCTCGCCATTTGAGGCGAAAGAGATGATGATGAAACTGGCCGGATCCGACTTCGATCCCAAAGTCATAGAAGCATTCGCCACCTGCTTCCGGCTGGGAACCATGGAAGTTCCTGAAATCATGGTGTAAACAGGGTTCCCCTCCTGCCCCCAGGAGCACATCCGCCACGTAAGCCGTTTGTTATCTGTTTACTACGTTCACATCCCTTCTCGCATGGTTTCAAATTCCGTTGACTTTAGCGCCGAAAGGCCCTAAAATGATGGACTTCCAGTTAATCCAAGGGCTTTTGAGGTAGGACCTCAGCTTTTTATAAGGCGTGAATCCCTGGCGGGGCCAGACGAATCTAATTATCGGTCATTTGTAGGCGTTAAATTTTTAAGCAAGAGGCATAAATTTCATGGCTAAGCGACGCGGAAATCCTAATTGGGGCAAGCCTGAGCCCATCGGGCCTATCACCCCAACGGTGACGGAGTTTGAGCAGGTCGTCCGCGAGTATAAGCTCTCGCCCGACCAGTACTTGCGCTCTACCCGGTTGCGGGAGTGGGCGCGACGCAATAAGAATTCGAAATATATCCCCGAGCCGCTGCTTGAGGCCTGGGGATTCGAAATCGAGTCAACCCTCTAAAAGAGGCGCGGTTCAGTAAATCGGAAGGGTCGACGGAAACGGCGGCCCTTTTCTTTTTCACCTCGGGCTCGACCTGACAGATTTGCTACGGGTCCACGCGCAATGAGCCTGGTTTCAATCTATCCTAAGACGTCATGAAGCTTCCTGCAAATGAACTGGTGGCGTTGCTGGTTGCCACCAGCTTCGCTGCTGGACTTAACCTGTATGCGACCGTTGCCACCTTGGGTTTATTAGCCCATGCAGGCGTACTGACACTGCCCCCCGCGCTGCAATTGTTGGCCAGTTGGTATGTGATTGGGGCGAGTGGCCTGCTTTTCGCGGTGGAGTTCTTCGCGGACAAGATACCTGCCTTCGATCTGATCTGGAATGCACTGCATACGTTCATCCGTGTGCCGGTAGCGGCGCTGCTTGCTTATCGGGCCACTGCATCGCTCTCACCCTGGGAGCAACTTGCAGCCACACTCATCGGAGGGGCCATTGCCCTGGCCGCGCATGGCGGCAAGACGGCTGTCCGGGCTGCGGTTACGCCCTCTCCAGAGCCGTTATCCAATATGACGTTGAGTCTGGGAGAGGACGCCCTTGCCATATTCCTTACCTGGTTTGCGGTGCGGCACCCTTACTGGTCAGCCGGGATTGTTGCGGTGCTGCTGGTGGTGATTTTACTTCTGACGCGCTGGGTGGTGCGGTCGATACGCGCCCTCTTCCGGGGCGCGGAACGCGAATTGGCTAAGTGAGAGCGCGGTTTGACGCTGTAGGACGAGCGTGAGATAGTTTTTGGCCTCCGCCGGCGCCAAGTACGGCGTGGAAGGCAAAATTTCTCAAGGAGTCCCAGGTTCATGCGTCTCATCCCCCGGGAGAGCAAGTTTTTCCGCATGTTCGCTGATGTGTCACAGAATCTCACCCAGGGCACACGTTTGCTGCAAGACATTCTCAAGAACCCAGCTAATATGGAGCCGCGACTCGACCAGTTGCAGGAGATCGAACATCGCGGGGATGAAATGACTCATGGCATCATCACCGCGCTGAACCAGACTTTTATCACTCCATTCGATCGGGAGGACATCCACCGGCTCACGTCATCTCTGGATGATGTCCTCGATTACGTCAATGCAGCCGGGGTGCGTCTCCGGCTTTACAAGATCAAGTCACCGCCTTCGATTGCTGCTGAACTGGCTGCGATGATCGTGGAACAATCCGAAGAACTAGCCCAGGGAGTCTCTCTTCTAGAGAAGAACAAGTTAGTGCTGGAGCATTGCGTAGAGGTCCATCGGCTGGAAAACGAAGCCGATCGCCTGAGCCGAAAAGCCATTGCAGACCTCTTCGACAATGAGAAGGACCCCATCCACCTCATCAAGATCAAGGAGCTGTATGAAGTGCTCGAAACCGCGACCGACAAGGCAGAGGACGCGGCCAATGTACTGGAGGCGGTCGCGTTGAAGAGTAACTGATGATCGCCGATTCCCACGCCCCACAGCACGCGAGGTGCCCGCACCGGTGAATCCTGGACTCCTACTGCTCATCTTCACTATCGCTACTGCTCTCGTCTTTGATTTCCTGAATGGCTTTCATGATGCCGCCAACAGCATCGCGACTGTAGTTTCCACTCGCGTACTTACGCCGCGGAAAGCGGTGCTGATGGCCGCATTCTGTAACTTCATTGCCGCCTGGTTTCTGGGAACTGCAGTAGCCAAGACCATCGGCAAAGGCATGATCCGGTTGGAGGATGTAACTCAATTTGTGGTGATCGCCGGTCTAGCCGGCGCAATTGTGTGGGACCTGTTGACCTGGTGGTGGGGCCTTCCAACTTCTTCTTCACATGCCTTGATTGGCGGCTATGCTGGGGCTGCCCTGGCTCGTCACGCATTGAACCACGGAGCGGGTAGCGCCTTTAGCGTGATTATTCCTGCTGGCTGGACTAAGACTTTGATCTTTATCGTGATCGCTCCGATGATCGGATTCATATTAGCTTTCGTCTTTACCATCGCCAGCTATTGGCTTCTGCAGCATAAGAATCCCCGCACGGTTGACAACTGGTTCCGCCGGCTCCAGCTCATTTCCGCCGCAGCTTACAGCATCGGCCATGGTGGCAACGACGCCCAGAAAACCATGGGAATTGTGGCGGGCGCGCTCTTTACCGCGGGTTACATGACTCCTTACGACATGGCCCACGACTGGGGCAGATTCAAGTGGCCAGTCATTCTTGCAGCTCACGCTGCCATCGCCCTGGGCACTTATTTCGGGGGTTGGCGCATCGTTCACACCATGGGCTCCAAGATCACCAAGCTGAAACCGATCGGAGGATTTTGTGCCGAAAGCGCTGGCGCGTTGACTCTGTTCGGCACTGCCCTTGCTGGTATCCCAGTGAGCACGACGCACACCATCACCGGAGCGATTGTCGGAGTTGGCGCAGTCCATCGGCTCTCGGCGGTACGCTGGGGCGTCGCGCGACGTATTGTGTGGGCGTGGATCCTGACTATTCCTGCTTCCGCGGCAGTTGCCGCCTTGGTCTTCTGGATAGTCCGGCTGGTTCATCCCGCCGCCTAGCAGTCAAATCGACTGCACCCATTTTGCTACAATCTTTAACAATGACGTCTCATCCGCCGTTCACCGACGTTCCCACTGCTATTGACGAAATCCGCGCCGGCCGCATGATTGTGGTTGTGGATGACGAAGACCGCGAGAACGAAGGTGATCTCACGCTGGCAGCAGAAAAGGTTACTCCCGAAGCCATCAACTTCATGGCCAAGTACGGTCGAGGTCTGATATGCCTGGCTTTAACCGAAGACCGTCTGGATCATTTGCGCATCGGTCCGATGACCGCCGAGAACACTTCAAATTACGGAACCGCGTTCTGTGAGGCCATCGATGCCCGCCAGGGAGTGACCACGGGTATCTCGGCTTACGATCGCGCTCGCACCATCAGCGTAGCGATTGATCCCGCCACTCGCCCTGCAGATTTGGCACGTCCGGGACACGTGTTTCCATTGCGGGCCCGCAAAGGTGGCGTGCTGGTGCGCGCCGGCCAGACCGAAGCTTCTGTGGACCTGGCCCGGTTGGCAGGATTGCTTCCGGCAGGAGTGATCTGCGAAATCATGTCCGATGACGGCACCATGGCGCGGGTTCCTGACTTGATCGAATTTTGCCGGACGCACGGTTTGAAGATGCTAACGGTAGCCGAGTTGATTCGCTATCGCATGCAGCACGAACGCTACGTCCATCGCGTCGGAGAAGCGCTGGTGGCCACGCGCCACGCGGAATTCCGTCTGATCGCTTACGAAAGTGAAGTGGATGGTGGCGAATCCCACGTCGCCCTGGTTCGTGGCGACATCGAAAAGAGCAGCGAACAAGTTTTGGTTCGGATGCACTCCCATTGCCTGATGGGCGACGTGTTTGGCTCAACCGGCTGTGATTGCCACGCCACGATCGAAGGCTCCATGCAGGCCATTGCCCGGGAAGGACGGGGCGCTCTCATCTATCTGCATCAAACCTCGAAGGGCTTTTCCGTGGAAGGCACGGGAGAGCGGACGTCGCTCATATTCCATCGCGACAAACGGCTGCCCGCGCTTCTGGAAAGCGAGCGTAAAACGCAGCGCGAGATCGGCCTGGGAGCGCAAATTCTTTCCGATCTAAACCTGCGACGGATTCGGCTGCTGACCAATCATCCCCGGAAAGTGGCGGCTTTAGAAGGATTCGGAATCGAGATCGTCGAGCAGGTGCCGATTTCATTGAGTGCTGCAAAGGTTAAGCAGAGCAGTTAAATGAAAACGTTAAAGGGCTGGCAGAAGTTCGGCCTTACCGTCTGGTTTCTGATTGTCGGCCTATTTGTTTTCTTCGCTCTCACCCAGCGCTATCCGATCGACTGGACTTCCCTGATTCCCTAATCACAAGGATAGGATTTTTGACTTGCCGGTTATCTCTCGGAAAGTGCTCAGAAGGGCTTTCGAATTACGACTTCGGCCTCGTTAATGAAAAATTGGGCTGAACATCGATCGGAACCACAGATTACCGGCAGCAAACCGGCGAGTTGTTTGCGTGTGATCAAACCTAACGTCCCGCAGTCAGGACAGGACAACACCGCCCAGTAGGGATCCTCTTTCTCCCCCACGTGGCCTGCATTCTCCAGCACGAAAACCGTGCCCGGGTGCATCTGCTCCGGGATCCATTCGGTCAGGATGTTCAGTTCTCCTACCATGTTGCCTCCGGTAGAGCCAAACTTTCGCGCTTATGAGGCCTTCTTCAATTTGCGCAGCGAACGAGACGTCGAAGGAGCGAATGCGCTGCTCTTTTTTCCGCTGCGAATCACTGCACGCACTTGCCGGACAGTGTCGGTGAGGCAAATCGCCAGCATGGGCTGGCGCGCATTTTTTAGGATGTCCACAATCTGCCGCGCTGAAGTTTCCAGATAGAGAGTGGAACCATCGGTAAGCAAGTGGTACTCGGATGAACCGCTGACCGTCTCCGCCAGCCGCTTTCCGAACTCTCGCTGTAAGAAGCGCACGACTTTGCGGACTCGCTGCAAGGAGAATCCCCGGCGCAGCAGCTCGCATATCACAGCAACTTCAGTGAGGTCTCCCATGGAATACAGACGTCGATGTCCCTTCCGCGCCGGGACCACGATTCCCTGCTCGTCCCACCATTGCAGTTGCCGTGGCGTAATGCCGGTCAAGCTGACCACATCGCGAGATGAAAACGCTGTCTTCATTTCAAACCTAAAATGTTTCAAACACTAAGAGCACAAAATGTTTGAAACATTTTTAGGCATGAGTTGGCGGATGTCAACAAGAGATTTCGCCAACTGGGGGTGACTACGGAAGTTCCTGGGAGTCAGGATTGAGGGGGCGGCCGCCACCGACAAAGTGAACGATTTCCAGCCGGTCGCCTTCGGAAAGCTGCGTCTCGGCCCATTGTTCGCGCGGCACAATGTTGCGATTGAGTTCGACGGCGACGCGATCCTGCTTCATGCCCAATTGCTCCACCAGCGAGGCGAGCGATAGGGGAGAGGTGAACTCGCGCGCTTCGCTATTAATCTGAAGCTGCATCTCACTTGAATTTTCGCAGCCCGGAGACTTCCATGGCAAGGCAATCATCGACAGGAGGACCGCAGAATCGCGGGTACCGGGAAGAAATCAGCTCTCGACTTTGCGCAGCCGGAACTTTCGCGTCGTAGTACGGCCAGAGTAACTGGCCTGCACCAGAAGCGAGGAATCAGGCAAGTAGGATTCCTCCATATCAATCTTCATTTCCGCATCGCCAGCCGAATCGGTCATTACTTGGGTATAGAAAGGCGCAGCATCAGGACGCGCGAAGCGGACCGTCAACCTGGCCCCCGGAGCTCCCGTGCCGCCGTCGGTCACACGCAGCCGCATCTTGAGGCTTCGCTCTGAGTGCACGGAATCGGCATTGAGCCAATGCACCTCCAGCTCCTTGATGGCATCGAGAGCTTCTGCTGTATCTCGTTTGTCGAGAACAGTGTCCAGACGGCCATCACGGATCGAATCCAGCACCAGACGATGCTGATCACGAAGAATCTGCTCTTTCTGTTGGTCGGTGAACCCAGCCGTTGCCCGCTCGTCTGCGTACGAGGTGGCGCGTTTGCCTACACACCGTCCCCTTACAAAGACCTGAGTTTGCAGCAGCAATTCGTTTTCGCGCGCTTCGCTCTGCACGTGATAAACAGTGTCGCCATGTTTTACGTCGGTATTGAAGCCAAAGATCATGCGATCCTGTTCATCAAAGCGAATCTCGAAGAGCTGGTTGGCGCGCCTGGCTTGACACTACCATGAGCGGATTCTAATCTAGAATGTTCAGGCAATCCTTGGTCGCGAATTATATATAGCTCCCCTATGCCGGACAATTCCTTCGCCCGCTACCTGCCGTTACTAATTCATTTCCTGCTTGCGGGTGCTCTGGCATGCGCCATCGTCCTGCTCTCCTGGTTGATCGGATATCGCCGGCCCACCCGAGCTAAGCTGTCTCCTTACGAATGCGGCATGATTCCTGTAGGGGACGCCCGGCAGCGCTTTTCCGTCAAATTCTACCTGGTAGGCATGCTGTTCATTTTATTCGATGTGGAAGCTGTCTTTCTCTATCCCTGGGCGGTCATTCTGCGGCAGCTCAAAATGTTCGGTTTTTGGGAGATGCTGGTGTATATCGGCGTCGTCCTGGTCGGCTTCTTCTATATCTGGAAAAAAGGTGTGCTGGATTGGAGCCGGACCTCGCCGCGCAAAGGTGAAGTCTGATGCCCCTGGTCCCCGCCATCACTGAACTAGATCAACTGAAAGGTCACCCTGCCCTGGCCAAAATGCTGGCATGGAATTCCGAGGCAGTGGAGGGCGCCAAGTTCGACCGCGACGAGTTGACCATCTACATTGAGCGCTCTTCCATCCGCGAGGTCTGCAGTTTGCTGCGCGATGACCGGGATTGTCCGTTCAATTTTCTCGTCGACGTGACCTGCGTCGATTGGTATCCAAAGCAGCCAAGGTTTGAGATTGTCTACCACCTGCTCTCGATCACCAGGAAAGAACGGGTGCGGTTGAAAGTCCGGCTTGGCGACAGCCCGGAAGTTGATTCTGTGACTTCCGTATGGCCCGCGGCCAATTACTTCGAACGAGAGGTGTATGACCTCTTCGGAGTCAGGTTCAATGGACATCCATATTTGCGGCGCCTTCTCATGCCCGAAGATTGGGAAGGATATCCATTGCGCAAAGATTATCCGGTCGAGGGCTACCGCTAGACATGGCCCATCTCAGCTCCATGCCTACGCTCGAACCCGGCCAGGATCGCACCATGATCCTGAACATGGGACCGCATCATCCTTCCACGCACGGAGTGTTACGTCTGATCCTCGAGATTGATGGTGAAACCATCGTGCGCATCATGCCCGACATCGGATATTTGCACACAGGCATCGAGAAGACATGCGAAGCGAAGTTCTATCAGCAGGTAGTGCCGCTCACCGATCGCATCGACTACCTCTGCCCCTTGACGAACAATCTCTGCTACGTGCTCGCCGTCGAAAAATTGTTGGGACTGGAGATCCCGCCCAAAGCGCAATGGATGCGGGTAATGCTGAACGAATTGACGCGCATCAACTCGCATCTGGTCTGGTTGGGAACGCATGCCCTCGATATCGGGGCAATGTCGGTCTTCCTCTATTGTTTCCGCGAGCGCGAAGATATCTTGCGGTTGTTCGAAATGGTGAGCGGACAGCGCATGATGACTTCCTATTTCCGTATCGGTGGCCTCGCCTTGGAACCGCCACTCGGCTTTTTCGAGCCAGTAAGGCAGTTTGCCAATCGCTTCCCTGCAAAAGTGGATGAGTATGAAAATCTGCTGACTGGAAATCCCATCTGGGGTATGCGCACTAAAGGGGTAGCGCGAATTACTGCCGAAGATGCCGTTGCCCTCGGCGCGAGCGGACCTACATTGCGCGGCAGTGGCGTCGATTTCGATCTGCGGCGCGACATGCCCTACTCCGGCTACGAAAACTTTAGCTTCAAAGTACCCGTCTCTCAGGATGGCGATGTGTTCGCCCGATATATTTGCCGTGTCCGCGAAATGCGGGAGTCGATTGCGATCGTGCAGCAGGCGCTGGACGGTATGCCCGAAGGTCGCATCAAGGCCGACGCCCCCAAGGTTGTGCTGCCCGACCGTGAAAAAATGAAGACTGAGATGGAAGCCCTCATCTATCACTTCAAAATTATTACTGAGGGCTTTGCTGTACCAGAGGGCGAGGTCTATCAAGCAGTAGAATCACCGCGCGGTGAAATGGGTTATTACGTGGTCAGCGACGGAACCGCTAAGCCCTATCGCGTCCATATGCGAGCTGCCTGCCTGGCGAATCTGCAACTGCTGCCCGCGATGTGCGAGGGACGCCTTTTAGCAGACGTGGTGGCTGCGATTGGCTCAATTGATATTGTCCTGGGAGAAATCGACCGATGAGATTCTCCGAGCAATTCGAATCCCGCTTTGCGGAAATGCTTACACACTATCCGACAAAACGCTCCGTGCTGGTGCCGACATTGCTCTATGCGCAGGACGAATCCGGGTCTCTGAGCGATGAAGTGATTAAAGAAATTGCCGGTCGTCTCGAGCTCACCGAACTCGAAGTCCGCAACGTGATCAGCTACTACTCCATGCTGACCACTCACCCGCGTGGAAAATATAACGTCCAGGTCTGTACCAACATTGCGTGCTTGTTACGTGGCGCTGACGAACTTTTCGAACACTGTGAAAAGAAATTCGGGGTCAAGCACAAAGGAACGACAGCAGATGGCCTGTTCTCACTCGAAGAAGTGGAATGCATCGGTGCATGCAGCTGGGCACCGGCCGTACAAGTGAATTATGACTTCCATGAGAACCTGACGACCGAGAAGCTAGACAATGTTCTGGATGAGTACAGGAGAAAGTAAGAATTTCAGATTTCAGATTGTAGATTTCAGATTTCCGGGCCAAAGGTATGACGCCGATTTTGAATCTAAAATCTAAAATCTTCAATCTGAAATCGAACTAAGGTTTTCAATCGGCAATCGTAAATCGAAAATTCTTCCCATGGCCGAACTGGTCTCCCATCCCGACGAAGTAAGAGTGGTTTCCCGCCGCTTTGGCCAGGGTGCGACCAACCTCGATCGCTACCTGGAGTTGGATGGCTACAAGGCTGTGCAGAAGGCGCTGACCATGCAGCCCGACGCCATCGTCAATGAGGTCAAAAACTCAGGTCTGCGCGGACGTGGTGGCGCCGGATTCAATACCGGCATGAAGTGGTCATTCGTTCCCAAGCAGTCTGCGAAACCCAAATATGTACTTTGCAACGGAGATGAGAGCGAGCCCGGCACCTGCAAAGACCGGTTGATTTTCGAGCACGACCCGCACGCCGTGATCGAAGGGACGGTGATCGCGGGATTGGCCGTGGGTTCTCACACCGGTTACATCTATATCCGTGGCGAATATCGCTATCTGCTGGAAATCATGCAGAAGGCGATTGCCGATGCCTACGCTCGCGGATTCCTGGGCAAGAATATCTTCGGCAGCGGCTACGATTTCGACGTCTACTGGCATGGCGGAGCGGGCGCGTATGAAGTCGGTGAAGAATCGGCGCTGATGGAGTCTCTTGAAGGCAAGCGCGGCATCCCGCGAATCCGGCCTCCCTTCCCTGCTGTCGTCGGACTCTGGGGCGGACCCACCGTCATTAATAATGCTGAAACGTTGGCCAGTATTCCCCACATTCTGCTGGGCGGCGCGGACTGGTACGCCAACCTGGGTCCACCAAAAAATGGCGGCACAAGATTGTTTTGCTTGAGCGGACATCTGAAACGCCCCGGCGTGTATGAGCTGCCCATGGGATACAACCTGAAGAAAATGATTTACGACGTGGGCGGTGGAATTCCTGGCGGTCGCAAGCTCAAGGCCGTAGTACCTGGTGGCTCGAGCACGCCTCTGATGACGCCCGATGAAATTGATGTCCCCATGGATTTCGATTCCATGATGAAGGCCGGCTCGATGTTGGGATCGGGCGGCGTGGTGGTTCTCGATGACACCACCTGCATGGTCAAGTTTGCACTGCGCATCATGAAGTTTTATCAACACGAGAGCTGTGGCTGGTGCATTCCCTGTCGCGAAGGCACCGACTGGCTCAAAAAGACACTGATCCGTTTTCATTCCGGGGGCGGTCTGAAGAAAGATATCGACAATATTCTGTACCTGTCCCAGAACATGTTGGGCCGAACCTTCTGTCCTTTGGGCGATGCGGCAGCGATGCCAACAATTTCCATAGTGAAAAAATTCCGGCAGGAATTCGAAGACCACCTCGAGGGCCAACCCTGCGCATTTGAGAAAGAAAGCAAGATCGAGCAGCTCCCAGTACTGGCCTGATGCAAAAGATTCGGTAAACAATTCATGGCAGACATAAACATCACGGTCGACGGAAGGAAAGTTACCGCTGCGCAAGGCACGCTGCTGATCGAAGCTTGCAAGAGCGTGGGCATTGAAGTTCCTTCATTTTGCTATTATCCAAATCTTTCTTTGCAGGGCGCTTGCCGCATGTGCCTGGTGAAGGTCGAGAAGATGCCTAAACTGCAAACGGCCTGCACAACCGTGATCAGCGAAGGCATGACCGTCACCACGGACAGTGATGAAATCCGCCAGGCGCGGAAGTCCATGGTGGAAATGTTGCTCGGAAATCACCCGCTCGATTGTCCGGTATGTGATGCCGGAGGGGAATGCGAACTGCAGGACATGACTTTCTCCTATGGCGCCGCTGAGTCTAAATATATGGAGCCCAAGAATCACAAAGACGAACAGCAATGGTCTCCAGTGGTGTATTTTGATCGGCCCCGTTGCATCCTTTGTTATCGCTGTGTGCGTGTGTGCGGTGAGGCGATGGACGTCTGGGCTCTGGGCGTGCAAAACCGCGGTGTCAGCTCGATCATTGCACCCAACCAGGAAGATCATCTCGAGTGCGAAGAGTGCGGCATGTGCATCGACATCTGCCCCGTGGGCGCGCTGACCTCTGGTGCGTATCGCTACAAAACCCGTCCCTGGGAAATGAAGCACGTCGGCACGATTTGCACCCATTGCGGTGACGGATGCAAAACTACTTTGGGCGTCCGCCGTTCCGATACCGGTATGGAGATCGTGCGCGGAGATAATCGCGACAAGAGTGGTATCAACGGCGATTTCCTTTGCATCAAGGGCCGCTACGCATTCGATTTCGCGCATCACGATGATCGCATCACTCAGCCGCTCATTCGCAAGGATGGCCGCCTCACTCCATCCACATGGGAAGAAGCTTCCGCGCTGATAGGGAAACGTTTTGCCGATATTCGTGACCATCAGGGCGGACAGTCTATCGGTGTCGTGGGCTCCAACCGGACTACCAACGAAGAAAGTTATTTGCTACAGAAGTTCGCACGCATCGTTCTGCAAACCAATAATATCGATCACCATCGTACTGCCGACTTTCCTGCTTTTGCCGCAGGTGTGACAGGAAAGCCAGAGTCAACCGCGAGCATGCGCGACGTATTCAACGCGCCGGCAATGCTGCTGATAGGCAACAATCCTAGTGAGCAGCATCCATTGCTAGCCTGGCAGATTCGCAACAATGTGCGGCTGCACCGCGCTCGACTCTACGTAATTAATTCGCAAGAGATCAAATTACGTCGCCAGGCTGCCAACTTTGTCCCAATTCCTGAAGGAACGGAGGGCGACGTCGCATCATTCCTGGCTGGCGATGATTCAGCTATTGATACCGCCGGCAACGAGACAAGTGATGCGCTCAAGCCTCTGCGAGACAAACTACGGAGCGAGCAGAACCTGGTCATCATTTTTGGCTCCGAGATTCGCGGCGATGATATTTCTTCTCTGGTCAAGTTTGGCTCCAATATTCCCGGCTCGAAATTCATTTGCCTGGGCGACTATGCGAATTCCCACGGCGCCGCCGACATGGGTCTTTATCCGAACCTTTTGCCCGGGTATCACTCGATCAGCGACATCGGAATATTCCACCAGGAACGGGGAGGCGAAATTCCGCAAACGCCTGGCTTGACTCTGCCTGAGATGGTCGAAAGCGCCAAGGCCGACAAGCTGAAGGCATTTTACGTTGTGGGCGCCAATCCCGTCGGACGGCTCGGCCTCGACCCATTTTCCTTTTCGCAAGGTTTTGTTGTGGTCCAGGATATGTTCCTGACGCAAACTGCTGAGATCGCTGATGTGGTACTCCCGGCTGCCAACGCCTACGAGAAAGCAGGGACGTTCACCAACACTTGTGGCGATCTTCAGTTACTGAAGAAAGCAGGCGAAGTCAATGGCACCAAACCTGATTTCGAAATGATCGTGCGCATCGCCGATGCCATGGGCTTTGATGTGCGTAAACTGGTGCCCTTCGGCCGTGGCACGCGGGCCGACATGGGACAGTCTCGCGGGGCGCAGGCAGGCGAAGCAGATCGCCATGCCGTTTGGCTCGAAGCTCACGGCTTGGAACCCAAAATGTCACCGTTTGATCCCATGGCAATTCTCGACGAGATTCAGCGGTTGGTCCCGGGATATGACGTCTCCCGAATGGACCTACAGGCGGGCGACTGATTGCGCCGGCCAACGACGATCTCTTCAGTTCCGGCACCTTGGGACGTTATTCCAAAACGCTAAATTCAGTCCTTGAGAACACCCATAAACAATTTGCGGAAACCGTAGTCGCCGCAGACTGAACGATTTTTTCGTCATCCTGAGGCCAGAGAGATCAATTGGTAAGCGTCGAAAGCTTCGTTATCGCTTCAATCATCAAGACTGCGATCGCACTTTTCGTGCTGCTCACGGCGGTCGCTTATACCGTATGGCTGGAGCGCAAAGTTGTGGGCCATATCCAGAACCGCTGGGGACCTACGCGGGTCGGCCCTTTTGGACTACTGCAACCTTTGGCCGATGGCCTTAAATTCTTTTTTAAGGAAGACATCACTCCTCCGCACGTCTACAAATTGCTGTACATTGCCGCGCCGGTGATCGCCGTCACCTTCGCGTTGACGTCGATCTCAGTGATCCCCATCGGCAACTGGATCACCGTAGCTGGTGTACGCACGCCACTCCAAATCACGGACGTCAACATTGGACTGCTCATTATCTTGGGCATTACATCGATGGGTGTCTACGGCGTCGCCCTCGCCGGTTGGTCGTCCAACAGCAAGTATTCCCTGCTCGGCGGATTACGTGCCAGCGCGCAGATGATCAGCTACGAAGTCTCGCTCGGTCTTTCCCTGATCGGAGTGCTGATCCTCTCCGGCAGCTTCAGCCTTCGCGAAATCGTGGACGCACAGAGCGGAACATTCTGGGGATTCATTCCTCGCTGGAATATTTTTCAGGGGCAGATCTTCGCGTTCTTCATTTATCTCATGGCGGCCTTCGCGGAAACCAACCGTATACCCTTTGATCTCCCCGAAGCCGAGACCGAATTGGTTGCCGGCTATCACACCGAATACAGTTCTATGAAATTCGCCATGTTTTTTATGGCGGAATACGCCAACATGATCACAGTTGCATGTCTGGCTTCACTGCTTTTCCTCGGTGGATGGCATGGACCGCTCTTTGGGCCGGCTTGGTTGCAGTCCATCCTTCCTGTTCTTTGGTTTGTATTGCGAGTTTTCGGCTTTCTCTTTGTCTATATCTGGATTCGTGGGACGTTGCCGCGATTCCGCTATGACCAACTCATGGCCTTCGGCTGGAAGTTTCTGCTCCCGCTGGCCATTGCGAATCTCGTAATCACCGGCCTGATCGTGGCGCTGAAGTCGTGAACTAAGATCCGAGAACGAAGAACTGAGAACTGTTCGATGCTTCACCTGGTTTTATTCCTAATCTTCGGAGCAGTATGCGTAGCAGGAGCCGTGAACCTGCTGGTGCAGCGCCATCCCATCAATAGTGCACTTTCGTTGATCGTAGTAATGGGATCTCTCGCGGTTGAGTACTTGCTGCTGGGCGCAGAATTTGTGGCTGCAGTACAAGTCATTATTTACGCTGGCGCCATCATGGTTCTCTTCGTTTTCGTGATCATGCTCCTAAATGCCGGAGAAGAGGAGCTCACCAGCGGAAGTCGTGTCGCGCTGCTACTCGGAATTCCTGGAATCCTGGTCAGCAGTGTGTTGGTTGCGTGGGTCCTGCTCGCGCATTCGGGCACGGAAGCAGTGCCGGCAGGAGCCTTGCCGGGACCTCCCAAGATTATCGGGTGGCTGTTATTCCATGATTTCCTGTTGCCCTTTGAAGTGACGTCAGTGTTGATTCTGATCGCGATCATGGGCGCGGTCGTTTTGGCGAGCCCGCCAGAATCGGTGCAGCAATCAAAGAAGGAGGGTTGATGGTACCACTGTCTTACTACCTGGTGCTGAGTGGCATTCTATTTGCCTGCGGCGTGACCGGGTTTCTGATCAGGCGCAATATCATCACCATCTTCATGTCTATCGAGTTGATGCTCAATGGAGTGAATTTGTCGTTTGTGGCTTTTGCAGCCCACTGGCACGCCCTGAGCGGACAAGTTTTTGTCTTCTTCGTGATGGTAGTCGCCGCCGCCGAAGCGGCGGTC
>MNDG01000100.1:17502-20183 GCA_001914815.1 Acidobacteriales bacterium 13_2_20CM_55_8
CTCTTCCCTGACAGTTCCACACGTAGAGTTGCTGGCCACTTGGATCCGCGCAGGAAACGTCCAGGCAGATTTCGCTTTCTACCTCGATCAGCTCTCGCTCGTGATGTTGTTGGTGGTCACCGGCGTCGGATTCCTTATCCATATTTACTCGGTCGGCTACATGTGGGAGGAGGGCGGCTTCTATCGTTTCTTCAGTTATCTGAATCTCTTCATGTTTTTCATGCTGACGCTGGTGCTGGCTAACAACTACCTGTTGATGTTCATTGGTTGGGAAGGTGTAGGCCTGGCTTCCTATCTCTTGATCGGATTTTTCTTCTTGCGTGACTCCGCAGCCTCGGCGGGCAAGAAAGCGTTCATCGTGAATCGGATTGGCGATTTCGGTTTCCTGATCGCATTATTCCTGTTGATCAAACATTTCGGTTCGCTGAACTTCGAACAACTATTTAAGAGTATTTCGGTTTTGCCCGCAGAGACTGGCGGAGCAGGACTGTTGACCTCGATCGGACTTCTGCTGATGGTCGGCGCTGCCGGAAAATCTGCACAGATTCCACTCTACGTCTGGCTGCCCGATGCTATGGAGGGCCCGACCCCCGTATCCGCTCTCATTCACGCCGCAACCATGGTGACCGCCGGCGTATATATGGTGGCACGTTCCCATGTCATCTTCGACCGCGCGCCCACGGCGCTGATCGTGGTGGCAATCATCGGAACGCTGACTGCCTTGTTCGCCGCCACCATCGGCGTCGCTCAAACTGATATTAAGAAAGTTCTTGCCTACTCCACCATCTCGCAACTCGGTTACATGTTCATGGCTTGCGGAGTGGCGGCATATTCGGCGGGAATCTTTCATCTGGTGACCCACGCATTCTTTAAAGGACTGCTCTTCCTTGCGGCGGGCTCCGTAATACACGCGGTAGGCGGTGAGCAGGACATGCGTCACATGGGCGGCCTGCGAACCAAAATCCCGTGGACCTTCTGGACCATGACCATGGCCACCTTCGCCATCGGCGGATTTCCCCCGTTCGCAGGATTCTTTAGCAAGGATGCAATTCTGTGGAGAGCCTACTCCAGCACCTATGGTGGAAGCTGGGTGTACTGGGCGATTGGTTTGTTCACCGCTTTTCTAACTTCGTTTTACATGTTCCGGCTTTGGTTTCTGACGTTCTTCGGCAAATATCGGGGTGCCGCTGAAGAAGTTCATGGGCGTGCGGAACACGCTGGACACGGTGCACATCTCGGACGTGAAGAGCATGGTCACGGCGGCATTCACGAAAGCCCCAGAATAATGCTCTTGCCGCTGGTAATTCTGGCGGTGCTGTCAGTCGTGGGAGGCTGGATCGGATGGCCCACAGCGCTGGGCGGAAGCAATCATTTCGATAAGTTCCTTGAACCCGCATTGCACGTGACCGCTCCAGGAGCAAGTGCAGGGACAATTTCCGAGTCTGCGCAATCGCAGGCCATCGAGTATTCCGAGCAGGGTGGCAAAGAAATGGCCTTCACCATAATTTCTGTGGTCGCGGCCGGCTTCGGACTCATGCTGGCATGGCTACTTTATTATCGTCGGCCTGAGTTGCCACAGCGTATCGCTGACTCTCTCGGCGGCTTCTATCACGCAGTGGTTAGTAAGTACTACGTAGACGAGTTTTACGCGGCGATATTCGTCAAGCCTCTAGTCGAAGGGTCAACTCGCATCCTTTGGCAGGGAGTCGATCAGGGCGTAATTGATTCCACCATTAACAGCAGCGCTGATGGCGCGCGCGAATTTTCTGATGCTGCGCGGCACATGCAGTCCGGCAACCTGCGCTCTTATGCAGGCTGGATTGCTGCCGGCGCAGCTGTCGTAATTGCGTACATGACATGGATGGGAACCCGATGACCGCGCTGCATAGCACGATTCTGACGCTGGTCACATTTGTCCCCCTGGCTGGTGCGCTGCTGCTGCTCTTCGCCCCTCGTCGCGATCGAGACATTCGCGTTTTCTCGCTCGTGGTGTCGCTGCTAGCATTCGTTCTTTCTTTGCACTTGCCAGTTCACTTTCAACGCGCCCAAACCGGATTTCAATACGAAGTCGACAAAGCATGGATCCCGATGCCGCACATCCATTACCACATGGGAGCAGACGGCATTTCCATGTGGTTGGTGGTGCTGACTACTTTCCTAACCCCGCTCTGCGTACTGATTTCCTGGAAGTCGATTAACGAGCGCGTGAAAGAATTCTTCATCCTGCTGCTGGTGCTGGAGACCGCGCTCATTGGAGTCTTCGTCTCTCTCGACCTCTTCCTGTTTTATTTTTTCTGGGAAGCGACTCTGATCCCCATGGCCTTACTCATTGGCATGTACGGTCACGGACGCAAGGTGTACGCCGCGGTCAAATTCTTTCTCTATACCATGATCGCTTCCGTCTTCATGTTGACGGCTATTCTGTGGCTCTATGCAAAGGTCGGCAGCTTCGATTTTGTGGTTGTACAAACTGCCATCCGCAATGGTCAGGTAGAAAATTTTCACGCCGCTGCGCTTTGGCTGTTCCTGGGATTCTTCATCGCCTTCGCCGTCAAGGTCCCGCTCTTCCCGCTCCACACTTGGCTTCCTGATGCCCACGTTGAGGCGCCTACTGCGGGGTCCGTGCTGTTGGCGGGGGTCTTGCTCAAGATGGGCACGTACGGCATGGTGCGCTTCAATCT
>MNDG01000060.1 GCA_001914815.1 Acidobacteriales bacterium 13_2_20CM_55_8
CTAAAAAAATATCGAAAGAGGCGACTCGTATTTCGTACACAGAAAGCTGCGAGATGATCCTGACCGGAGTGGAAAAAAGACGTGCGTAACCAGGTGTGCGCAATTTCACCAGCAAGTCCGCTGCTTTTCAGCCTGGAAATGTGACTGACATATAAGAACGCGCACAGCGCCAAGGCTCCCAGCTGAGCAACGATCCATGCCACGACCAGTCCCGTTTGCGGCTTACTCGTCCAGATGCGAACTAGCGCGTAAATCCCAAGTGTGAGGGCGAAAATGAAAGAAGAATAGTGAGTCAGTAGGGCCAGATAGAGTGTTAAGGAAGAAAGTAACATCAGGCCTACGGACTTTTCTCCGATTGCACGATCCAGAAGGTAGAGGCTGGTGGCGCAGAAAAACATCAACAACGAATACTGCCGGTTCTCCGCCGAAAGCGAGATTAGGGATGGCGAGAACGAAAGAAGAGCAAGGCCGATTAATGCAGTCGTCCTGTCTGTCACTCTTTGCAACCACAGGAACGTGATCCAGCAGAAGGCGGTTCCCATTAGCACCGAAGGAAGGCGCAAAACAAATTCGGAGTTGCCCAACAAACGCCAGTAGTGCAGAAGCACGATCAATAAGGGAGGATGCGCCGTAGTGAGACTGGCTTGGTAAACCAGAGCGAGCGAAGGTTGTGCGGATAACAAATAATGTAAGGCTTCGTCCGGATTCAGGAAAGTTCGATGCGCGAGGACCAAACGTGCGGCAAGAGCGCCCTCTATCAAAAAAAGTGGAAGCGCAGCCCGATGAGATAGTCGTCGTGTCGCCGAAATCTCGGATGCGCTGGAAAATTTCATGTATTCGTTCGTGAGATGGATCTATCCTATCTGGCCTTGCTGGCAACGCACCAGCCGAGGTTCAGGGGAACCCAAAATATCGGTGTTCAATGTGAGTTCCAAAAATCAGATCATGTTAGATTGTGCGATACCCAAGCTGGGCACACAGAATGACAGACCGCCATTCCGCTACGCGATCCCAAGTCCCTAGCGGATCGTCCGCGCCCATTGGGACGCTCGTGTTAATTGCCGCGTGGTTCGGGATTTTTGCTGGGCTGACGGAAGGTGTCGGACTGCTGCTTTTCCAGAGAATCAATTGGGCTCAGTGGGGACGGCTCATGCATGTTTCAGAGGAAGTCCTGTGGATCTCCCCGCTCGTCGATCTATTCTTTTTCCTCATTGTCACGCTCTTGGTGTGGCTGATATCGCGGTGCTCATGGCGCGTTCCCCCCACTCGACTGCTTGTCTTCTTGCTGACGTTCTTGACGATTTATGACTGGCTGACCCTGACTAACCGTCTCTACCATCGAGCATGCATAGTCCTGGCGCTCGGAGTCGCGGTGGCATTCACTCGTTGGATAACGAAGAGAGAGGCGTCGAACATCAGCTTTTGGAAGACCTCAGCACCATGGTTGGCCGTGGTTTTCCTGTTGACATTGGTGGCGATTCAGGGCGAGAAATGGACGCACGAAAGAATCGCAGTCGCCAAATTACAAGCCGCGCCCCAGTCATCGACCAACGTGCTGGTGATTGTGTTAGACACGTTGCGCGCCGATCATCTTTCGTCCTATGGTTATCCCCGGGCGACCAGCCCAGAAATTGATCGGATCGCGAGCCAGGGAGTGCTGTTTGAAAATGCGATTGCCCCGTGCTCCTGGAGTCTTCCATCTCATGCTTCTCTACTGACGGGACGCGCCCCATCCGAGCATGGAATGCAGAATGTTCAACCCATGCCGTGGCTCGGATGGGGGAAAAATAGTCTGGGCGGCTATCCCACCTTGGGAGATGTGTTGAAGGAGAGAGGATACCGGACTGGCGCTTTCTCCGCGAACCGGGTCTATTTCACGCGCAATGTAGGACTGGGACGAGGTTTTGTTCACTTCGAAGATTACTTCGATTCTGTCGGAGATTCGTTCGTCCGTACGCTATATGGAAGGGAGTTCGCGCGCCTTTACCTCAACCGCACTGAGAAGAGCAAGGTGACGCGGGCGCTTCGATACCTGGGACTGGAGTCTTGGCTGGACAAGGATTCAGAGGGTTCGGGCGATTTTGGCGGCGCGTATGGTGTGCGAAAGCGTGCGAGCGTGGTGAACCAGGAACTACTGCACTGGATCGACCGTGACCAGCGACATCCCTTTTTTGCCTTCCTGAATTATTTGGACGTGCATTACTCCTACGGCGGGCCCCAAGATTATCCGAAGCCTGATTGGGATCGGGGAACCACTATCGATGAATACGACGCTGGCCTGAAGTACGTTGACGATTACATCGGGCGACTTCTGCGAGAGTTGGAACAGCGCGGATTAACAAGAAATACAATCGTAGTTATTACGTCGGACCACGGTGAATCACTCGGAGCACATGGGCTGACCTATCACGGGGCTGCGCTATATCGGGCGGTGAGTAATACAGCGATAGCTGCCACCATCATGGATCTGCTGGGGGCTGGCGACCAAGGCGCGTTCGCGTTCCCGGGGCCGCCCTTGAACGCATTATGGAAATCGCCGAAAGCGCAAGCCAACTGGCCGGATCCGATTTCCGAGCTGGCGCAGACTGACATCGTCGTACCGGCAGATCGGGTTGTGGAAGGGAAGATACCTATCGCCACTAACGGTTGGATGAGATCAGTCGTAACGCCCCGATGGCACCTGATCACGCATGAAAAACTCGGCCACCAGCTCTATGACTGGACCAATGATCCCGATGAATCCAGGAATTTGATCGACACCACCGAAGGCCACGCGACAGCTCTCCGCTTAGCGGCGCAGTTCGACGCCGGGACTAAAGCCCAATGATTCGAGCGGAGTCAACGAATCCGCTTATCAAAGGGCGGACTCTCCTGATATTCGCACTGGTATTCATTTCCTACGCTTACTTCTATCAGGGCGGAGGCTGGAGCCAGAACTCACGGTTCGATCTGGTGCGCGCGATCGTGGAGCAGGGAACGCTGCGTATTGATGCCTATCACGAAAACACGCAGGACAAGGCGTACTACCAGGGCCATTATTATTCTGACAAAGCGCCAGGACTGGCGCTGCTCGCGGTGCCGGTAGCAGCGATAGCGAGACCGTTGCTGCCCGCAACAGGAATCGACCCCGTGTCGCCGCGTGGCTTGGTTGCTACGTCTTATCTTGTGACCGTATTTGCGGTGGCTCTGCCGGCTGCTTTGGCTTGTGCCTGCTTGTTTTGGATCGCCGTAAGACTCGGCAGCAATTTGAGCGGTGCCGCCTTTGCCGCGTTCTGCATGGGTCTGGCTACACCACTCTGGGCATACGCAACACTTTTCTGGGGACACGCACTCGCCGGAGCGTGTCTGCTGTTCGCGTTTGCCGCGGGCACGACGTTACAGAGTAGTGAACATGCCCGGCGTGATTTCCTCTGCGGAGTTGCCGTTGGCCTAAGCGCGGGGTGGGCGACAGTGTCGGAATATCCCGCTGCGCCGGCGTCCACGATTCTTGCTGTGTTCGCGCTGGCGCAGGTTTGGCCGGGGGGATGGCCGCGGCGATGGCGTACGGCTACCGGCATCGTCATTGGAGCGATTGCGTGCATCGCTGTACTAATGGATTATCAACATCGCGCCTTTGGTTCAGCTCTTCATCCCAGCTACGCGTATTACCAGGAAGGAGCATTTCCCTGGATGAAGCATGGGTACATGGGCCTTACTTATCCGAGGGTCGAAGTCATGCTGAAGCTATTGTTCGGCTGCCGGCGCGGACTTCTTGTGGTTTCACCAATCTTGGCTGCGGCGCCTTTCGGATTGAGAGCGCTATGGAAAAATCCAGCAACTCACGGCGCTGCTGTTGCGGCGTCGGCCGTAGCCGTCTATTACTTCCTCTTTAATGCTTCTTTCTCGGCCTGGGATGGCGGTTGGTCGTATGGTCCCCGCTATCTAAGTGCTGGACTGCCGTTGTTGTGCATAGGACTGGCGCCGGTGTGGACCCGCGCAAATCGGCTGTGGCACCGAGTGCTCCCTGCCCTCGCAGTGTGTGGTGGTTTGTTTTCACTGATGGCAGTCTCCACCACCGCACAGCCGCCGGACCATTTCCGATGCCCTCTTTTCCAGTTGTTGGTGCCTTCATTTTGGACCGGCACACTGTCGCTTACCCAAGGATCGATGCTCGCACTTTCAGAAAGGTCTGAGGGGCATGCCTACGGGGCATTCAATCTGGGAGAACTTACCGGACTGCATGGCTTACCTGGCTTGATTCCATTATTTTTGATCTGGGCTCTCGCTGCGTTCCTTTGGACAAGAACGAATCACGCTGAACAGCGAGCGGCGGCGCCTGATTAGAGTGGAGTTCGGGGAATCTGTAATTACTGGCCCGCGCGTAAAGGTGAAATCAACAGTCGCCCAGCAGCTTTCTTCTTGGCATCTCCCTTGTCGTGCCTGTAGGTGAGATCCAGCGAACCTTCGGCGGTGGACGCAGCGTCGGCCAGAGTAGCCGCAAGAGAGCGAAACGAACGACCAATATCGTGGCTGTCATGGAGTGCCACCGGAGCGCCCTTATCGATGGCGGGCGCGATCGATTGATAGTTGTTCGGCAGCTTCCAAAGAAGTGTGCAGTTGGTAGCCTTCGCTACATCCTCGTCGCTGAATCCGGGGATTTTTTTATAGCGGTTGAGGACCAGACGTACCCGGTCACGACCCGATCCTTCTTCGAGGAAAGCACGTATCCGGCCGGCGCTCCACAGCGATACCACATCGGTTTGAGCCACCAGCAAGACGGCATTGGACAAATCGCAAAGCATGCGCGACGTCTGGTCGAGCCGGCTGGAGCAATCCACAATCACATATCGGAAGTGAGCCACCAGCAGGTCGAACAAGCGGGCCATTTCGGCCACCGTTGGTAGCAATGAGTGCGGATGCTGCGGACCAGCCAGCAGTTGCAAACCGCCTTTGCACTGGGTCATCAGGCCATCGAGAAGAGAAGAATCCATGCGGTGCAAGTTCTGCAATGCGTCGACGATGCCGAACGTGGGCCGAACATTCAGATGAAGAGCAGCATGGCCCAGCGGAGCAAAGTCCACCAGCAGCACACCACCCTGAGATTCCTGGAGCGCAATTGCCGTATTTACAGCGACGGTAGTCGCACCCGCTCCCCCTTTCGCATTGGTCACTGTGAAAACCCGAGCCCGACCGGAAGAGGTGCGCGTTTTGCCTCGCGACGCTGCGAAGCGCGTGAAAGACTCGACCAGAGCTTCGGAACCGGCGTGCATTTCGAGGTATTCACGAGCGCCCGCCCGCATGGCGGAGACAATCGTGGAGGGATCATTCATAGGGCCAATTGCGAAAATTGCAATGTCACTGGTGGTCGAATGGATCAATTCAATGGCGCTGATGGCGCGTTGTACGTTGTGGGAATCGATATCCACCAGCACTACTTCGGCGCGGACATCCTGTATCTGGCGCACGATGGGATCGGTGGCGCTGGCCGGGAAGCCGACATGGGTGAAGACGTTTCGGCCCATGTTCGTTGTCTCCAGACGATGCTGGAGCACCGACACTCGCTCTTTGTCCTCGGTTAAAAGGGTGACCGCTATCCCGTGCATGGCTTGGGCCTCACTGGTGTCGCCGATATCAGCATGGTATGAATGGACGAAGGCAGCGCCAAGTGACTTAGGTAACCATGCGCGACTTCCACAGAAAATCCCCTCTTCGCAGATCCTGAATGCAAGCGGAATCAAGAACAACTACAGCAGCGGGAAGGCCCGGAGCGAAAGAGCGTCCCTTCGGAACAGGTATTCTATGCGAAATCAGGGCGCTTGGAAAGGACCAAAACAGCCCAAAATCCGCGACCAACAGGCCGACTGTGGCGGATCCTGTGACCTCAAATACTCGGTCGTTTCTGGTAGACGAGCGCCAGCAATACTTTTCCGGGCTAATGTTCGTGCAGGCCTGAGATGCGATCGTAAGCTCGGGAATCGTCAGTCGCGGCCTCGGCTTGGGGCAGGAATTCATATCCGTGCAGGCGGACTGCAACCTCAAATGTCGTTCCACTCAAGGGTGGGACGACACGCATCACTTTGCCCCGGCAGCGGACTCTCATATTCTCGGCCAGCGTAATCTCCGAAGGCATAACCAGGGTCAACTCTACGGCGTCTCCTTCGGTCAAAGAAAAATCGGTACAGAAAAATGCTCCCCTGGCGCTCAAATTCTGGGTGACTCCTTGTCCTTCACCCTGTGGAATGAGCGATCGGACGGACACTGGAAGGGAAAAGCCAAACCGCTGTGCCGCTCGACGCTCGAGATGGCCTTGGACAGTGCTCACAATTTTTGGAAACGTTTCCGATTTCCCGGACCTTAATGCTTCTCCTATACTGGGCTTCTGACGGCCCTGCTAGGCCGCTGGCCAGCACGGGAAACTTTACCGCAGCTCTTGACAGGAAGGAAGCACAAACTGAAAAAGATGAAAATCAAGCACCAGCGCGTGGCAGAACAGCATCCATAAAGAGCGCATTGAAAGTGGCGGATCCGTCTATTTCGAACTCACTTACAAATCAACCACCGCGTGGTTCCACGCCGTTGCAGCCGAAGCAGGGTCGGGTGCAGGTGACTTTGCGTGCCCTGCGGTATCGTAATTTCCAGCTTTTCTTCAGCGGACAACTTATCTCCCTGATCGGCACCTGGATGCAGACTGTAGCTCAGTCATGGCTGGTCTACCGTATGACAGGTTCGTCACTGCTACTGGGTTTGGTGGGATTCGCCAGCCAGATCCCGGTCTTCCTGATAGCCCCTCTGGGCGGTATGGTAGCGGACCGCTACAACCGCCACCGGGTGATTATCGCGACTCAGACCACAGCCATGCTGCTCGCCGGTGTTCTAGCGGGCGTCACGCTACTGGGAGTGGTGCAGGTGTGGCACGTCTTCGTGCTGGCGACTTTGCTAGGCGTGGTGAATGCGTTTGATATCCCCGCACGCCAGGCATTCCTGGTGGATATGGTGGGCAAGGAAGACTTGATGAACGCCATTGCCTTGAACTCGTCCATGTTCAACGGCGCGCGGATTATCGGCCCGGCCATCGCCGGCGTGCTGGTCGCGAAGATCGGCGAAGGCTGGTGCTTCTTCGCCAATGCTGTCAGCTACATCGCGGTGATTATTGGTCTGGTAATGATGAAACTGCCACCTCGGATTTATCAGAGGCATTCAGCATCCCCGATGGCACACATTATCGAAGGCTTTCGCTTCGCCCGAGAAACCGGACCGATCCGCGCAATATTGCTGTTGTTGGGGCTCGTCAGCCTGGTTGGGATGCCGTACACGGTGCTGATGCCAATATTCGCAGACAGGATCCTGCATGGCGGAGCTCGCGGCTTGGGAATTCTCATGGGCGCCACTGGAGTAGGAGCATTGCTGGGAGCGTTGACGCTGGCTTCGAGAACCGGCGTGCGCGGACTCGGGCGGTGGGTGGCATTTTCCTGTGCCGGGTTCGGCGTCAGCTTATTTCTGTTCTCTTGGTCTCGCCATTTCTGGCTCTCCGTGGCATTGCTGCTGCCGGTAGGCTTCTCCATGATGCTGGAAATGTCCTCTTCCAATACGCTGATTCAAGCCATGGTCCCCGATCACCTGCGAGGACGGGTGATGGCGATGTACTCAATGATGTTCATGGGCATGGCGCCATTCGGAGCGCTCATTGGAGGGGCGCTTGCCGATCGGCTTGGCGCGCCTATTACGGTTTCAATCGGAGCGCTAGCTTGCATCGGCGGCGCCATCTGGTTCGGTATGTACTTGCCAAAGATACGGCTGGAGGCGCGTCAGTTGATCGTGCAACAGACTGGCGAACCCTCATGAGAACTATCGCCGACGGGCCAGAAATTCGAGCAACGAACCATCCGCTACAGGAACAGGCATCAAAGTGAGCACCAGCATAGCAAGGCCAAAGAGAGCAAGCCATCGCCGTTCATCAGTCACACCGGGCCATTCCGGAACGATGGGATGGCGCATGCCAGTGATCCGCAACAGAACCGCCCACAGCAGCCAACCAGCCCAGAAATAAATCGCTAGAGGAATCAGCGCGAGTATTGTAACGCGTGAAACGATTTTATGGGCCCGCGGAGACAGAGCAAAAACAATGTGTCCCCCGTCCAGTTGGCCTCCGGGAAGGAGGTTCAGCGCGGTGGCTAACATCCCTACCCACGCCGCAATCGCTGTAGGGTGGAGATACATTCCCTGCAAGGAGGCCGAACCCGCACGGAGCTTCGCTAGCGGAAGTATGGCCCAGGTCAGGTGAAAAATAAGTGGATAGCCAAGCTGAACCTCGGAGGCAGCCGGCGCAAGCGGCATCATTTTCGATTGTGGCAAGGCAAAGACCAAGACCCCAACCGCGACGAGAAATCCCGCAATTGGCCCGGCGATCCCAATATCAAACAATGCATTGCGCGAAGGGATCGGAGAACGAATCCGAATGAAAGCTCCCGCTGTCCCAAAAAGCGTCGGAAAAGGAATGAAAAATGGCAGCGTCGCATACACGCCATAATAGCGACAATAAAGATAATGCCCCATTTCGTGCGCCAGCAGGATCAACATCAGCGTGGAAGCGAAGGGCAATCCAAGCAGCAAGCGCGAAGGTTGTGCCAGTGCCCAATCCACGGGAAGGATAGGCAGCACGTCATCGTTGAAGGAAAAAGCCGGCAGATTATTCTGAAAATTGAACTCCATGTGCGCACCGACTACCAGCGTAGTGAAGAAGGTCGCCAGAAACAGCAAGATGTGCAGCCAGTAACGCCGTTTTTGGGGACGAGGTACGTACACTTCCGACGGACGGTAATACTCAATGGTAGGAGGCAGTGGGGGAATGGGATCAGACATGAAGATTCCGGGATAGGAGTCAATCAACCTTCGCGCCAGCGCACGCGATTTCCGCAGCAGGCGAAGCGAAGTCCTCAGCCAGGCTCAGTCAATAGACTGCAACTCCTTTCCTGGCTTGAAGCGTACGGCTTTGCCGGGAGGGATAGAAACTTCCGCGCCGGTGCGCGGGTTCCGTCCGATGCCGGTCTTTCGCGGCCGTACGTTGAACACGCCAAAGCCCCGCAGTTCAATGCGATCGCCTTTGGCGAGTGCTCGCTTCATGCTTTCGAAAACAGTTTCCACGGCCGTCTCGGCCTTGGTCTTGGTGATGCCGGTCTTGTTGACCACTTCGTTGATGATGTCGAGCTTAATCACAGGCGGCTCCCGACGGCGGGGTCAGTACGATCTACCAAGTGGTTGATGCTAAGGGACATAACGTAGATTGTCAACGGCAGGGTTTATCTCGGATGAGGCATGGGAGCCACTGATCTATCCCTTCCGCTCTGCTTCCTTATACATGTACTTAATCGAAGGCTTGTAGATCATCAGATTGGGCTGGCCGTTGCGATTCACTTTGATGCAAGACTTGTCATCCCACTCGATGATGCCATGAATTTCTTCACCGTCCTTCAGCACCACCACCATCGGCGTCCTGGATTGCATTTGCTTCTGGTAGTAAAAATTCTCGGCGTTGGTCTGTTCCGGAGGCGCTGTCTTCCTGCCGCTGCCACCGCTACCACCACTGCCGCGGTCGTTGCGGTCATTGCGATCGGGGCGGTCCACGCGTTCAGGCCGGTCACGGCGATCGCTGATGGAGAGCTGGGCCTGATTATTGTGCTCGGCGCGATTCAAGGAAGGCCGGATGAGCTTACGGTTGGCAAATCCTTCCTGTTCGAGCGGTCGCTCGGCTGGCAAAGAATCGATTGCATCTTTCATGGCACCACCATTCGACATATTTTTTAGCGGGCCACAATACGTCGCTGCTGTGATTGTGGGTGCTGAAGGTGTGAAACGTTGCAATACCGTAGCACAGGAATCGAGCTGTGACAATCCTCAACTAGTAGGGAGGGAAGGATTTAGCAAAGTAGCTGTTTCTGGCGAGTTCTCCAATGCAGCTTCAACGCGCGAAGACGGCTGAATGCTGACGAATGCTGACGGCTGAATGTTGACGGCTGAATGTTGAGGGCTATTGATGACGACCAGGTTGCTCAACCCCGCTCCACCGCCGTAGCAAACGCGTCCAAAGAGAGCGAACGTAAGAGATTGCGGCGCATGCCGCGCTCCTGTTGCGAACCAGTTCCGGAGTACCGCTATTCAAGAAGGTCAGGTCCTGCAAGAGAGAATAAAGAGTACGCAGAAGTTCCTCGGTTTTTTCGCGGCCTTCCGCTCCAGCACGATAGGTCTCGGTCACTTTAAAAAGCTCGCTGTGATCCGTGCTGCGTAATGCGGAGCCAAGAATTGTCAGGGCATGGGCGCGGGCGGAAGTGTAGGCAGCGAGATCAAAACTGCGGGCGCGTCCCACGGCGCCTTCGCTGAGACGCGCTACCAGGGTGCGTTGTTTCGAGTTCCAATCAGGTCGATATTTGGCTAGATACTGCTCGACTACTTGCGCGGGCAGAGCAGCCAGAGAACAAATCATCGAACGCGACCGTATTGTAGGTAGAAGTGCACCAGGGTTATCGGCCAATAGGAAAATCGTAGCGAACTCGGGAGGCTCCTCCAGCACCTTGAGCAGCGAGTTCGCTGCTTCTTTCATGAAGGCAGAATCGCTGAAAATATAGACACGTTCCTTTGCCTCTCCAGGACGGAAGTAAATGGTTTCGATCACGCGGCGCACCTGGTCCACTTTGATCATCATTTGCGGAGGGTCGGGCGGGATCACCAGTACGTCGGGATGAGTCTGCACAAAAAGACGCGTTTCTTTCTTGTCAGTCTCACGTAACGCTTCGCGAGCTTCGATGGCCTCAGTAAACCGGGTATCAAGATCTTCCGCTTGGGCGATGCGAACGCAGTTCGAACACTTGCTGCAGAAATCCGGCAGGTCGTCGGTAAGGATAGGCGACAGGCAATTCATCGCCTTGGCGAGCATCAGGGAAAGCGTATATTTCCCGGAACCGGCCGGACCAGCCAGGATCACCGCATGGGGAAAACGATTCCGCGCCAACATATCGCGCAGGCGATGAATGACGTCGGCATTACCGTAGAAGTCGGAGAAGCCCATAAGTTAGAAGCATTCAGCAATCAGCATTCAACCCAACATATTCCATGAGCTCTGAGCTCTGCATAAACCAGCATACTCGCAAGCACATTGACGAGCAGTGTCCGAGACAACTGAACCCGAGCACTCAGCAATCAGCACTCAGCATTGAGCCAGCAAGGTTCACGCCGTCTTCGCGGCCAGCTTCAACTTGCGCCGGACTACTTTCACGATTTGTGCGTGAGTCTCGTCAGCGCTGCCGCGTGCGTCTACTACAACGACACGTCCCGGTTCCCGGGCGGCAATCGCCAGATATGTGTTTCGCACACGGCCGAAGAAAGCGCGACTTTCTTGCTCGAAACGATTTTCATTTTCTCCGCTGCCAGTCGGGTCACGCCTCCGATTTCGGCGGCGGGCGCGTTCAACGCTGGCGGCAACATCAGAATCCATCAGGATCGTGAGCTCGGGTTTCAGATCGCCACAGAGAATTCGATGGAGCGCCAGCACTGGTTCGCTGCCGAGCTTACGTCCGCCGCCCTGATACGCCTCCGTGGAGTCGGTGAAACGATCGCACAGCACTACTTGACTTTGAGCGAGAGCGGGCTGAATCACTTCCTCGATATGCTGCGCGCGCGAGGCGAACATCAGCGCCAGTTCGGCAAAGGGTGACAGCCCCGCAGTGGAAGTATCAAGCAGCAAGTGGCGGATTTTCTCTCCAGTCGCAGTTCCTCCCGGCTCACGAGTTACCAGCACCTGGAAGCCTTGCTCGCGCAACACTGCAGCCAGCTTCTCCGCTTGCGTGCTCTTGCCGCAACCATCAAGCCCTTCGAAAGTGATGAATTTGCCGCGATGGGCGGGCATCGAAGAAATGATAGCACCGGAAAAAGACAGCACTTGGCACTTAGCAATTAGCATTTGGCCCCTTGAGGTCTGGGGAAGTTGCTAAGTGCCAAATGCTAAGTGCCAAGTGCTGGTTTTCTTGCGCGTGACTGCGATCGCTTCCAGCTGGTATATTCGTGAGCCTCGCTTGCATCTCGATGCGGTTAATCCATGCAGGAGCATCTCCGATGACTACTTCCCCCTATCGTGTGCTGTGCTGGCTTCTATTTTTGCTCACGCTGACGATTCCTATCTTCGCGGCCGGACCTGCTCCGCACATCACAATCGCGCTAGACGCCACAGAGGCGCCTCGCAAGATTTTTCACGCGCGCATGACGATTCCTACTACCGGGGGCCCGCTCACCCTCTACTATCCGAAGTGGATTCCTGGCGAACACGGGCCAACCGGGCCGATTCAGGATCTGGCGGGACTGAAGTTCACTGCCAACGGTCAGATTCTGAAATGGCGGCGCGATCTGCTCGACGGGTGGACCATCCACGTAGATGTTCCCGCCGGAGCTGCCAGCGCGGACGCATCGTTGGACTTCATCTCCCCCGCGGGGGCCGAAGGTCTCTATACGGGCGGTCGGTCGGCTACGGACAAGATGTCGGTAATAAGTTGGAACACCATGCTGCTTTATCCCGCGGGGTGGACTTCGGATGAGCTCACCTACGAAGCAACCCTCCGGCTTCCGGCAGGATGGAAATACCCTGGTGGATTCGCCCGTGATCACCGGCCAATATATGCGAGTAGTGCCGCTGGCACAGAATCCGCTTCGCGAGATGGATATTGCCGCAGACAGTGCCGCCGCTCTGGACGCGCCTCCGGAAGTCGTAGATCACTATAAGAACTTGATTGACCAGGCTGAAAAGTTGTTTGGCGCGCATCACTATCGTGAATATCACTTCGTATACAGCCTCAGCGATCACGTCGCTCATTTCGGTCTCGAGCATCATGAATCGAATGACAGCCGGGTGGACGAACGTGGCATGGTGAACCCAGGCAAACGGCTTCTTTTCGCTGGGCTCCTGCCCCACGAGTACGTGCATTCGTGGAACGGAAAATATCGCCGGCCGGCGGATCTGAGCACGCCTGATTACGAGAAGCCCATGCAGACCGATCTGCTCTGGGTGTACGAGGGGTTGACTTCCTATCTGGGAGATCTGCTGACTGCGCGCAGCGGCATCCGCACGCCGGAAGAAGCTCGGGACCAGTTGGCATCGATCGCAGCCGACTTGGATCACAGGTCAGGACGCGTCTGGCGCAATTTGCAGGACACTGCCGACGGTGTGCCTGATATGCAGGGAGCGCCCCGGCAATGGGATTCTTGGCGGCGTCCTTTGGATTATTACGACGAAGACGTCCTGAACTGGCTATGGGTGGATACGATCATTCGGCAGCAGACTCAAGGCAAGAAATCGATCGACGATTTTTGCCATCTCTTTCACGGCGGACAAAGTGGCCCACCCGAGGTCAAGGCCTACACCTTCGATGATGTAGTAAACGCGCTCAACCAAGTCACCGCTTACGACTGGCGTGGCTTTTGGACGGAGCGGCTGACTAATCATGGTCCGGGAGCACCCTTGGGAGGAGTCACAAACAGCGGCTGGAAGATTGTTTACGACGATACTCGTTCCAGCCTGATGAAGACTCGCGAAGAGGAGCGCAACACCATTGATGCTTCCTACTCGATCGGGCTTTATTTACGCGACGATGGTTCCCTCGTGGACACGATTGAAGGCATGACGGCCGCCGCCGCAGGTATCGGTCCGGGAATGAGAGTCGTGGCTGTGAATGGACGACGTTTCACCGCAGACGTGCTGCGAGACGCGCTCAAAGCGGGGAAGAGCAGCTCACAGCCGCTGGAACTGCTGGTCGAGAACACGGACTATTACAAGACGTACAAGCTCGATTATCACGGCGGCGAGAAATATCCGCACTTGGTGCGTGATGACTCAAAGCCCGACATGCTAAGCGACATCATCAAGCCGCGTTGAGATAGGTTAGAGCAGTTTATGTCTCGCTAACGCCCGCAAACAGATCTGTCTCCTGCGCAATTGAGCTCGAACTCGACGCAGCGAGGTGAAACATTTCCTGCCGCGCCCGCTGGCGCATGTTCTCTTCAAAACGCGGCCAGAGCGGCCCCTGGCTGGTATGCGCCTTGAATGCGGCAATCTTGGCTTCAAGAAATTCACCAATATCGATGCACGCCGTGGGAGCGGAGGACACGATGGGCGGTCTGTTCGGAAGCGTGAAGTTGGCCGTCGAGTAGTACAGTTTTTGAGCGAGGTGCGGAGTAATTCCGCCCTGCAATTGATCGGGATAACGATTTGCGCGGCCTGCCCAATGAAAAGCCACAGTCGCGAATACTGAAACCATGGAATGGTCGGTGTGGCCGGTAAGGCCTCCTTCTGGTCCAAAGGTGAGTAGTACCTGAGGACGAAATTCGCGCAAATGCCGGGTCAGATCGCAAATGACCTTATAGGAATCCTGACGATGAAGCTGGCCGTCGGGATAGTCAAGCACAATTCCGCGATTCACTTTCAGAATCTCGCACGCAGCAGCGAATTCTTTGCGGCGAATGGCCGCGAGCTCCTGATCGTTCTTCGCTCCGCCGCGATTACTGGCTGCCTGTCCCGGCGTGAGACATGCGACGCAAGTCTCCACTTTACGTTCGCCATACAAGCGCAACGAACCGCCGAAGCTGCCGGCTTCGTCGTCCGGATGTGCCGTGATCACCATCAGCCGCAGAGGCATGCAGCGATTGTAACGGAGGACCCTGTTCGGCTGGATTCCTGCCTAAACTGCCTGCTCCTCAAGTTCGCGAACAGATTCTTCCTGATCTTCTCCCAGCATGAATGCCAGCACCTCCTGCGGCACAGGAGCATTCCACACAGGCGCGAACGACTGGCGGTGGAGCGGAGAAGGACCGTGCTGACGCAGGGCAGCGAGATGATGAGCCGTGCTGTATCCCTTATTGGAGGCCAGTCGGTAAACGGGAAACACAGGGTCCCACTCCCTGACCATGCGATCGCGCTCAACCTTAGCCAGGATAGAGGCCGCAGCGATGGATGCGGAAAGCGCGTCGCCGTGAATGATGGCCCTTTGCGGCAGATCGCAGTCCAACCGCAACGCATCGATCAGCAGATGGTCGGCGCTGGGTTTTAGCTGGGTTACTGCGTCCAGCATGGCGACCCGTGAGGCCTGATAAATATTTATCTGATCAATTCGGGCTGCATCCACCGCAGCGATGGCCCAGGCAATCGCATGCTGGCGGATGCGCTCAGCTAATATTTCCCGCCGCTCAGGCAGCAGCAGCTTCGAATCACGCAGTCCGCGAACTCTATATTCCGGATCGAGAATGACGGCGGCGGCAACAACTGGTCCAAACAGAGAGCCGCGTCCCACTTCATCTACTCCTGCGACTAGACGAGCTCCGCACTCCCACGCTTTATTTTCGTATCGGAGCGTACAGCGCAGTCTTTTCAGCAGCCGAAGTTTTGCTGCGGACGGAGACAGCGTTTTCTCGGGCGCGAGTTTTGCTTTGGTGGCCACGAACGAGAGACAAGGGCATCTTCGCCTAGACCAGTTTGCGATGCAACTGTGGAAAATGGCGAAATCTCCAAAAATGTGTTCCGGCGCCGTCCTCAGTTTGGAAGTCTCCGCACCAGGTAACTAATAGTGCGGTTACTACCGTAAATTGACCCTCGTTCTGTCACTTGTTATTTTCACTCAAGGATTTGCCCGTCCGCGGACGTGGGTTGTGACACAAGAGCTCTCCAACAAGCCGCCGGAGCGCAGTGGCAAGCGCATCCATGTCGCTCTGCCCATTCGTGTTACTTATTGGGACAGCAAGCACAAACCATGCCTGGAAATGGCCTGCACCTATGACATTTCTTCGCGTGGTGCCAGAATCACCGGGTTGCGCTGCGTCAAGGCAACAGGAGAAATCGTTGCCGTCGAGCGCGGACGCAACCGTGCTTTCTGCCGTGTTATCTGGGTAGGCGAGGCCAACTCCGAGTTGCATGGCCAGGTTGGAATTCAATGTGTCGAGTCCGAACGTCTGATGTGGGAGACCGAACTGCGCGATATGGAAGAGGTCTACGACCCGCTTCAGAGGGATACTGGGATTTCGCGCATGAATTCCAGAGCGTCGCTGGGAAGCGGCAACCGCAGACGTCAGCAACGTTTTTCAGCCGAGGGAGTGGCGGAGTTGCTAAAGCGTGGCCCAGACTCTACCCATACCGAAGCCGACTTGAAAAATCTGTCCGAGACAGGCTGCCTCATCAAGACCAAGCAAGCGGTGCTGCCGGGCACAGATCTAAAGCTGGTCTTGAATGTCTCCAACTACGATCTAAGCGTGAAGGGACAAGTTCGGCACGCGGCTGAGGTGGGACTGGGCGTCGAGTTTCGCGAAATTCGCAAAGGTGACAAGCAGACGCTGCAATACCTACTCCGCAAACTTTCCGAACAGTGGGAAGAAGAAGAGAAACCCAAAGCCAAGTCCGCCGTAATCTCGTTCTAAAATTCTAGGACTTCCCAACTGCTTCCGCGACGACATGCTCTCGCTCGACATCCTTGAGTCGAGCTGCTTTGCCCCTGAGAGTGCGCAGATAATACAGCTTGGCGCGGCGGACTTTCGAAGAACGCAGCAGCTCGATCCGGTCAATCACCTTGGAGTTGATGGGAAATATGCGCTCCACACCGTGGCCAAAGCTGATTTTTCTTACTGTGAAGCTGGCTTGAGGGCCGCGGGTGCGCGCAATCACGACGCCTTCAAATGCCTGCAATCGTTCCTTGTCACCTTCTTTGATTTTCACATGCACGCGAACGCTATCGCCCGGAACAAAGGCAGGAAGATCGGTGCGCAGTGTCTTGGCCAGAAGTTTCTCGATGATCAGATTCGACATGATGATATCCCCCTCGTTCTAACTACTTCGGCCCGTAATCTGGGTCAGCAATTCCTTATCTTCCTCGCTGAGCACAATCTGCTGGAGAAGATCGGGGCGGTTCCGCACCGTTTTTTCAAGCGCTGTTCGACGTCGCCAGCGCCGGATGTCTTCGTGATTGCCTGAAACCAGCACTTCCGGCACCGTCATGCCCCGAAAATCGGCGGGTCTGGTGTAGTGCGGGTAATCCAGCAATCCGCCTGAAGCGCAGGTGGAAGTCGGGCCATCTGCAGCCTGGAAATCGGCTTGCGCAGTGAATGATTCCTGTTGCGACGAAGCTTCATTCCCCAGTGCTCCTGGAATCAGCCGTGTCATTGTGTCCAGAATCACCGCTGCTCCCAGTTCGCCGCCACTCAACACGTAGTCTCCGATGGACAACTCGCGGTCAGCGAGATATTCCCCGACTCGCTCGTCTACTCCTTCATACCGTCCGCAGATCAGGACGACCCGTTGCAGACCCGCAAGTTCCTTTGCCGCGGCTTGGTCGAAGCGTTTACCTTGCGCCGAAAGCAGCACCACGCTCTGCTCGGTGCCGCCGGCCACGCGATCTTCCCACGAATGCACTTTCAACGCTTCCAGACATTCAAAGATCGGTTCCGGCTTCAGGACCATGCCCTCGCCGCCGCCAAATGGGCGGTCATCCACAGTGCGGTGCCGGTCATGCGCGAACGCCCGCAAATCGTTGATTTCGACATCTACCAACCCAGCTTCCCGCGCCCGACGGACAATGCCGTAATCCAGGGGTCCGCGAAAGAAATCGGGAAAGATCGTTAAGATATCGACCTTCATCGCGGATCTAAAAACTCGCTAACCAAAAAGGCCGGAGATCGCGAGATTTTCCTTCCTCCGTGTCGCTCTGTGTCCTCTGTGGTTAATGCTTTCTTTTCTTAGCAACTTGCTCCCGCTTTTCCTCCGCTGTCAGCGGAGAATTCACTTCCAACAACCCTTCGGGCAAGAGCATTTGAATTCGCCGATTCTTGAGATCTACGCCCTCAAGATAAGCTTCCGCGTAGGGGATCTCGTATTCTTTCGATCCTGCGCTTACGATCAGCAGCGGCGCTTCACCGGCGCCGAACTGCACATTCTGAATCGTGCCTACTTCACGATCTCCGGAAAAAACAACACATCCCATCAGATCGCTGACGTAGTTCCAACCCGGCTCAAGTGTGGCTCTCTCACTGACTGGAACTTGCAATTCACAAACTGCAAGGGTTTCCGCGTCCGAGATCGAGTCCACGCCTGCGAATTTCAGAACCAAGTGCCCTCTGTGCGGCCAAAGTTCTTCAATCTGCAACTCGCGCCGGCCGCCAACTTCATCGAGAGCCCAAAGTTTCATGCCTTGGTAGAAACGATCAGGCACGTCACTATGCACTTCGACGGCAACTTCACCACGGCGACCTTGCGTCTTGAGCACGCGAGCGAGAGTAATGAACTCGTCGGCTATTCCAGAATCTCCAGCGTGAATCGCTTATGGAACTTCATCCCGGTCGCACTCAACAAATTGCGCATGGCGCGTGCCGTACGTCCCTGCTTGCCGATGACTTTACCTAGATCGTTAGGCGCCACCTTGAGTTCGAGCACGGTATCCTGCGCCGCGTCAATTTGATTGACTGAGACTTGGTCCGGTTCATCCACCAGCGCTTTCGCAATCTGCTCGATCAAAGCCCGCATGTCTCTACTCTGCTCGTTCATACCGGATTCCAAACGGGGATAGGATTGCGATCTTGCCGAATCAGGCGGCGGGCTGGGCACTCGGCGGGGCTGGCTTGGAATAGATTTTGCTCACCCGATCCGACATCCTGGCGCCCTTCGACACCCAATAATCAATGCGTTCGCGCTTGAGATCGATGCTGGCAGGATTAGTGCGGGGATTATATGTCCCTACCACCTCGACCGGCCGGCCATTGCGCGCCCGTTCCTTCTCGATGACCACCACCCGATACTGCGGCTGTTTTCGCGCACCCGTGCGCGATAGACGAATCATTAACACTGAGCTTAAGTTCCTTTCCTAATTCCTTCCGGAGGGATAAGGCAAACTGTTATTGTTGCAGAATTTACGGGGATTGGCAAGTTGAGGCGCCTAGTGGGCGTCCGAGCCCGCTGCCGAAATTCCTGAGCAAAGCGAAGGATCCTAAGGCTGCGAGAATCGCGGGGAGGGGACGAGAGTCTAGTTGCCAGTGGTCAGAACGAAACGGAGGCAGTTCGCCACTGACCACTTTCTAAGGTCGCTTAACCGCGGTGAGAATCTCGCCTGGCTCTGGCCGCTCCGTGTAGTCGGGATTAGACGAGGCGTAGAGCACAGTACTGTCCCGTTCGATAATGTAGGTTGCAGGAATAGGAAGTTCCCAACTCTCATCTCCATTCGCCAATGGCAAATTGACAAATGCGCGCCGGTAAACGGCCTGCTGAAAATCCGGCACGCGATACACCAGTCCAAACTGGCGAGCCACGTCGTTCCCCACATCGCTCAATAGTGGGAACTGCAGCTGGTGTTGGTCGGCCATGAAGAACGACTGCTGCACGGTCTGAGGAGAGATTGCAATCAACGACGCTCCAACTTCTTCGATCTCCGATACCAGGCGGTTCATCGCTTCCAGTTGCCCAACACAGAAGGGACACCAGCGTCCGCGAAAGAAACAAATCACCAGCCGGCCCTTGGTTAATAGCTCAATTGAAGAAAGTAATTTGCCGTTGTGGTCCGTTAGCTCAAAGGCAGGAGCTTTCGCGCCGGGAGCGAGAGCGCCTTCAGCAATGCGTTGCTGCTGCAGTTCGGCGATGACACGCGCATGAATAGCCTGGATTTCCGCCGGAACATACTTGGCCACCAATTCCTTCCGCTCCGCAAACTGCTCACGCAAAGAGCGAGCGTCCGCAGCCAAACCGCTTTCGTCGAGTGAGCGCCATTTCATAAGAGCAGTGGCCAGTGACTAGTGGTTAGTGGCTAGTAAGAGCGAACGGCGGAGACTAGCCACTAACCACTAGTCACTAACCACTAGTCACTAACCACTAGTCACTAACCACTAGTCACTAACCACTAGTCACTAACCACTAGTCACTAGCCACTGGTGTTCTACATTCCGGGTAATTTCATCCCCGCAAGTCTTCGGGCGAAGCTAGGTTTGCCCATCTGCTTGAACATCTTTCGCATTTGGGCATATTGGCGCAGAAGATTATTGACTTCTTGCACGCTAGTACCGGAACCGCGAGCGATCCGCTTGCGCCGGCTGCCATTGATGACTTCGTGATGCAGGCGTTCGTGAACTGTCATCGAGTTGATAATTGCCTCGACGTGACCGAGTTGTTTCTCGTCAACCTTATCGGCAGCCTTCTGCAATCCTGCGAACGGGCCAATGCTGGGCAGCATTCCCATCAGACTCTGGAGCGATCCCATTTTCTTGACCTGGCGCAACTGATCGCGAAAATCTTCCAACGAGAAGCCATCACCAGTCATGGCCTTGGCGGCCATTTCCTCGGCCTTCTTCTTATCTATCTGTTGTTCTGCTTTTTCGATCAGCGACAGAATGTCGCCCATCCCCAGGATTCGCGACACAATTCGATCGGGATGAAAAGGTTCCAGCGCGTCGTATTTTTCGCCTACACCGATGAACTTGATCGGTTGACCTGTAACCTGTCGGATCGAGAGCGCAGCGCCACCGCGCGCATCGCCGTCCATTTTCGTGAGCACAACGCCGGTCAGTGAAAGTTTCTTGTGAAATTCGTCAGCCGAGCGCACTGCATCCTGGCCAGTCATGGCGTCAGCCACAAACAGAATTTCCTGAGGATTCAGAAGGCGCTTGAGCGACTGCATCTCCTCCATCAGTTGATCGTCGATGTGCAGACGACCAGCGGTGTCTACGATGAGCACATCAGAACCAGTGTTAATGGCTTCGCGACGCGCTTCTTTGGCCAGACGCTCCACGGTTGCCGTATTGGCCTCGCCAACCTGACCTTCGTAGATGTTGGCCTTGATCGCTTGAGCAACCACTCTGAGTTGCTCGCGGGCAGCGGGGCGGTAAACGTCCACCGAAACCAGCAACGGGCGGTGGCCCCCATTTTTCAACCAGTTTGCCAGCTTGCCCGAAGTGGTGGTTTTGCCGGACCCTTGCAGTCCCGCCATGAGCACCACGGTTGGCGGCTGGGAGGCGAACTTCAGTTTCGCCGTGTCGCGACCCAGAGTTTCGATCAATTCGTCGCGCAGAATCTTGATCACCTGATCGCCCGGCGATAATGCGGTTGCGACTTCCTGGCCGATCGCCTTCTCCTGGATGTGATCGATCAACTGCTTAACCACTTTGAAGTTAACGTCGGCTTCGAGCAACGCCAACCGGATTTCCCGCAGCGCCTCCTCCATGTTTTCCGGGCTGAGGACGGCCTGTCCGCGCAGGGTTTTGAACGCGCGCTGGAGTTTCTCTGAAAGATTCTCAAACATAAGTATCAGCAGCTATCTTAGCAGGGGCGACCACGAGTACCCGGCCCCGGGAATTATCCACCGAAAACTTCTTTCGCAGCGATCACCGTGTTGCAGTGAATCGTGACCGTATCTTCCACTCGACGCGCATAGCCTCCAGCGAACGTCACCATCACTGGAATCTCACGCGCCCGAGCTACGCGGAACATCAGTTCATCGCGCCGCTTAAGTCCCGCGATGGTGAGCGCCAGTCCGCCAAGCTGATCTTCGCGATAAGGATCGGCGCCCGCGATATAACAAATTAATTCAGGCTCAAACTGACGGAGCCCGGAGCTGAGCGCGTTGTCCAGCCAGGCGAGATAATCATCGTCGCCCGTGCCATCCGGCAGATTCACATCAATCGACGATGTCGGCTTCCACGCCGGGTAATTATTTTCCTGATGAAGCGAAATCGTGAACACGTCGCCGGCAGTGGCACTGCGTACATCTGCACGGCTCGGCACAAAGGAAGCTCTGGATGGAAGTGGATCGCTGGCTTCACGCGTCCCACTAAAAATTGCGGCCGTTCCGTTTCCCTGGTGAACGTCACAGTCCACCGTCATGGCCCGGACGATTTTTTTGTCACTTTGCAAGATCAGGGAAGGCGTGATGGAAACCACCCCCAATATTGCAGGCTACCTTGTCTGTCAGCGCTCTTTGCCCAGCCAGGATCGACCCTCCTGCCGCCAAAACAAACGCTCGCACCAATCCCAGAGAATAGGGAACCTCCATCTGGAGTTCCTCGCGCGGAGAAAGAGTTCCGGTTTTCAGCTTGTGCACGTATTCGGGTGTGTGCACCAGCAAAACATCCTCGTCAGAGGCCGGGGATGGCTCAAGGAAATCCGACGGCTCTGCGACGCCGGTTTCCAGCAGCCGCTGATGAATGTAACGGTATTTCTGAGCCGGGAAGACGTGGGCTCCGATCGGAAGATAGTAGCCGTCGCTGTACACCAATTTGAAAGGTAGCATGGGCTGGAACCGCCCCATAATACTCGCCAGTCGGTCGTCCCATCTTGGACTTAATCCCTGCATCCTGTGTGAGTTGTGGCGCATCTAAAAGTTGACACAAAGTCACTCAAGTTCTATTATGTGGCTGCTGGAGAACGGGTAGTAGCTGTAACTCGTTAGTTTATAAGCACTTATAATTAAGGGAGGAAGAGATTTATGGCAAAGATTATAGGAATTGACTTGGGCACGACCAACTCTGTGGTGGCAGTCATGGAGGGGGGAGAACCCAAGGTCATTCCCAACGAAGAAGGCGGTCGGACGACCCCTTCCGTGGTCGGTTTCACCAAGACGGGCGAGCGGCTTGTAGGGCAAGTTGCCAAACGCCAAGCCATCACCAATCCAGAAAACACGATTTTCTCGATTAAGCGTTTCATGGGGCGGCGCTACGACGAAGTCAGCGAAGAAATGAAGATGGTGCCCTTCAAGGTCGTGAAGTCTGGCGACAACGTGGCCATCGTCGCCCAGGGCAAGGAGTACACCCCGCCCCAGGTCTCCGCAATGATTCTTCAGAAGCTGAAGAAAGCTGCGGAAGACTACCTTGGCGAAAAGGTTAACGAAGCCGTTATTACGGTTCCGGCATATTTCAACGACGCGCAGCGTCAGGCTACCAAGGACGCCGGCAAGATCGCAGGGCTGGACGTCAAGCGCATCATTAATGAGCCCACTGCAGCCGCACTGGCTTACGGTCTGGACAAAAAGAAAGACGAAACCATTGCCGTCTACGACTTCGGCGGCGGCACCTTCGATATCTCCATTCTCGAAGTGGGCGAAGGCGTCATCGAAGTCAAAGCCACCAACGGCGACACTCACCTGGGCGGTGACAACCTCGATCAGCGCATCGTGGATTGGCTAATCGACGAATTCAAAAAGGACGAAGGTCTCGACCTTCGCGGCAAGGGGAACGAAATGGCGTTGCAGCGTCTGCGTGACGCAGCGGAGCGCGCCAAGATCGAACTCTCCACCACCATGGAGACTGAGATCAATCTACCCTTCATCACCGCCGATGCCAACGGTCCCAAGCACTTGGTCAAGAAGATGACTCGGGCCAAGCTGGAGTCGATGGTGGAGGACCTAATCCAGCGCTCCGTTGGGCCGTGCAAGCAGTGCATGAAAGACGCCGGAGTGGACGCGAGCAAGATTAATGAAGTCGTCCTGGTTGGCGGACAGACCCGCATGCCTCGCATTCAGTCCCTGGTGAAGGAGTTGTTTGGCAAGGATCCGCACCGCGGCGTCAATCCCGACGAAGTAGTCGCGATCGGAGCAGCCATTCAGGGTGGCGTGCTCGGAGGCGAGGTGAAAGATCTTCTTCTCCTCGACGTTACTCCGCTCACGCTCTCAATCGAAACCCTGGGAGGCGTAGCCACACCGATGATCCCGCGCAACACGACCATCCCCACCCGCAAGACGGAGACTTTCTCCACCGCGGCGGATAGTCAGACTTCGGTGGAAGTCCATGTGTTGCAAGGCGAGCGTCCGCTGGCGCGAGACAATCGTACGCTGGGCAAATTCCACTTGACCGGTATTCCACCGGCTCCTCGCGGAGTGCCGCAGATCGAAGTTACGTTTGATATCGATGCTAACGGCATCCTGAACGTGACCGCGAAAGACAATGCTACCGGCAAGGACCAGAAGATTACGATTACGTCTTCTTCCGGCTTGAGCAAAGAAGAGGTCGAGCGCATGGCCAAGGAAGCCGACGCTCACTCCGCCGAGGATAAGGCCAAACGCGAAGAGATCGAATCGCGCAATCAGCTCGACACCTTGGTGTACAGCGTCGAGAAGATGCTTCGTGAACAGGGCGACAAGATCTCGGGTTCGGAACGCGGCGATGTCGAGAACGCAATCGCCGATGCCAAGAAAGCGCTCGAATCAAATGACAAGCGCAGCATGGACCAGGCCCGCGAGCGTTTGACCCAAGCTTCGCACAAACTGGCCGAGCAGATGTACAAAGCTGCTCAACCCCAAGGCGCCCCGGGAGCGGGACCTAGCGCAGGTGCAGGCCCCGCTGCTGGAAGTAACGACGAAGCACAAAAGAAAGACGAAGGAGTAATCGACGCTGAGTACGTAGATGTGGAAGACAAGAAATAAGCGGCAACTCCTCTCGTTTGGACTTGGGTTGGAAAGGGGCGCTGCGGCGCCCCTTTCCAACGTTAATGTCTGCAAGGCCGGGAATCTGAAGTACCGGGAGATTGAAATTGCAATTCGAAAGTCTATTTTCTAAGTTTTATCGAGAGCGAGGGGTCCTGGTATTTGTTGGCGCCCACTTCAACGGGAGTGCGCCGCATTCCGATATACGTGGATGCACCTGCATTCGAAAAATTCGAGATTCTGGAAGCTACAGGACACAAAATCCAGAATTGATTGCACTTGAAAATGGCAACTGCTGCTAAGAAGGACTATTACGAGTTACTCGGAGTCAAGAAGTCTGCCTCCGCGGAAGAAATCCGGAAAGCCTTTCGCAAACTTGCGCGCAAATATCATCCCGACGTCAATCCAGGGGACAAGACCGCCGAAGAGAAATTCAAGGCCATCTCCGAAGCCAATGATGTCCTGAGCGACCCCAAGAAGCGGAAGATTTACGACCAGCTCGGCTACTACTCAGACAACATTAGTCCTGAAACTGCGGATGCTTACGCTCGCGCGGGTAGTGGCGGCGGTGGTTTTCCGGGCGGTTTCCCTGGCGGCCAGCCTCGTGGAGGCGCTGGGGCCCAGGGAGTGCACTTCGATTTCGGAGGCTTCGATTTCTCCGACATGTTCGAAGGCGGTGGGAGAGGGAAAAAGAGTTCAAGCGGCGGTTTCCGCGACGTTTTTTCCAGTATGTTTGGCGGCCGTGGCGCGCAGGCGCAAGAAGGTCCTGAGCCTGGCGATGATCTTGAATATCAAGTCAACGTGCCCTTTTGGACCGCCGTCCGCGGCGGCGTAATGCGCCTCAATATCACCCGGCGCGATGTTTGCTCCAGCTGTTCCGGCAAGGGCTATCTCGAAGCGCCAGGTGTCTGTCCGGAATGCAAAGGCAAGGGAACGATCGAGCAGACCGGCGGACGTATGAAGTTCAACGTCACCTGTCCACGGTGTAACGGCACCGGCCGCAATATAACCACTTGCAACGTCTGTCACGGCGAGGGCACCGTCGAGCGCACCGAACCGCTCGAGGTCCGCATCAAGCCGGGAACTCGCGACGGCCAGCGTATTCGTATCCCGGGCAAGGGAAATGCGGGTGTTCGGGGAGGTCCCCCTGGCGACTTGTACGTAATCATCCGCGCCGGCGATCATCCCATCTTCCGCCGCGAGGGCGACGATATTTATCTGACCGTCCCCGTGACTGCGACGGAGGCCGCCTTGGGGGGCAAAATTGAGGTGCCAACCATCGATGGACGCACTCTGCTTAAGATTCCGCCCGGGACACAGTCCGGTCAGAAGCTGCGCTTGCGGGAAAAAGGCGTGCCTTCCGCCACCAAAGAAGGCACACGCGGCGATGAGATCGTTGAGATACAAGTGAATGTTCCCATGCCGCGGGATGAACGCTCCAAAGAAATTCTGCGCGAGCTTGCCCGCCTGAATCCCGAAGATCCCCGCGCAGAGCTCTGGAAGAACGTTTGAGAACTCCTAGGCCGGAATATCTATGACCAAGAGGAGATCCAAAGGCGCATACATGATCTCGGCGGTGGCCGAGATGTATGGCATTCATCCGCAGACGTTGCGTCTCTACGAACGCGAGGGTCTTCTCAAGCCCTCCCGTACCGAAGGCAACACTCGCCTCTATACCGATGAAGATCTGCAGCGCCTTGAGTTCATTCTTTCCCTGGCTCGCGACCTGGGCGTAAATATCTCCGGCATTGCGATCATCCTGCAAATGCGCGAGCGTATGGAAGAGATGCAGCGCCAGATTCAGGATTTCGTGATGTACATTCAGGAAGAAGTGTTATCACGTGCCACCGCTGCCGCTGATCCCTCGCGAGGCGCCATTGTCCCAGTCCGCCGGAGCATCGCCCAACCGGTGCTGCCAATACGAAAAAAGTAAGGCTCCTCTCACCTCAAATCCACTAGTTAAAGCCCAGTGCTAGATTACCCGACCGCCCAGATGCCACACCCCTGAAAAATGAGACCTGAGGCCTCTGTGCGATCACAGGGCTGACTGCTGAAGGCTGCCTTCAATCATACTTCTCATACCGAATCGACTTTCGATCCCATCCCAGCGTCTTCAGCAATTCGCGATTTGCCTTGATCATTTTGTCCAGCCCGCAAATATAGGCGTTCATTTCGGCGCGGCCTTGAACGATGCCAGGAACGTGTTCCTGAACGTAACCGCGCAACCCCTTCCATTCCGGACCGCCTCGGCTGAGCGTCGGCAGATAATCGAAGTTCGGGTGCTCAGCAGCGAGTTGCAGGAATTCCTGATGATAGTAAATATCTTTCTCCGTGCGGCTTCCGAAAAGCAGAAAGAAACTCCGGCCGTGATGGCGGGATGGATCGGCCAGAAGCCAGTGCAGCATGGAACGAAACGGAGCAATACCTGTGCCGGTCGCAATAAAGATGGTGTCGCGTAATGGCGGACGCAGAATGAAATCGCCAAACGGCCCCTGACAGCTCATATGCTCGCCTTCCCTCATGTCGCACAGAAAGTTCGACATGAAGCCGTCCTGAACTCGATTGAGACAGAGCGCGAATCGATTGTCCTCCGCGGGCGGCGAAGCGATGGAGTAGGCGCGAGTGAGCTCTTCACCATCGGGCTTGGCCTGTTTCAGCGACAGCCACTGGCCGGGTACAAAGCCGAAGCGAGGAACTCCCTCCATTTCGAATTCGAGATGCTTAGTCGGCTCCGATAACGGGACGGAGCGGACCAGTCGCGCTGTGAAGGTCTGGAATACGGGCATGTAACTTTAGATGAAGGGGGTTGACCCAGCGACGCTGGACCATTTCAAGCAACGATCTGGAAGAAGAAAACCTTACTCCACGGTCACTGACTTAGCCAAGTTCCTGGGTTGATCAACATCGCAACCACGCCGCACTGCAATGTGATAGGCCAGCAACTGGAGCGGAACGATTTCCAGTATCGGCAGCAATTCCTCCGGAGCTGGCGGAATGTACAGCACGTGATCCGCGGCTTCCTTGATCTCTTCGTCACCTTCAGTAGCCAGCGCGATGACTTTTCCGGAGCGTGCCTTAACCTCTTTAAGATTAGACATCGTCTTCTCATAACGCACCAGCGAGAGGACATCTTTCGGATCGCGAGTTGCGATAATCACTACTGGCAAATTCTCGTCAATCAGCGCGTTCGGCCCATGCTTCATCTCTCCCGCCGGATAGCCTTCGGCGTGAATGTAGGAAATTTCCTTCAGCTTCAACGCTCCTTCCAGCGCAATGGGATAGTGGATGCCGCGTCCTAAGAAGAGGAAATCCTGCGAGCGCACGTACTCCTTGGCCAGGTCTTCGCAATCCTCTTCCTGGGTTAACAAATGCTCGAGCTTGCCCGGGATACGCGTCAATTCCTGAATTGCATCCTTGGCTTGCTCGGCACTGAGGGTGCCGCGCAATTGGCCCAGATAAAGCGCGAAAAGGTAGAGAGCAGTGAGTTGGGCAGTAAAGGCTTTGGTGGAAGCAACTCCGATCTCGGGACCGGCATGGGTGTAGATAGTCCCCCCGGACTCGCGGGTAATCATCGAGCCCACCACATTGCAAATCGCCACCGTCTTGGAGCCTTTGGCTTTCGCTTCTCTCTGGGCAGCAATGGTGTCCGCCGTCTCACCTGATTGAGAAATCAGCATGGTGATGGTGTCCGAAGCGATAATCGGATCGCGGTAGCGCCACTCGCTGGCGTAATCGACTTCAACCGGAACACGCGCCAAGCGCTCAATCATGAACTTACCCGCTTGGGCTGCATGCCAGCTCGTCCCACAAGCTGCAATATTGATCTTCTTTGCCGCGCGAAATTCCGCTTCAGTAATCTCCATCTCGTCCAGGAAAACGTGACCCGTCTCCTGTGAAACGCGTCCCAGTGTGGTATCGCGGACGGCGCGGGGCTGCTCGTAAATCTCCTTCAGCATGAAGTGCTTGAACCCGCCCTTTTCCGCCATAATCGGGTCCCAAGTGACATGCTGGACTTGCCTTACGATCGGCTGCCCATTGAAATCTGTGAGTTGCACGCCGTCCGGTGTAATGACCGCAAGGTCGCCATCAGCGAGAAAGAAAAGATCGCGGGTGTGATAGAGAATGGCGGGCCGCCGGCGGACCGTTGCGGGCGGCTACGATTTTGTTCGGCTCATCCACCGCGATCACTGCCAGCGCAAACACACCGCTTAGCTGTCCCACGGCTTTGCGCACCGCTTCTTCCAGCGAGGGACGACTGCCATTACTCCGCTTTAAGTAATATTTCTCCACCAGGTGCGCGATCACTTCGGTGTCGGTCTCCGTGGAGAATTTGTGTCCTTCTTCGATCAGCTTCTTTTTCAGCACAACGTAATTCTCGATAATCCCGTTGTGCACGACCACCACCCGCCCCGTGCAATCACGGTGCGGATGAGCGTTTTCTTCAGTGGGTCGGCCATGCGTGGCCCAGCGAGTATGGCCGATGCCATAAGTGCCATCCAGCGGCTTGAGACGAATGACCTCTTCCAGGTTGCGCAGCTTGCCCTCGGCGCGCCGGATCTGCAGGCCTTCGCCATTCCCGCACACTGCAATTCCCGCTGAGTCGTAGCCGCGATACTCCAGCCGCTTCAGCCCGTCAATGATGACAGGCACGACCCGCTTCTTACCCACGTATCCGACAATCCCGCACATCTTTGTATGCTCCTTGTTTCGGCGGGGGCCGAAGGTTCGCTTATGAAGTAGGAACAAGATTGCCACGGAAGGCGCGCACTCTAGTTCCGTCAATAGCCAGCCTGCCTCGGCAGGATAATTTTGCTCACACCGAATCGGGGGGATTCGGTCAGTCCTCCAAGGAGAACCGGAATTCTTCGATCACCGGGTTGGTGAGAACGTCGCGAGCAATGCGTGCGATCTCGGTCTCCGCTTCCGTTCGAGTCAGACCGCCATTTAAGGTGAGCTCGAAATATTTGCCCTGTCGAACATCTTCCAAACCCTTGCAGCCCATTTTTTTCAGAGCACTCTGGATGGTCTTGCCCTGAGGATCCAAAACGCTCTTCTTGAGCGAAACGTAGACGTACGCTTTCATGGGGGACAGAGAACATTATACGTCAGAACGCCCCCTCCCCTCGCTAAACCTTGGACTTAGCCCAGGCGTGCGAGTCGGGCGTCTAAGTCGCCCAAGGCGGTTTCCAACATCTTGCGATAAAAGGGGTTCTGCGCCGCCTGAAGTTGCTTTAGCACACGTTTGCGAGACAATAAAAGCCCTTGCTGTTGCTTCTGCTTGGCGACTTGCTCCGGCGTGAGTCGCTCTCCGGGGGAATCCGACGTCGCGCTAGCCTCGGCCTGTTGTTCCTCAACTGCCTTGCTCTCCCAGCCTCGTGCCATAGATAAATTATAGCCGGGGCTCTTAATGCTTAAGTCACCAAGTGCCGAAAAATCGGCACCGGTTGGAGAAAACCTATTCGCTCGGGAACTTGTTGTCGATGAGGAAAGTTGGCGAAATATCGGCAGACTAGTGTAAAGTTTTGTGCAACTGCCGACGGAGCACGCCGTTGGTTTCGTGCAATGGTTTCTTGGTAACCTTGGAATACGGCTTGGTATCGACTGATACTTTTCGGATAACGCAGTTGCAAGCAAGCTGCTGAAGGGCGGTTGCCATCGTTGTCGCCGGTCTAAATCTACGAATCTCGCGGGAACGTCTGGGCCTCACGATGCGAGAGGTCGAAACTGCAAGTGCCCGCATTGCGGACAAACACGGAAATGATGAATTCACGGTTAGCCCTAGCCGTCTTTCCGACATTGAAACCAAGGGTCTGGTCCCCAGTATCTATCGTCTTTATTCCCTGGCGGTCATTTACCGGCGCGACTTGCGCGAGATATTGTCTTGGTATGGCGTCGATCTGAATGCCACCACTGCGGATATGAAGCTTAACCTCCCACCTAAGTCGCACCCGTCCGAACTTCTGCAAGGTGCTTCAGTGGTGCAAATGCCCATCCGATTGGATCCTGCCTTTGATCCGCGCCGCACAAATAATTTAGGCCGTATGGTGGAACAGTGGGGGTTAGTTCCGCTCGCGTACTTGGCACAGTTTGCCAGCGACAAGTACACCTATGGTTACGTCGGCAGCGAAGACTTCACCATGTATCCGATTTTGCCGCCCGGCACATTCCTACAAGTGGACGAGTCAAAAAATAGGATTCTGCAAGGCATGTGGCGTTCCGAATACGAGCGCCCCATTTATTTCGTGGAAACCCGCGATGGTTACACTTGCTGCTGGTGCACTCTGAAGGGAGATCACATTATCCTGCAGCCGCATCCCTTATCGCCAGTGCCGGTGCGAGTCTTGCGTCATCCGCAGGACGCGGAAGTTATCGGCCAGGTGATTGGCATCGCCGTTAGCTTGGGCGAGTGGCGTGCGGCCGAGTCTTTGCCTGACTCGAAGCCAGACTCGAAAGGGCGTGCAGCACTGAACTGAAGTGCCGCGCCGACCCGCCGCCCAGGTCGGATGGTAACAAGGAAGGCGAACGCCCCCGTAAATCCCCTACATAATCTTCTGCCGGCTTTTGTTCCTCTCTGCTTGAAACTGCCACATCGTCTCGCAATGTTCGCAGGGAAGTACGCAGGATAACTAAGAAGATCGTGCGATGCGCTTCTGCCAGCGCCTGTTGTGCAGCTTCTTCCCCGTAAACTCTCGCGAGTCCCCAGTGGGAATAGGAGTCCGGCGCTTCTCGCAGACTGGAGAGGTATTCCAGTTTTCGCACAATCCCTGAAACCGCGGTAAGGGAAACGTCTAGCACATCGTCAATTGCAGACCTAAAAGTCATTTCTTCTGTTCCAATTTCAGAAAACCGGACGATCCGTCGCCCGGACCTCCGAATAGCTCAATCCAGCCCACATTACCACGGTTGAACCACCCACAACTACACACAAAGGAGTTCTACCGTGAAAAAGAAGATCCTACTCATCCTGGTTAACACCCTGCTGCTGGTCGGTGCGCTATCGATGCCGACAATCCTAAAGGCGGACGGAACACCTAACCCCAGTTGTCCCACAAAGGATCTGTGTAAACCATAACACGCCGGACACGAAATGTGTGCGGCGGGCCGTCAGGCACGCCTTTGGCATTGCGAGTGACTAGTAAAAAGGGTATATTGCCGGAACGCTGGTTATGTACCCTCACTCGTTCTGGTGGCACTACCTCTGGATAGCGCCTGACGTCCTTCTGCTGTTCATTGCGGGAATAATCATTCATCGCCGTCTATTCTACGAATTTCCGATGTTCCTGGCCTATACGGTGTTCGAGAGCTTGCAGGGCGCTACTCTGTTCGTGCTGGATCATAGTTCGGCGATTTCCGCTACTGTGTACTGGAATACTCATTGGGTAGGATTGCTCATCACCATCGTATTGCGCTTTGCTGTTATCCACGAGGTATTCGCTTGTGTTTTCCGGCCCTATCCTGCACTTATGGAATTGAGTCGCGTATTGCTACGTTGGACGACTGTGGTCCTCGTTCTCACAGCAGTAGCAGTAACCGCGTCCGCGCCCAAGGAGACTCCCTATCTTCTCTCCGGAATTCATGTGATAAACCGTACCGTTGGGCTAGTACAGAGTGGTCTGCTGGTTTTTCTCTTTCTGTTTTGCGCCTACTTTCGACTTTCTTGGCGGAGTTACGCGTATGGTATCGCGCTGGGGCTAGGAATTTTCGCCAGCGTGGATCTGGCTACCGGGGCTCTTCGAGTCTGGATTGGCACCCCCGCGGCAGGAAGTTACGCGCTAGATTTTGTAACTATGGCAACCTATCATTGTAGCGTCTTAATTTGGCTCGTTTATCTGCTGGCTCCTGAAACTGCCAGTCAGTCCGTTCAAGTGTTACCGGATAATAATCTCGAGCAATGGAATGCTGAAATGCAGCGCTTGCTATTGCGATGATTCTGACCTTTGCTCTCGTTCTTTTCTCCTTGATGGCGCTGCTGCTGATGTATGCCGTCCGAGGGAAGACTTCCGCGGTTGCCAAATTGGACGACTTGGTCGGACGCACACGGCCGGTTGATATCGATGCCTTTCGAAATCTCATTGATCCTGCCGAGGAAGACTTCCTTCGTGAAAACCTACCCGCAAGCGAGTTTCGTGCTATCCAAAGGGAGCGCTTGCGTGCGGCCGTGGAGTATGTGAGTTGTACGGCGCACAATGCGGCCATCCTGGTGCGCCTGGGAGAAGCTGCGCGTGTCAGCCCCGACCCCAAGATCGCCGAGGCAGGACAGCAATTACTCGATAGCGCTCTCCGCCTCCGCCTCTATGCCCTGCTGTCAATGATCAGGTTGTATCTAGGAATCGCCCTGCCCGGTGCCCACCTCTCCGCTGGAAGATTATTGGATAACTATCAGCATCTCAGCAGCTTGGCTGGCCAGCTTGTCTTCATGCAGTATCCCACGCGCGCCTCTCGCCTGCCCGCCATTCTTTGATAATTGCAACCTGCTGCCTTAAATCATCCAACTCCCAATGGATAAGCACTTCCGGTCGTTTACCGTCAATGTTATTATCCCCACCTCTGATCGTTGTTGCCCGATCATGTTGACTTACAAGCATAACGTTTTTCTTCTTTATCCAGTGTAGATCGGGCTCAATGTAGATCGGGCTTAAGTCCTGATCCGTGCTTTGAGTTTGGAGTCCCACCAATACGGCCAAGGAGGTCTTTCGTGATGATCTCCGCAAATGCGGCCATGACTGGCTTCTACGACTACGGCGAGGCGGCTCGCTCGGTGTTGATAGCCATCGCTGCGTCCTATGCCGCGCTGGACCTTGCGGGACGCGTAACCGCCGCCAGCGGCCGGGCTCGCCTGGCTCGGTTGAGTGGCGGCGCCATTGCGATGGGCATCGGCATATGGGCGATGCACTTCAAGGCGATGCTGGCCTTCCGCCTGCCGGTGTCCGTCAAATACCAATGGCCGACGGTTCTGTTGTCGCTCGTGATTGCAATTCTCGCCGCGGCGTTCGCACTCTATGTCGCGAGCCGGGAGAAATTCGGCTCCGTTCAGGCTTTGACCGGCAGCGTCATCATGGGCGGCGGCATCGCCACCTTGCACTATATCGACATGGCCGCAATGAGATTACCTGCCATCACCCGGTTTTCCCTCCTGCTGGTAATCTTTTCCATTTTGCTCGCAGTCTTGTTTTCGCTGCTTGCGCTGCAGTTGGCATTCGATCTACGAGAGGAGACTAGATGGAGTGTCCCGCGGAGGCTTGGCAGCGCTACGCTGATGGGAGTCGCTGTCTCCGCCATGCATTACACCGGTATGGCTGCCGCAAGTTTCATACCCGGCCCTCCTCCGGACTTATCCCATGCTGTGAGCATCTCCCAACTTGGCAACAATGGAATTGCCATTGTGACCTTGATCGTGATTGTCGCCGCCATGGATTATCATCCCGTGCAACAGTTTATTGTAGAGTCAGTGGAAGGGGATCGCTTCTTCAATTCACTTTGCGTGCCAATAGCAGTGGTGTTTCATGACTGAGGCGGGCTCCGTTGTTTTTGTAGTGGATGGCGATCCATCAGTTCGTCGCGCGATCAAGCGCCTCGTCAAGTCTGTAGGATTGCAAGTCGAGCTGTTCGGCTCGGCTTACGAGTTCCTCCGTAGCCAACGTCCCAACGCACCCAGTTGCCTGGCACTGGATATCCGGCTGCCAGGAACAAGTGGGCTTGATTTGCAACGCGAGTTGCTAGAGGCCAACATTCACATCTCCGTCATCTTCATCACTGCCCATTGGTCGCTGCCACCAATCGCGACTTGGCCAAGAGCGTCGCCGCCCGTGAGTTCCGTAGCGATTTGTTTTATCGGCTCAACGTCTTTCCTGTCCGCATGCCGCCGCTCCGAGAACGCGTCAATGACGTTCCCTTGCTGGTGCGGTATTTTGTGCAGAAGTTCGCCCGTCGCATGAACAAGCCGATCGAAACCATTCCCACAGAAACTATGAATGCATTGGTCGGTTGGGAATGGCCGGGAAATGTGAGAGAACTGGAAAATTTCATCGAACGATCGGTAATCCTTTCCGCCGGCAAAGTCCTGAGTGTTCCTTTGGCCGAATTAGTACCTGCATCCAGTTCTTTCTTCAGTGGCACACTGGAAAATTTGGAGCGACAGCATATTATTCGCGTCCTGCGCGAAACTCGCGGGTGATTGCCGGCTCGAAAGGTGCTGCAGTCCGTTTAGGTTTAAAGCGAATCACTCTTCAGTCCAGAATTCTCAAAATGGGCATTACCCGGAATGAATTCGAGAATTGACGATTTCCGGCCTGCCTGTCTGCAACATTCTTCCGTGTGACGACCTATCGGCATACTGCCACTTCCCGAGAAGGCAAAGTCCTCATCCTCAAAATGGCCGAAGCCGGAGAAGTACTAGGCCTGAGCGCTGTCATCTCCGGAACCTGCTACGAATTG
>MNDG01000069.1:0-7701 GCA_001914815.1 Acidobacteriales bacterium 13_2_20CM_55_8
CGTAACCCGTAATAGCAACGCCTGGCTAATTGAGAATTTCTGAGCGGTTTCGTCCAGCGTAAGGCAATGCCCGTATGAAGAACGGACTTGGCACCGGAGCTGTCGTTTCCGCAAGTGTTTGCCTATTTCTTGGCTTCGGCTCATTGGGATATGCGCAGACCAACAAGCAGATTTCACGTTCAATGCAGAAGGAAGCTGTCATGACTCGTGCAAGTGGAACCTTTGAAGTCAAGGTAAGCCCTCTGGCAACGGACGACAAGGCCGACGCAACCTTGGGCAGGATGTCAATCGATAAACAGTTTCATGGCGATCTCGAAGGGACCAGCAAGGGCGAGATGCTGTCTGCCGCGACGAGCGTCAAAGGCTCGGCCGGTTACGTGGCGATCGAGCGGGTGAGTGGCACGCTGCATGGTCGCAGGGGCAGCTTCGTCCTGCAGCACAGTGGGACCATGACACGAGGCGCGCCGCGACTGACGATTACTGTGGTGCCGGACTCTGGAAGCGGTCAACTGGTGGGGCTGGCGGGTAAGATGATGATCACGATGGCCGACGGAAAGCATTCTTACGACTTCGAGTACACGCTGGCCGACAATCCCTGAGAATGTGTGGCCGGCCCGACTAACATTTTGTCAAAGATCAGGTATGGACCTCGAGGACTGCGTGGCAACAGCACCGTTGTAAAATGCCGCAAGTTGGTTAGCTCCGAGGGAAAACTTTATGCGATTGACAACAGGGTTGCTTCTTTCATTCAGCCTGTTCGCCTTCCTGGCCTGGTCCGATGACGAACATCACCACGCTTTGACCGAAGAGGAGATTGGTTCGGTCCACTTCGCGACTTCGTGTGCGAAAACGACGGAGGCCAGTTTCAATCAGGCGGTCGCGATGCTGCACTCGTTCCAGTACGAAGATTCAGGTCAAGCCTTCGATGCTATCTCTCTCCAGGATCCGAGCTGCGCGATGGCTCAGTGGGGCGTCGCCATGTCTCACTACCACGGTTTATGGCATAACGGCGACATGGCAGCTGGGCGGGAGGCGTGGCGTAAAGCACACGACATCGCCAGCGCTAATTCCATGACCACAGCCCGCGAAAAGGGCTACGTCGATGCGCTGGGAGAAATCTACCAGCAAGACGGAAAGGACGAGTACGCTCACGCGCAGGCTTACGAGCAGAAGATGGGAACTCTGGCGGCGGCTTATCCGGATGACAGTGACGCGGCCATCTTTCATGCGTTGGGTTTGGACGTTACGGCTCCAAAGACCGACAAGACTTTCAGCCATCAACGCCAGTGCGGGGAAATTCTTCAGCCCATATTTCAGAAACAGCCGCATCATCCCGGAGTTGCTCATTACCTGATTCATTGTTATGACAACCCGGTGCTCGCTGAGAGAGGCCTGAACGCTGCCCGGGCTTACGCCAAGATCGCGCCCGCTTCAGCACACGCCAATCACATGCCTTCCCATATCTTCACGCGCGTCGGCTCGTGGGGCGAATCGATCAATTCCAACAAGCGCTCCGCTGATTTAGCCTCGCAGGCAGAAAGATCCTCCAGGAATGGAGAAGCGCGCGATCAGCGGCTTCACGCCTTGGATTACCTGGAATACGCCTATCTTCAGAGTGGACAGGTGAAGAACGCCAAAGTGGTAATGGAAGAGATGAACTCGTTGCCGTCACCCCCCGGACTCACTCACACGGGAAACTATGCGATCGCTGCTATTCAGGCGCGCTACACCATCGAACTCGCGCAATGGAAGCAGGCGAGCGAACTGCAATCGCGAACTGAAGGCACTCCCTGGGCGCAGGCGATTACTTGGATGGCTATCGGCGTCGGGAGCGCACGTTCGAATAATCTTGAGCGAGCCGCGCAGGCTGAGAATACTCTTGCCGGATTGCGAGATGCCACTGGCAAGCAGAACAATACATACTGGGCGAACCAAGTGGAGGTGCAACGGCGAGAAGTAGCTGGGTGGATTGCAGAACAGAGTGGCAAACACGAAGATGGATTAACCCTGATTCGTTCAGCGGCAGAGCTCGAGGAAAGCATGGACAAAGATGCGGTTACACCGGGTGCGATCACTCCCGCCCGGGAAATGCTGGCGGAGCTTTTGCTGTTGGCGAAGCATCCTGGGGAAGCGCTCGCGGCTTATCAAGCGGTTTTGAAGATCGCGCCCAAGCGGTTCAACGCATTGTACGGCGCCGCCAGGGCGGCAGAAGAGAGCGGGAATCCGAGCGTTGCCAGCCGCTATTTCCAGGAATTAATTCAGATTTCTGTCGGAGAAGAACGGCCCGAGTTGACCACGGCGCGGAAGAAAGTCGCGATCACGGCGGCTAAGTAAGACTTGGTCTGTCTACGCCATCGTGGAAGCGCCGCCTTCCAGGGCCGCGTTGGGAATAAAATGGAGATGGGCTTCAGGCCTTGGTTGCATTGGGTGTCGCACCGGGGCTAAAGCCCATGTCAACGCCGTCTGACGCGGCGCTAAAGCGCCGCTCTTCCACGATGCGAAAGCGTCCCGCTCTGACCCGCCGACAGGGGACGTCCAACTCTGGCGACTCTCCAACGCCTCCGGGCCGGTCCACTCTGGGCGATTCTTCAACGTAGGTTCCTTTCAGCCAATCCTTCCGCGTCCTGAACTGCCTTGGCCAACCGGCGAGCGCGGGCTTCAGGGCTCCGATAATAAAAGATGCCGAACAGATGCGTTCGCCTCCGCGACAGCGACATGCGCTCCCATCCTTCCCGGGCACGGGAACTACGTGCAAATGCCACCTGCAGGATGGGCGGTAGTTCGCGTTCAGCTTCCATAGTAGCCAGCAAGCGTTCGGCGACTTGCTGGGCGCGACGTTCGCGAGCTTCAGCGCTCTTCCCTTGTGTGATCCAATCCCCGATTTCCTTGCGTGTGGAATAGTTCAGCCCATCGAACCAACGACGTAACACACGGTCTCCAGCAAAGGCGCGCTTAAGTTCGGCAGGTACGATCGCGATGCGCGGGTCGGTGTCGGGCTCCAGCCGGAACTGCGCCACTGAGCCGAGGACGACCTTGGCGCCGGCCTGCATTTGCTTGTTGACCAGCAACATGTGTTTTCCCTTGCCGGTGGGGAAGAGGGAGGTGCGAAAGGGGAAACCCTTGATTTCGCCTTTCACCTTCAGCCGTCCCTTGGTTCCCCAGATCTTGGGAACGTCCAGAGGGACGCGAATGATGATCCAGTTGACGCCCGATTTGAGGCGTTCGAGTGTGGCACGAAAGGATTTAGCGGTCGGTTTGGTCATGTTTCTTGCAGGGCGCGCCTCAGCTTCTATGTCTTTAGTCGAACTGACGAGGCTTGACACCAGCGGTACAATTTAACTGATTCGTTATAACCGGGGTGCAATATGTTCTACTCTCACAAAGCCCCCAACGTATTGCCATCCGTTCACAACGAACAGGACAGATTCTGCTGCACTGGTTGGCTACAGTGCGAGGTGTTTTATGGCGCTCCGTATTTTTGTGGCTGATGATCATGAAGTCGTTCGTCGCGGTATCTGCGCTCTGCTGACATCTCACTCCGGCTGGGAAATCTGCGGTGAAGCTGCTGACGGCCGCGAGGCCGTGGAGAAAGTCACTCACCTTAAACCGGACATCGTAATTCTCGATATCGGCATGCCAGCGCTGAATGGACTCGAAGCCACCCGCCAGATTCTGCACAATGATCCCCATCAAAAAATAGCAATCCTGAGCATCACGGACTCGGAACAGGTAATTCAGGAAGCTTTGAAAGCCGGCGCTAAAGCTTACATCCTGAAATCCGATGGAGCCAAGGATCTGATCGTCGCAATCGAAGCGTTGCAGCAGAATAGAACTTATTTCAACTCCCGAATCGGACAGATCGTTTTGAACGGATTTCTGAACACGGGCAGGATGCCGTTGAAAAGAGCGTCGATCTTACCCGACCTGACAGCGCGCGAGCGGGAGATCGTGCAACTGTTAGCGGAAGGGAAAAGCACAAAAGAGGTAGCTGTCACTCTTGGTGTGAGTGTTAAGACCGCCGAGACCCATCGCAGCAATCTGATGCGCAAGCTAGGGTTGCATTGTTTGAGCGAACTGGTGCTGTACGCGGTTCGCAATAATATCGTTCAAGTTCCCGGCGAGCAGGCTTCCGGCCCACGTGGCGGACTGCCGGGGATACCCGCAGCGTAGGGCCCAGCGCCGTAAGATCGCGACGGCGGCCCTACGCGCCCGCTCAATGTCCCAATCTTTACTTACCTTCTTCTTCCACCCTGAGATTATCGGTGACGGAGAAGACGCCCGGCACACTCTTGGTCTGCATCTCTGCTATCTGTTTGTCCATCTGTCTGGCGACTACACCTTCCAGGGTAACGTTGCCGTTCTCCACGATGATGTGGATGGGCGGTACGGCACGCAATGCGTACTGGCTGAGCACTTCGTTACCATAAATGGCGCGATAAACTGCGCGGCGGATACGATCGTCATTGGGCGACGTTGGCAGCACTTTGATCTGATTATCTACTCGCTCCACACCCTCAATCCGCTTTACCACGTTTTCAGCGTCGGATTTCAAGGTTGGCCGCGAGACTTGTCCGAGCAGAGTCACTGTGCCATCCGGGGATACCTTGTAAGCCAAATTATCGAAGACACCGTAAAACGGCAGCATTACCAATTCGTGATGCACTTCCTTGATGATGCGCTCAATACCCTTCTGACTCAGGGGAGCATTCTGCGTATTGGGAGAAGCGCTCTGAGCGTTGGGGGCGGTGGTGGTTGGGACAGAACCTTGCGGGTTTTGCCAGGCAGCAGGCGTAAGCGCCAAGAGCAGCGCCAGCGTAACGATGTTCATTGCTATTCTCCTTGGATCGAATATTCAGTAAAGATGGCGGAAGTGTTCACTACAATACAGACAATTACCTAATCCCGAAGGTAAGTAGCTCTGGGAGTGAGAATTAAGAAATTCACGGGATCGTCCGTAGGCCGGAACTTCACCAGCTGAGTCCAGACTGGCTTCGCCCTGAATTCTACACCCAAAGCGTCCAGGGAGGATGAGCATGATACGTAAACTGAAATCCGGAAAATACCGGCTGTACTCGCGAAAGAAGAATCCCAAGACCGGCAAACGTCGCAATCTAGGGACGTTCGGTAGCCGAAAGGCGGCCGAAGCTCACGAGCGGGCAGTGCAATATTTTAAAGGCAAGCGGTAGGGCGTATTTGTGGCGGGCGGCTGGTCCTGTAGAAAGCTCAGAAGCGTGCCAAGCGTGCCATCATCATGAGGAAAAGCAGAAACGAAAGGGCGATAGCCGCGATACTGTTGGCGCGAACTCCCCGATAGGTAGCAGCCCAGGGAAACATAAGTACGTGAAATAGGGGCATGAATTTATCCGGCCAGAGCAGGCCAGCCATGCCGAATGCCAGACATACTTGGACCGCAAGAAAAGGACCCAGGTGCTGCATGCTTGCTCCAACGCGATAAGAAATTCGGGGAGGGACCCGTTATTGAGAGTTTGCCTTCCGCGGATTTGGACGTCAACCCAAAAGAATCAGGCGGGGTTACTTTCAATTAATCAGCAGTCCATTTCGGTCAAAGCATGTTCGGAGCCGGGAGACGGATTCCGTTTCGCTCAGGGATCCGGAGGCGCCGTTCAACCTTACCGGCGGGCTGACAGCATAGTAAGGATTTCGCGCAATCCCTGGCGGATGTGTTTCAGTTCTGAGGTGGAGCGAGCCGGGAATGGCAGCGGAGACTGTTTTTTGTCTCCCTTGATCTCTGCCCGAAGATGCTGGCGTGCGCCGGCGATGGTAAAACCTTCTTCGTAAAGAAGTTTCTTGATGCGCAAAACGCTTTCTACATCCTTGTGACGGTACATACGCTGCCCGGTACTGCTTTTGACCGGCTTGAGCTGGGGAAATTCAGTTTCCCAGAAACGCAGTACATAGGCGGGCAGGCGGCATAGGCGAGCGACTTCGCCAATGCGAAAGTAAAGTTTCTCTGGGATCACCACATCGGTGGTCCGGGCGGACTTGGCGACGGCTCGGGTGCGCAGGCTCATCGGGGGTTCCGGAAATGACGCCGGTCGGGGAAAGAACCGCATTTCCCCACCCGAGTTTCTAGCACGACCGGGCTTTTGGCACAACCCCCGATTTTCAGGAAAGGAGCGAGTATCCGCGGTAAACGCGCGATAGCAGGGAAAAAGCCCCTCGAAAGGTGCTTCTCTCGAGAGGCCCGTTGGAACTTTACAAGGTCCGTGCGAGGTAACGTCTCGCTGACGGTTAGTGTTTCTTTTTCTTCTTTGCCTTTTTCTTTGGCATGAAGTTTCCTCCGTGAACGATTTTCCCTTGCAAGGTTAAAATCAGGTCCTAATCGCAAACCTACAGCCCAATTGATAGCATGGGCAACGCTTCTAATACCAGATATTGCGGACTAATACTTGTAATGTCAACACAATTGTGAGCCACCGCAATGAACTAGTAATGGGAGTTACTGTGGGGAAGTGAATAGGTTTCTGTAAACTTGGCAGTCATTATGCTGCGCGATCCCATCGAGCTGGAAATTTTCAAGAACATCTATCACTCCATTGCGGAGGAAATGGGCGCCGCCCTGCGACGAACAGCGTTTTCCCCCAACATCAAAGAGCGGCGCGATTATTCATGCGCCGTGTTCGACAGCGATGGCGAAGTGATTGCCATGGGCGACCACATGCCGGTGCATCTCGGCTCGATGCCCATGTCGGTGCGGACGGCGATTGAACGTTGCGAACTCGGCCGCGGGGATGTGGTCATGCTGAATGATCCGTTTTCCGGAGGGACACACTTGCCGGATATCACGCTCATTGCACCGTTCTATTTTTCTGGGAAGAGCAGCAACCCGGACTTCTACGTTGCCTCGCGCGCGCACCATGCTGATGTTGGCGGCGCGTATCCCGGTTCCATGGGACTGTGCCGCGAAATCTACCAGGAAGGATTGCGTATTCCTCCAGTGCGCATCATGCGCGCAGGAAAGACGGATCGCGATGTTCTAGCACTGCTGCTGAATAACGTTCGCACCCCGGACGAGCGCGAAGGGGATCTGGGGGCACAGATCGCCGCTTGTCATATTGGCGCCGAGCGGCTGCACGAAATTTGTGGAGTGTATGGGCTGCCACGAGTCAAGCGAGCGGCGCGGGAGTTGCTGGAGTATTCAGAAGAGATGATGCGGGCTTTTCTGAAGCGTGTGCCGAAGGGAAGATATCGTGCAGAGGACTTTCTGGATAATGACGGAATCAGCGACCGGCCAGTGAAGATCGTGGCGGAAGTCACGTTTCACAGTTTCGGAGGACGAGCGCAGCAAGCAGCGGGCAGTACAAGACGCAGGCGAGGGCGCCCGCGCCACACACACATGGTCGTTGTGGATTTCAGTGGGAGTGATCCGCAAGTTGAAGGCAGCATCAATGCGGTCGAGGCCATTACCTACTCCGCCTGTTTCTACGTGTTCCGGTGCCTGCTGGTCGAAGATGTGCCGGCTACCGCGGGATTGATGCGTCCCATTCGCGTGATTGCTCGGGAAGGCACAGTGGTGAATGCGCGTCCGCCGGCAGCGGTTGCGGGTGGGAACGTGGAAACCTCGCAACGCATCGTGGATGTGTTGCTTCGCGCATTGGCGCAGGCTATGCCGGAGCATATTCCGGCAGCAGCCGCTGGAACTATGAACAATCTGACCATCGGTGGAACGGATCCGCGAAC
>MNDG01000069.1:7717-9953 GCA_001914815.1 Acidobacteriales bacterium 13_2_20CM_55_8
GCCAATTCGCTGAACACACCCGCGGAGGCGCTGGAGTATGCCTATCCTCTGCGAGTGCGACGGTATTCGCTGCGGCAGGGAAGCGGTGGAAGCGGAAAATATCGCGGGGGGGATGGCATCGTACGCGAGATTGAACTGCTCAGCGATGCGGAGGTCACGTTGCTCGCCGACCGGCGTACACGCGGGCCCTACGGTCTAAACGGAGGCGGAGATGGTGCGCTGGGGAAAGCGGGCGTTATTCGACGGGACGGGTCCTCGCAGGAGTTGCCGGGTAAGTTCAACGCTAGGTTGCGTAAGGGTGAGCGGATTCGGATCGAGTCGCCGGGCGGGGGTGGATGGGGAGAGTAGCATTCACGATTTTCGATTGTTGATTTGGGAATGCAGCAGCACCCCGCACATGTTTCTGGCGCCGCGACCCGAAAGACGAACACGCCCGGAATCTAGCTCTTCTTGCAGTGCTAGAATCAATATCTCGTGTGGATTTTTACTTCACAAGTAGGTCCTCATGCCCAATACCATGCTGGCGGTGGTGAAGGCGGAAGCCGCGCCAGGCACGGAGATTCGCGAAGTAAAAGTTCCCGGCTTTGGCCGGACGGACGTTCTGGTGAAGGTAAAAGTCGCCTCCATTTGCGGCACTGACCTGCATATCTACGAATGGGACCGCTGGGCGCAGGGCCGCATCCATCCACCGCTCATCCCTGGACATGAATTCTGCGGCGAGGTGGTGGCTTACGGCAACGAGGTCACCAGCGTAAAAGAAGGCGACTTCGTCTCTGCCGAAATGCACGTTGCCTGCGGGAAATGTTTGCAGTGCCGGACGGGCGAAGCGCACATCTGCCAGAAAGTGAAAATTATCGGCGTAGACGCGGATGGCGCCTTTGCCGAATATGTAGTTATTCCCGAGTCGAATATCTGGAAACTCGACCCTGCCATTCCGCAGGAGTACGCGTCGATTCTCGACCCACTGGGGAATGCAGTTCACACGGTGCTGGCCGGGGAAATCGCGGCCAAGACGGTGGCGATAACAGGATGCGGTCCGATCGGACTGTTTTCCATTGCGGTAGCTCGCGCCGTGGGGGCGACCACTATTTTCGCTATTGAAGTGAATGAGCACCGCCGGAAGATTGCGAAGGAAATGAAGGCCGACTTCGTAATCGATCCTTCGAAAGAGGACGCGCGCGGAGTGGTCATGGAGCAAACCGGCGGCTTGGGCGTGGATGTGGTGCTTGAGATGGCTGGGCATCCCACCGCCATCCGAACTGCTTTCGACATCGTTCGGCGCGGCGGACGAATCTCGCTGCTCGGTCTTACCTCCAAACCAATTTCGCTTAATTTCTCGGAAGACATCATTTTCAAGGGAATCACCATTCAGGGCATCAGCGGGCGTCGTATGTACCAGACCTGGTACCAGATGACGGCCCTGCTCAAGAGCGGCAAACTCAATCTGCATCCCGTGATTACTGACCGCATCGCTATGAAAGATTTCTCCAAGGCGATGGAGAGACTGAAGACGGGTGCGGCGAGTAAGATTTTGGTTTATCCGAATGGGACTCAGCGTCTTTCTTCGTGATTGCCTCGTAATTACGCGAGTTTCTTCCGTCCCTCCGGGACTGGGGCCTCGTGGCAGCTAACCCAGGGCTTGCGCCCTGGGCTAAATTATTTCGCCCTCCGGGCTTCGATTGTGCGGAATTGAGTCCCGTGCTCGACCTCAGGCTAAGGCTTTGCCTCGGTCCCGGAGTTCACCTAGATCCCGCATGCGTCAGATCAGGGGTGAATCGTACGTGAGATCCTCGTGGCGGCTACCCCGGGGCTTGCGCCCTGGGCTAAATTCTTCCGCCCTCCGGGCTTCGATCGTGCTGAATTGAGTCCCGTGCTCGACCTCGGCTCAGGCTCGGCCCCAGGCTCAGGCTCTCCCTCAGACCTGGAGTTAGTCCACCTAGAGCCCGCATGCGTCACATCAGGGGTGAATCGTACGTGAGATCCTTCGCGCCTTTCGGCGCTCAGGATGACAGTCTATTAAGAATTTCTGGGGCGCAATCGATGGCAGCTATGCGCCGGCGGGCATCTTCACGATTTTCTTCTGGATGGCGTAGGTGACGAGTTGGGCTTTGTTATGGATGTTCAGCTTGCGCATCAGATTGAACTTGTGGGCTTCGATGGTTTTCACGCTGAGGCCCAGCAAGCCCGCGATTTCTTTTACTGAGTTACCTTCCGCGATCATTTTGATTACTTCACG
>MNDG01000047.1 GCA_001914815.1 Acidobacteriales bacterium 13_2_20CM_55_8
TGCTCCCAACCTTTTGTGTTCGACTTGATGACATTTTCGAGAACCACCAAGTCGCTCGGCCGGGTTACGGAGAAATACGGCTCGGCCGTGACGATCAGGCCAAAGGCTTGCAGATCTGTGCTCACCCTCACCGACGACTTCCCATCTTCGGGGACGATCTCACCCAAGCTGACGGGTCGACCTTCCGGCGTGATAGCCCACAAGACATAAGTCAGATACTCGGGAGCCAGGTTTCGGGATGGTCGTAGATGCTCAAAGTCGGCGTTGATTTCAATCCTGCCAGTCCTGCTCTCGACCTTGGCGTGGCCGCTCGCCTCTGGCATCAGATCTGTTCCGCGGAAGTCCAGGCTGGTTCCGCCGCTATGGTGACGGTAATTCACCGCCTTGGTGGTGCGGGACAACACCTTGACCCGGTAGACCGGTGTGTGGTCCATCGGTTCAACCGAAATGGTTTGCTGCTGGTTGGCATCGGGCTGCTGTGCGAACATCACAGCAGTCAAGAATGGGACTACTGCAAACGAAAGGAAGCTTTTACGCATAAGCCACACCTCGCGGACAGAATCCGGCATCGCACTTGGATGAGGACTGTATAGCTATGGTTTGTCTAGGCTGTTTACACCTGAAGGGAATTTTGCCGGGTTGATAGGGTTTCTTAGTCGCGGTTTAGAACGAATCCTGGCGGAAGGTGACCACACAAGCCACCACGATGAGAACAATCCAGCTTAGGAAGAAAAACTGGCTTAACTCGATCAAAGATGAATAGAGGAGATCCATATGCAAGTGGCTAGTGGCTAGTGGTTAGTGGTTAGTGGCCGGTTGAGCCTACTGCTTCGCTGACTACTGAAGACGGACCACTTCTATTTTTGCGGCACTGCAATTGCTCTTTTCCGGTGAGACGTTTGTAGCTCGCCAGAATTTGCGTCACAGCATTCAGGCGGCCCAGAGAGGTGAGGCGCAGATCCGTCATCGCCTCTTCGATCTGCGCCATCCAGCATTCCACCGCGGTCTCGACTCCACATGCCATCTCCCTGGCAACAGCGTCCACGAAGTTGCTGGTGTTCACCAACCCACTACCCGCCTTTCCTTAATGTAAAAAAAAGGGGAAGGCGCACCGACCTTCCCCAGGCTGCCCACTACTGGTTTGGTGTCTGATCTTGCGGTTGGTTCTGCTGTTGCTGATGGTGTCTCATGAAGCCGTGCCCGTGTTTGTCCATGAGTTGCGTCATCTTAGTTTTCTGATCCGGAGTCAGGATCTGGAATAGCGCAGAATGGATGCGCGCCTTCTCCACGATGAGGTCGGTCATAGTCTGAGACTGTTGCGACGCCACTGCACGAACCTTGGCTTCGTCAAAGGTACCGCTGGTTTCGAGCTGTTTCAACGCCTCGTGTCCTTGTTTCATCTGCTGGGACAACGAGTCAAGCGTGGGCTTCTCCTTGGCCAGGATATCTTTAGCTTGCGCTTGTTGCCCTTCATTAAGATTCAGATAATCGGTCAGGAATCCTATTGCATGCTCACTGAACATGCCGTCTCCATGCATGCCGCGCATATGGGCCCGCTTCACCGTTTGCGAGACACTCACTGCGACCAGCAAAATGAGAACAAGCGCCCCAATCAATATCTTGATACGATTCGATTTCATTCTTCCTCCCTAAGGCGTCCCCGCTGCGGAACGTCTGATTCTGTGTCTATTGATAAGAACACTTTCGCGCTTCGAACGCAGTAAAGAGTCAGTCAACCGGAGTAAAGTTTTGTAAAGCGCACCTGGCTTCATGCTTGCTGTTGTAGAACTGTTATGAGAACTGTGGATCGCATTCTTGTCATCGACGACGACGTGGAACTTTGCTCTCTGGTCAGCGAGTATCTGCAACCCGAGGGTTTTCAAGTTGAATCCGTCCATGACGGCGAGCGAGGTTTGGAGCGCGCGTTGAGCGGAGATCACTTGTTGATCGTTCTGGATGTGATGTTGCCCCAGCTCAATGGTTTTGAAGTGCTGCGACGAATCCGCCGGACGTCGCGCATCCCTGTGCTGTTGCTCACCGCCCGCGGCGAAGACGTCGACCGGATTGTGGGATTGGAAATTGGCGCCGACGACTATCTTCCCAAACCTTTCAATCCTCGTGAGCTGGTCGCTCGCATTCGCGCCATTCTTCGAAGGACGCGAAGTCCTGAAGCCGGGCGTGAGGCACCCATCCCTGAAATAGTGCGGGTCGGAGATATCGAACTCGACCCCGCCACTCGAACTGTGCGTCACGCCGGCAAAGCGGTGGATCTGACTTCAGTGGAGTTCAATTTGTTGCAGGTGTTACTCCGCGAAGCGGGCCGGGTAGTCACGCGCGAGGATCTCGCAGCCTCGGTCTTGAGCCGCAAATTTTCTCCTTTTGACCGCAGCATCGATATGCACGTCAGCAAGGTGCGCAAAAAACTGGGCGATTCCGATGGTGGTACCGACCATATCAAGACCGTCCGCGGCGTGGGTTACATCTTTGCCCGTCCTCGCGACACTGCTTCTCCCGATGAAGCCCGGCGCGGAGCCGAATGAGAAGCCTGTTTCTCAAGATTTTTCTTTCTTTTTGGATGGCGCAGGCGCTGTTCCTCGTGCTGGCGGTCCTGGTGACTTTGGCAATCCGCCAGCAAGCGGAGTCCGCATGGGACGCCGAACAGGCGCAGGTCCTGAACGGTGCGGTGCAGGCATATGAGACTGGAGGACAGGCAGCACTGGCCCGTTATCTAGAGCAGGTACGCCAATCGGAACATGTGCGGGCTTATCTTCTGAATGAAAATGACGAGGAACTGTCTGGGCGCAGGTTGCCCGAGTGGGCGAAAGATGGAGAACGTTGGCGCCCCCATCCCCCCAGGGGAGGCTTTCTGGGATGGATGATGGCAGCGCGACCCCAGCGTCAGTCCATTACTTCTGCGAGCGGACATCGCTATACGTTGGTGGTGCTTCCACCTCCACATGGACCTTTTGGAGATCCCGGCATACACGGGCTTGGAATCTTCATCGCAATTCTTTCTTCCGGCTTGGTGTGCTACCTGCTCGCCAGATACTTAACCTCGCCGGTAGTGCGACTCCGCACCGCGACCCAGAAACTGGCGGCAGGAGATCTCACTGCCCGTGCCGGGGTGCCCCCGCCTGGACGCCACGATGAACTCGCCGAACTGGTGCGCGACTTCGACACTATGGCGGATCGTCTCGAAAAATCAGTGAACGCGCAAGCGCGACTGATGAATGATATTTCTCACGAACTGCGTTCGCCGCTGGCGCGTTTGAATGTAGCGTTGGGATTAAGTCGCCAACGCAGTGGACCCGAAGCTCAAAGCTCACTCGAACGCATCGAGCTCGAAGCCAATCGCCTGAACGAGCTGATCGGGAGACTGCTCACCATTGCGCGGCTTGAGAGCGGCGATCAAGCCATGCAGAAAGTCCCCACTCGCCTGCAAGAACTGATTCGCGAAATCGCCCAGGATGCAGAGTTCGAAGCTCAAAGCCGCAAGTGTCATGTCGACGTAACCAAGGTGGATGACTGCATGGTGATGGGAGATCCTTCGTTGTTGCGCAGCGCCGTCGAAAACGTCGTGCGTAATGCAATCCAGTACACACGCGAAGGCACAGACGTGCAGATCCATTTAGAGTGCCGCCAGGGAGCAACTGGCACGGAAGCAATCATCAAAATTTCCGACTCTGGTCCTGGCGTGCCTGACGAAGCGCTCGACAAACTCTTTCGACCGTTTTATCGCATCGACGACGCCCGTGGCCGGCAAACCGGTGGCGTCGGACTGGGCCTGGCCATCACCGAGCGCGCAGTTCGCTTGCATGGTGGAACTATAAAGGCCAGCAATCGAAGTGAAGGCGGTCTGATAATCGAGATCCGATTGCCGGCACTTCCGGCCGAGAACGAGACCAATTGACGCAGCACGGCGGTCGCGATAATCGTTTTTGGGTGGCGCAGCGCTTCAGCGCTGCGATTCAGGCTGCCTGACTCGCCGCCTAACCGCCAGCGAACTGGACATCGCTGGCAACTTTCAATCATCCCACGGGTTCCAATCACTGTCGGGCGTTTGCTCTTCCCACGCATTCCTGATACACAAATTGAGGTTATCCTGGATCGTTTCCTAAGCAATGAGGAGAGAGAATGCGGATGAAGTGTGGCACTTGGGTCTGGATTGTCATTCTGGTTGGGCTGGGCTTTTCGGTGAGTTGTTCGACCAACAGCTCCTCTTCATCAGGCACTGGCGCCCTATACGTGACTACTCAGGGCGATGCTTTAGTCTCACTTTTCAGCGTAGACCTGAACACCGGAAGCATCACCGCGAATGGTACCGGCATCGCTACCGGCACCACGCCGTCAGCCATGATTTTGACGCCATCCGGCGACGCGGCCTTCGTGGCCAACCGCGACTCCAATGACATTTCCCGCTACACCGTCAAGTCGGATAACACTTTGGCGGCGGCTGGTGGCAACACTTCCGCAGGAACCACGCCGGTAAGCATGGCGATCGACTCTGCGGGCCATTTCCTGTTTGTGGCGAATCGTGGATCGGACGACATCTCTGTGTTTTCTATCAGCTCGGGTGCCGGACTGACCGAAATCGTTGGATCCCCATTCCCTGCGGCGCCTAATCCCGTCGCGGTTGCGGTCACGGCTTCGGGCAGCTTTTTGTATGTGGCTAACAACATCAGCGGTGTAGTCTCGGCTTACTCAGTCGACTCGGCCGGAGCGCTTTTGCCCGTGCCTGGTCCGTCTTTCACGGCGGGCACCACTCCTTCCGGAGTTGTTGTGACTCCCGACGGAAAAGTTTTGTACGCCACCAACTCAGGTTCAAACAATGTCTCCGCTTTCACCATCAATTCCGACGGCAGCCTAACCTCGATCTCGGGATCTCCCTATTCAGCGGGCACCGGTCCTGTCTCGCCGCGCGTGGACCCTTCCGGAACGTTTCTCTACGTGGCCGATGAGCAATCCAACCAGGTCTCGGGATACAAGATCAGCTCAAGCACAGGAACGCTCACGGCACTCTCTACCCCCACCATCTCTACTGGAGTGAATCCGGTCTGGCTCGCGATCCATCCGGGAGGGTTGTACCTCTATGTGGCGAATAACGGCGCCGCGTCGATCTCCGCATTCAAGATCAATACCACGAGTGGAGTTCTGGGCGTGGTGGGATCCCCGTTCACGACCGGAGGCCAGCCTTCAGCGATTGTGTTGAAATAATTTTCAAATTGCTGGAAGGTCTTCAGGTCGGCACCTTCAGAATCAAATACCCGCCGGTTAACCCAAAGATCAGATCGGGAGCCCATGCCGCCAGTATCGGCGGTAATTGGCTGACGTTTCCCATGGCCTCAAACAGGTTCGAAACCACCGTATAGACCAAAAGGGAACTGCCAGCACCGCCATGACCAGCGCGATGAAGGGGAAGGCAAACTTCTTCTGCAGTTGCACCTTCAACCGAACCACGTCAAAACCACTCTGCTGCAGATCGTGGATATAGCGGCGCAGTTCTTCGTAGTTCATCTCGGAAGACTGCTTCACTTCCTTCTTGAAGTAGACCGGAGGCTCATTGATGGCCGCGAACGTGGATACGTCAAAAGTGCGGTAATTCTCAATGGCAGGACCGCGCAGAGTGCGCTCCCAGCCCTGCTCGCAAATCCAGCGCTGCAGATTGTCTTCCCAATGCGCCCGTTCGGCGTAGACCCGATGGGTCAATTGAAAAGTCGCAGGATCAAACTGGAATACTGAAAGATTGCCGAACTGATCGCGTTCTGAATCGAAGAACCGGTAATAGTAGATGCTGGAGTGCTGCCCGAAAATCCACTTGCGGTCAGGATTGAGATAAGTTTGCGCCGGTTTGCCCTTGATCAGATTGCGCAGCGCGTCCTGCCGTTTATTGGCGTGCGGCAGATAGAACTGGTCGAAGAAAAAAAGCCCGGCGGCCAGCAGACTTGCCGTTATCAATACCGGCACCACGATACGGTAAATGCTGATGCCGGTGGCTTTGATGGCGACGATTTCGTTGGAGCGCTGCATCAAACCGAAAGTGATGAGCACCGCAAGCAATACGCATAACGGAGTGATGTTGTAGAGAAAGTAAGGCGAGACGCTGAGAAGGTATTCTCCGACCACCACGGGCGAGATCTGATTTCGCAGAATATCTCCCAGCAGTTCAAAAAGAGTGAAAACCAGAAGCAACATCAGAAATGTGGCGAGGACTATCATCATATAAGCGATGAAATCGCGCATCACATAGTCGTCCAGGATCATGGGGAAGCGGGCGCTGAATACACGCCAGCGACTGGCCGCGCGTTTGAAGGCATCCTCCGGCGGGCTGGGGCGGATCAGGATTCCTCCGCCCTCTTGCAGTCCCGCTTTGAAGGGATGCCACAGGCTACGCAGTGCCCGCGATAAGGAATACGATGTTCGCCAGCCAGACACCCAACCCAGGCGACAGCTTTCCCTGCCGCGCCAATGAAACTCCGACCAGTGAAACCGAGTAATAAGCGAATACCAGCAGGATGGTCAGAACGAAACCCGTAGACTTGCCACCTTTTTTCGACGACAGCCCCAGCGGAATACCCACGAGTGCGAGTACCAGGCAGGCCGTGGGAAGTGCAAAGCGGCGATGGAATTCGATCCAATACCAGCGCGCCATGTATTTTTTTACGCGGCCCGCTTCCTCTGCCAGCTCACGCGTGCCTAACTGGACAACCGGCACTGATGCCTGTTCGTCTTTATCGTTCTGCGGTACGCGAATAGGGATATCCGTCTGCTGAAAGGTTGAGACCTGGTATTGATCCGGAATCTTAGGATCAGTCTCGTGCGTCGCCCCGTTGCTTAAGTGCAGGTGAAGAGTGTCCGTACCCTGGCTTACCAGGATGCCCTGCTGCGCCAGCGTGATTCGCGGCGCAGAAGGCGTGCTGATATCGGCAATAAATACTCCCTTCCAAATCGCTGCTCCTTGAGCGCTCTTTACGTCCTGGACATAAAGCACGAGTTGAGGGAAGCCCTCATAAAACACGCGGGGCTGGATCTCAAAGGAAGCCTGTGAAGTCTTGAGCCGATCCTGCAGCCGTCCCAGCGCGGCCTGCGACCGCGGCGCCAGATAAACACTGTTAACCAGCGCCAGCACCCAGGCTATGACGGCAAAGACGGAGACGATTCGAAGGAACGTCCACACGCCGATGCCGCTGGCCCGCATGGCCGTGATTTCGCTATCCGCAGCCAGCCGGCTGAGGCCGATCAATATGCCCACCAGGACGCCCATCGGAATGGTGTAGATCAGCGCCACCGGCACAGTGAAAAAGAAAATTTCGGCAACGCTGGGAAACGGTGCGCTATTGCGGACGACCAGTTCGAGCAGTCGTCCCAAATCGCGAGTGAACAGGACAAAGGTAAACACCCCAGCCCCGATCAGGGCGTGCGAGGTAATTTCGCGCAGGATGTAGCGGGTCAGGATCCGCATGGGCGCCATCAGTTTGATCCTGAGAAAAATTGTTCTTCAGTCCTCAGAATGACAGCGAGTCTAGCATGGCGAATGGATTCCTAAATCAGGAACTCGGAAGCAGCAGAGGACGCTGGCATTTGGAATCTGCCGTGCAAGCACATTCACGGTTTCTTCGTTCGGATTCTGCGAGGAGATCAATGAAAGGCGAGCCCTCCCCTATGAATCGCACGACACTGCTTTGCGTGGACGATGATCCTAGAATCCGTGAATTGTATGAAGCCATGCTAGGCAGTCACGGATATGAAGTGCTTGTGGCTGAAGGCGGTTACCAGGCCTTAAACTTGTTTCTTTCCAGAACAAAAGAAATCGACGCGGTCATTTCCGACTATGAAATGCCCGGCATGAACGGCGCCCAGCTCGCTGCTGAACTGAAACGTTACGATCCGGAGATTCCGGTGATCGTGATCTCAGGCTCCTTGCCGGTTCTGGAAGAAGTCCCGTATTTTGTGGATGCTGCAGTTCCTAAAGGCGCATCGGTTGAAACGATTGTGGATCATATCGAAACTCTTCTTGAGGCACGTCGGGCCGGACAGATTTCCACTCGATTGCCTGGGAAGATACCGGATAGCTAAACGACTTGTCACCACACGTGCCCGAAACTAGCCCACGTCTGCCCACAGCTCGGCACTAGTGACGACTATTCGGCTTTGAGAAAGAGTGTTGACAGCGGAGGAAGCGTCAGATTGAGCTGATACGGTCGCCCGTGCACAGGACCAGGCTCGGCGGTTCGGCCCCCCAGATTTCCCAACCCGCTCCCACCATACTCCGCTGCGTCACTGTTCAAAAGTTCCCGCCAGAAGCCAGAAGAAGGAACTCCAACTCGATAACTTTGCCGTGGCACCGGGGTGAAGTTGCAAACGATCAATATCGTATCTTTCGGGGAGTCTCCCTTGCGCAGCAGGGAAATGACGCTGGCGGCAGTGTCGTTACAGTCGACCCACTCAAATCCAGCGGGGTCGGTATCAAACTGATGAAGACCTGGCTCGTTCCGGTATAGGCGGTTCAGTTGCTCCACCCAGCTTTGCACTCCACGATTCAGCGGAGATCCCAGCAAATGCCAGTCCAGGCTGCGGTCGTGCCCCCATTCACGTCCCTGCCCGAACTCGTCACCCATGAACAGCAGTTTCTTGCCGGGCTGCAGGTTGGCGAACCTTTGCCACTCGTCGCCCGGCATTTTATTGAGCAGCGAGCCCTTGCCATGGACGACTTCATCATGCGAGAGCGGCAGCACAAAGTTTTCGGTGAAGCCATACAACATCCGGAACGTAAGCGTATTGTGGTGGTAGCGACGATGAATGGGATCGTGCGAGAAGTAGAGCAGGGTATCGTGCATCCATCCCATATCCCATTTCATGCCAAAGCCGAGACCGCCGATGTAGGTAGGTCGCGATACCATGGGCCACGCTGTCGACTCTTCGGCGTAGGTCTGAATTCCGGGATGCTCCTTGTAAACTGCCAGATTAAACTGTCGAAGAAAATCAATCGCCTCCAGATTTTCCCGTCCACCATACTTATTCGGAATCCACTCGCCATGTTTGCGGGAATAGTCCAGGTACAACATCGAGGCAACCGCATCCACTCGCAATCCGTCGGCATGGTATTTGTCCAGCCAGAACATGGCGCTCGAAAGTAAAAAGCTGCGGACCTCGTTGCGTCCGTAATTGAAGATGTAAGTCTTCCAATCGGGATGGAACCCCTTGCGCACATCGGCATGTTCGAACAGATGAGTGCCGTCGAAGTAGGCCAGGCCATGCGCATCGGAAGGGAAGTGCGAGGGCACCCAGTCGAGGATCACGCCAATTCCGTTCTGGTGCAGATAATCCACCAGGAACATGAAATCCTGCGGCGTTCCGTAGCGCGACGTGGGCGCGAAATAACCAGTGGTCTGGTATCCCCAGGAACCATAGAACGGATGCTCCATTACCGGCAGCAGTTCCACGTGGGTAAACTGCATGCGCTTTACGTACTCCGCCAGGCGCGGCGCCAGCTCGCGATAATTCAACGATCGGTTATGCTCCTCGGGAATCCGCATCCAGGAGCCAAGATGCACTTCATAAATAGAAATCGGCGCCTGCAGCGAGCTTCCCTCCGGACGTTGAACCATCCATTCCCGATCATTCCATTCGTAAGCTAGATCCCAAACCACGGAAGCCGTGCGTGGCGGGTTCTCGTGAAAAACTCCGAACGGATCCGCTTTGTCGCCCACATAGCCCTGATTATGCGAGACGATGTGAAACTTATATAAAGCCCCCTTATTCAGTCCGGGCAGAAAGCCTTCCCAAATGCCCGAACTCGCACGCGCCCGCAGCGGATGAGAGTCAGGGTTCCAACGATTGAAGCTGCCCATCACAGAAACTTGGCGGGCATTCGGCGCCCACACGCTGAAGCTGGTGCCGATTTCGCCATTTACCCTGTAAGGGTGGGCGCCGAGCTTATCGTAAATACGGTAGTGATTGCCTTCATTGAAAAGATAGATATCCTGATCCGTCAAAAGACTGACGTCTGTACGACGCTCCGGAACCTGAATAATTTCGTTAGGCATATTTCGATCCCGCTCGTCACTAGTGTACCGGAGCAGCGGCGCGTCACATGCTAGACTGCCAGTTCGCCCCAATCTTTTGCCTTTTGGGACGAACTAATATCAATGCCTGTTTTACGCGTCATCATTCTCTGGCACCAGCATCAGCCTTTTTACAAAGACCTGGTCTCCGGCGAATATCGTCTGCCCTGGGTTCGCCTGCATGCCCTTAAAGATTATTACGGCATGGTCAAGCTGCTCGACGAATTTCCCAACGTCCACCAGACTTTCAACCTCGTTCCGTCGCTGATCGCCCAGATTCAGGACTACGTATCCGGAAGCGCGGACGATCCGTTTCTGCAAGTGGCGGCCAAGCCAGCGAAAGATCTTACTCCCGAGGAGCGCCGCTTCGCCCTGCAATATCTTTTCCAAGCCAATCCGCTTCACATGATAGGCCGCTATCCTCGTTACCGCGAGCTCTGGGAGCGTTTTCGTGGCAGCGGTAATACTCCCGAACGAGCCGAGAAATATTTCCAGCCGCAAGACTTTACCGACCTACAAGTGCTTTCGCAGATTGCCTGGTTTGACGAATTCTTTCTGCAGGATCCGGAAGTCGCCGCTTTGATCCAAAAAGGCCGTAACTACTCGCTGGACGATCAGCGCTTCGCCATCATTCATCAGCGCAAACTACTGGCCAAAGTCCTCCCCGCGCACGCGGAGGCCGCGCAGCGGGGCGCCATTGAGATCTCTACTTCTCCCTTCTCCCACCCGATTCTGCCGCTAGTTTGTGATACGAACGCCGGCGCCGTTTCCACTCCGAGACTCTCGTTGCCGCAGAATCGTTTTCGTCATCCCGAAGATGCTCGTGCGCAGCTTCAGCGCGGCCTCGATTTGCACCAGCAGGTCTTCGGCGTCCGTCCTCAGGGGGTGTGGCCTTCCGAAGGCAGCGTTTCCGAAGAAGTTCTGGCCATCGCTCAAAACCTGGGTGTGAAGTGGATGGCCACCGATGAAGAAGTCCTCGGGCGAACCCTCGGCGTTTCTTTTACCCGCGAAGGCGATGGCCGTCTGCCTGCCGAGTCCGCCGCAAAGCTCTACACCATTCATCGTTACCAGGGCGCCCAGAGCGAGATGAACATGATTTTTCGCGATCACACCATTTCCGATCTGATCGGCTTTGTCTATTCCGGCATGCCTCCGCAGGAGGCAGCGACTCACCTCATGCGAAGCATTAAACAATCCGCGCAACCAATTCTTGACAAAGGAAAAGACGCGGTGCTGCCAATCATTCTCGACGGCGAGAATGCATGGGAATATTATCCCCAATCTGGCAGGGAATTCTTGCGCCGCTTTTACGACGCTCTACAGCACGAGCCCAGCGTCGAAGCCGTCACCGTATCCGAGGCGATTCAGAGACATAAAGATTTCGGCCAACTTTCCTCGCTCGTTCCCGGCTCCTGGATTCATGCCAATTTCAACGTTTGGATCGGCGCTGCCGAGGACAACCGCGCCTGGGATTACCTCCACCATGCCCGCAACTTTTATGACCAGGCGTCCGCCAGCGCGACCGAGCCGCAGCGCAAACTGGCCTTTGAAGAGATTTTGATTGCCGAAGGCAGCGATTGGAATTGGTGGTACGGACCAGAGCATCACTCCGCCAACGATCGCGACTTCGATGAACTCTACCGCAAACATCTGTCCAACGTTTATCAGGCCCTGGGCGCGCGCCCGCCCGATTATCTTGCGCAGCCGATTATGGCCGGCATAGCGCGGCCCGCGTTTCTTCATCAGAGTGCCTACATTCACCCCCGAATCACCGGCGACATGGTGCGTTACTTCGAATGGATGGGTGCCGCTGTCTACACCGCCGACCACCGCTCCGGCTCCATGCACGGCAAACAGTTCCTTCTGGACTCGGTTTATGCCGGGATCGACGAGAGCAACGTTTACGGACGCCTGGATTTTGCGGATGGCAAAGTTCCAGAAATGGATTTCGATCTGGTGGTCAATCTGGAATCCTGGAACGCTGACTCGGCTGAGCATGATGGGTCGCGTCCTCGACGCGCCTTACGGCTCGACGTCAGCGTGCAAAACGGTCAAATTCACGACTGGAAAGTTAGCCTCGACGAAAACCAGCTCCTCGCCACTTCGCCAGAGTCCACCTCCGTAGCAACGCTGGCGCTGGCCAAGAACTTTGAATTCAAATTGCCCCTCGATTGGCTCCAGGCTGAGAGGGCAAGCAAGCTGCGCCTGCGTTTCAGCCTGTGGCGCCAGGGATTACCAGTAGACGCCTTACCGCTCGAAGGATGGATAGAGCTACAACTCGTCAGCGAAGAGGAGCTGGCAGCAACGGCCTAGCCTGAGAACTGATATCGGCAAACCAAGATTTTTACTGTCCACCACCGCCAGCCGCCGTCATCGCCATCGGACGGCTCAACTCCATCACCAACTCCGTTCCCGCTGGCAGCACTGCGGATCGCCTCTTTCCCAGCCAATGCGCGACTGTTGCCGTGGCCGCAATCGTTCCTCCGATCAACATGCCCTTGCCGCCGCTGATGAGGCCTCCCACCAACATGCCGCCACCGGTGCCCAAGCCGATCTCGGTCAGGTCCTTGCCGTCGTGTCCGGCGCCCTTGAACTGACCTTCTTCGTCCACATCGGTTCCATTGCGCAGGCTGGTGTCGATCACTGGTGCGTTGAGCATGTAGCGCTCGCCGTTTGGCAGAATCACAGTCTCCGGGAAGAGTCCAATGGTGGGCTTGCCGGCAATACGCCGCGGCTCATTCACTTTTGTGACTCGTCCTTCGACCGTGGCGCCGGTTGGAATCACGGTCTTGCCACCCAAAACGACAGCTTCTGTGACTCGGCCGGTGAAGGGATCTCCGCCCTTGCTGGAAAATGTGGAAAGCGTTTTTTCCAATTTCACTTTGAGTACGGTGCCTGCGGGCAGCGAGGGGTTGGTCTCTGCCACCACGATGGTCGTAGCCAACAACACACAAAGCAGTGCAACAAGTCTCTTCATCTTGCCTCCTAAATTTTTTCGCCGATTCTGAACTCGAATGTAAAGCACTGACTGGATCGGAACAATGGCGGAAGCGATGCCTGAACCAGCAGAGATAAGGGCCTGATTTATAATCGCGAGCTTCGAGGTCAGCGATGGGGAAGATCTATAGTGGCATCGGTTATCTTACGGGGCGGCGGCTTACTTTCGATCCGGATTTGCCGTGCGTCCCGCTCGAGGACTCCAAGGCCACTCATTCAGAGAAGGATAAACAGCAATCAATGACTAATATCGGCGATATTCGCGCCCGCGAAGTGCTCGACTCGCGCGGCAATCCTACGGTCGAAGCTGAAGTACAGCTTACGAACGGTGCGGTTGGACGCGCCATTGTGCCCAGCGGCGCTTCTACGGGTGAACATGAAGCGGTCGAACTCCGCGATGGCGACAACCGGCGCTATTTCGGCAAGGGCGTGTTGAAGGCGGTAGAAAACGTGAACGGCGAGATTGCCAATGCTCTCGCCAACATGGACGCCTCGCAGCAGCGTGCCATTGATCAAAAGCTCATCGAACTGGACGGCACGGAAAATAAAGCCCGCCTCGGCGCAAACGCGATCCTCGCTGTTTCGATGGCAGTGTCCCGCGCGGCAGCCGCCGAGTATCAGCTCCCCCTTTATCGTTACCTGGGTGGTGAAGCGGTCAATTTGCTGCCCGTGCCTATGATGAACATCCTCAACGGCGGCGCGCACGCCGATAACAACGTGGACTTTCAGGAATTCATGGTGATGCCCGTGGGAGCGGAGTTGTTTTCGGACGCACTACGTTGGGGCGTTGAAGTCTTCCACACCCTCAAAGGCGTGCTCAAGAAACGTGGCTACAACACCGCGGTCGGCGACGAAGGCGGATTCGCACCGTCCGTGAAATCAAATGTTGAAGCCATTGAGTTAGTTGTGGAAGCGATCCAGCAAGCGGGCTACAAACCTGGCGACGAAATCGCAATTGCCCTGGACCCAGCCGCCAGCGAGCTTTATCAAGACGGCAAATATGTTTTCAAGAAATCCGACAAGTCGGCCAAGACTTCGGAAGAAATGGTCCGCTACTGGGCAAAGTGGGTGCGGGACTATCCGATTGTCTCCATCGAAGATGGTCTCGCCGAGGACGATTGGGACGGCTGGCAATTGCTGACCAAAGAACTCGGCGGCAAAATTCAGCTTGTAGGCGACGATTTGTTCGTCACCAATACCGAGCGGCTACAAGACGGAATCGACCGGGGCGTGGCCAACTCCATTCTGATCAAGGTCAACCAGATCGGCACAGTTAGCGAGACTCTCGATGCCATCGACCTTGCCCGTCGTCACGGCTACACTTCGATCATCTCGCACCGCTCCGGGGAAACCGAAGACACATTCATCGCCGACCTCGCAGTCGCCACAGGCGCAGGCCAGATCAAGACTGGATCGGCTTCACGCACCGACCGCGTGGCGAAGTACAATCAGTTGCTGAGGATTGAGGAAGAGCTTGGGGACTCGGCGAGGTTCCTGGGGCTGAAGGCGCTCAACTATAAGCAACAGTGATGTCGATTGAGGTTTTAGGAGCACGAGTATAATCAAGACGGCAATGAAAGAGACTGAGATTATCTTCTCTGTTCACGAGTCGCCGGAAGGCGGGTATGAAGCTCGCGCTTTGGGCCACGATATCTTCACCCAGGCCGAAAATATGGAGGAACTAAGGGCGATGGTGCGCGACGCGGTGCGTTGCCACTTCGATGACGGCTCGGCTCCGGCCATTATCCGTTTGCACATTGTGAAAGATGAGGTCATCCCCGTTTGAGATTGCCTCGTGATCTTTCCGGTCACGAGTTGGCCAAAATACTTCGCCGGTACGGCTACGAGATTATTCGGCAGACTGGCAGCCATCTGCGATTAAAGTCGAGCATCCGTGGCGTCGATCACTAACAACAATCCCCGCGCATAACGCTCTGAAACTAGGAACGCTCAACGGCATCATCTCCTCCGTCGCAGCCTACCTGGAGATCGATCGGTCGCAACTAGTGCAAGAACTCTTCGAACGATGACCCGTCCCCAACCACCGAGGCGCTCAACTATAAGCGCGAACAATCCAGAGCACACCACAAGCATTCTGTTTGTCAGGGAGTCAGTATGAAGGAACGCCGGTTAAGGTTGATCGCCCCGTTTTTTGTTCTATTCACCGCGCACGCCGCAACATTCAGCCAACCATCGCCGGCAGCAAATGCCCCCGCCAGCCGCCAAGACGTCCTGAAATTATTCAAAGTCATGCATATTCACGACCAGATGCGTTCAGTGATGGATTCTATGACCAAACAACAGAGCGCCTTGGTTCATGAAACCATGAAAAAGCGTTATCCGCAGATCGCGGAAGAGCGACTTGAGCAGTTTGACGCGATGATGGAAGAGAGTATGAAAGACTTTCCAGTGGACGCTATCATTGACGATTTGGTCCCAGTCTATCAGAAGCACTTGACCAGAACGGACGTCACTGCGATGAACGTTTTCTATTCCTCTCCTACCGGCCAAAAGCTACTCCGAGAAATGCCAGCCATGACCGAGGAATCCATGCGGCTTTCCTACGGACGCATGCAAAAACAAATGGACGCAATGATGGACCGAATGCAAAAGATGATGAAAGAAGAAGAGCCCGACAAGAAGCCAAAGCCGCCAGCAAAGCCGGATACGCAATAGCCGCCAGATGACCCGTCCCAAACCACTAGTCCTCATCATCCTCGATGGCTGGGGTTATCGAGCCGAAACGAAAGCCAACGCCATCGCGCTGGCCCGCAAGCCGACCTACGATCGCTTGCTCAGCGAATATCCCAACACACTAATCCATACCAGCGGGAAATACGTTGGGCTGCCCGACGGTCAAATGGGCAACAGCGAAGTGGGACATCTTAATATCGGCGCCGGCCGTATCGTCCACATGGACAGCACGCGTATCGAATTGATGATCCAGAATGGCGAGTTTTTCTCCAACCCTGTACTGCTGTCAGCCATGAAGAACGCACGCAGTGGAGGCCGACGCCTCCACCTCTTCGGACTTCTTTCCGACGGCGGTGTCCATTCCCACGTGAACCATCTCTATGCATTCTTCGTTCACGCTTTCATGGACGGCCGCGATACCTTGCCGACCAGCGGCGCCGGATATCTCGAACAGCTTCAGCAGAAAATGCGCGAGTACAGCGCCCCCAAGATTGCCACCGTGAGTGGCCGCTATTACGCCATGGATCGTGACCGCCGCTGGGAGCGCATTGCCAAAGCATTTAACGCCACGGTGTTCGGCAACGGTGAGGCCGCGAACTACGTTGATCCCGTGCAGGGCGTTAAAGATTGCTACAACAAGGATGTCACTGACGAATTTATCGTGCCCTTTGTTTGTGTGGACAACCGCGGCCAGCCGCTCGCGACCATTCGTGATGAAGACTCTTGCATCTGTTTTAATTTTCGGGCCGACCGCGTCCGCCAGATCACTCGCGCCTTGACTCGCAACAGCGGACTCAATGAGCAGGGCGGCAGCGACCTGCCCGGCGCCGCCGATCTCGATGCCGTCATCCCGCGGGATCGTGTGCCCAAGAACCTGCACTACGTTTGCATGACGCTATACGACAAGAAATTCAAACTTCCAGTCGTAATTCCGCCGGAGTCGTTGAACAACATTCTGGCCAATGTCATGGCTCAGTTGAATCTCCGCAATTTGCGGGTGGCCGAGACTGAGAAGTACGCTCACGTCACTTATTTTTTCAACGGCGGCATGGAAGAGCCCTTCCCCGGTGAAGAGCGCTTACTGGTGCTGTCGCCCAAAGTCGCGACGTATGATCTGAAACCGGAGATGAGCGCCCCCGGAATCGCCGACGCGGTGATCAAAGCCGTGGAAGACGGAACTTTTGATGTCATCATCGTGAACTTTGCCAACGCCGACATGGTCGGGCATTCCGGCAAAATCGAGCCCACGGTCAAAGGCGTTGAAACTGTGGATGCCTGCCTGGGACGCATTGAGCCTGTCGTCCGTGCCAAAGGAGGCGCTTTATTGATTACCGCCGATCACGGAAACGCCGAGATGATGATCGATCCTAAAACCGGAGGCCCACACACTGCGCACACCACCAATCCTGTGCCCTTCGTTGTCGTCTCCGTAGATAGCAAGAAATTTTCTCTGAAGCCAGATGGCTCCCTGCGTGACATCTCGCCGACCGTGCTGGGTATGCTTGGTATCCCTCAACCGAAGGACATGACTGGACACGATCTGCGCGTGCAAAAGAAGTAACAAGCACTTACGAAAGCTTAGCGTGAAGCTTCTCATCATCCTTCATCACCGCTTCACTATGTGGAAGGCTCCCACATGGTTTTCCGAGCGCCTGCACAAGGAGTTCCCTCAACTGGAAGTAGTGCACCTGAGCAGCTACGACGACCTCGAAGCAGATCTTCGCGATGCTGAAATCGCCATTGCCTGGTCGATTCGCCCAGAGCAATTCAAAATCGCAACTAAGTTGCGCTGGATCCACTCCCCCGCCGCCGCCGTGCATCAACTCATCTTTCCCGAACTCCTGAACAGTGCCGTCATCCTGACGAATTCCAGTCAAGTTCATGGACCCGTCGTCGCCGAACACGTGATTGCATTGCTCTTCGCCCTAGCCAAGAGATTGCCGGACGCATTCCGTTTCCAGGAAAAACACATTTGGGGCCAAGAGCCGATGTGGCGCGGGCGCCCCCGCCCGCGTGAGCTAGCCGGTGCAACGGTGGGTTTAGTTGGGTTAGGTAGCATCGGTCAGGAGGTCGCAAAACGCACGTTCGCTTTAGGAATGCGGATAATCGCTGCACGCGAGCACCCAGAGAAGGGAAGCCCTGAGCACGTTGATCAAGTTTTCCCTTCTTCGCAGATCGATGCACTGCTATCCCAGTCGGATTACGTGATCCTCGCTGCACCGCTGACGCCCGCAACCCGCAGCTTGATGAATGCCTCGCGTTTCGCAAGAATGAAACCTGACGCCTGTCTTATCAACGTCAGCCGGGGTGTCCTTGTGGATGAAGCGGCACTCGCGCAAGCGCTGCGTGAGAAAAAGATCGGGGGCGCTGCCTTGGATGTGTTCGCCCAGGAACCCTTGCCGCCCGACTCTCCATTGTGGGATTTAGAAAACCTCCTGATCACCCCGCACACCGCAGCTCTCACGGAAAAACTATGGGAGCGGCATTACAAGCTGTTTGCGGAAAACCTGCGCCGCTATGTTGCTCACCAGCCGCTTCTGGCAGTGGTCGATAAACAAAGAGGCTACTAAGGCGGCGGCTTACGTCAATCGGGTTGTCGCCCTGCATCGTGCGTGGCGGACAATTTGTCCGTCGCGGCCATTTCATCGCAAGCGCCAGAAGAACAGGGATTTGGGAGCTGGAGTGTAAATCTTAGCCGGACATTCTGTCCTCCTGCCCATTTTTTGAAATTGGTTCAACTCCACTGATAAAGAACGCCTTACTTCAAAATGGCACTTGGCAAACAGCATGCACTGATAGCAGTGGTCGCAGATGTGGGCAGTTAGTTTCGGGATCCTCAAGGAAGAACATGATCCGGGAAGCTCAAATCGCGTTGCCGAACCGAAGAAGCAAAGGATTACGTCGAGTCAGCCTGGTGATGCTGATGTTGGCGGCTAGCATCAGCCTTGCTTCGCAGGATCCGGATCGACAACATGGCGCCGGCAAGAATCGTGTTTCCCCGGAATTGGCTCGCCTTTCTGCCGCTGTTCGTCGCGGCAATATCGCAGACCAGCAGATACAGGTGATCGTACAGTTTAAGGAAAGACCGAATCAGTCTCACATCCAGAAGATGTCGAAACTGGGCGGACGACATCTTCAAAAATTGAACCTGGTTAAGGGCGGCGTGTTCACTATTCCGCTGAGCGCCCTGGCCACACTGGCCAACGACTCTGATATTGCGTACGTTTCACCTAATCGTTCGGTTAAAGGATCAAGCTCCGATGCTTTCGAGCAGACCGTAGGAGGCGATGTCGCCCGCAGCTACGGCTTCCGAGGAGCGGGTGTCGGCGTAGCAGTAATCGACAGCGGCATCAGTGATCATCCTGACTTGCACGATCCGGTCACAGGCCTTTCGCGCGTGGTGTACAGCGAAAGCTTTGTCCCCGGAACCGATACGCATGATGGTTATGGCCACGGTACGCACGTTGCCGGCATTATCGGCGGCAATGGAACTCGGTCCGCAGGTGCGATTGTTGGAGTTGCCCCGCAGGTGAACCTGATCAATCTGAAAGTTCTCGACAGCAACGGTGCAGGCTCAGACTCGTACGTGATCGCCGCCATCGAGCGCGCCATCAGCTTGAAAGACACCTATAACATCCGCGTCCTGAACCTCTCGTTGGGACGGCCGGTTTACGAGAGCTTTACTCAAGACCCACTCTGTCAGGCAGCCGAAGCCGCTTGGCAGGCAGGTCTGGTGGTAGTCGCGGCGGCGGGAAACTCGGGCCGTGACAACGAGTTTGGAACGCATGGGTATGGCCTGATTGGTGTTCCGGGTGTGGATCCATACGTCATCACAGTTGGCAGCATGAACACCCTGGGGACGGGATCGAAGTCGGATGATGTGCTTGCGACTTACAGTTCCAAAGGCCCCACGATGATCGACCATATCGTCAAGCCGGATCTGATGGCTCCGGGAAACCAGATCGAATCGTTGATGGCTCCGGGCAACACTCTCGCCGGGGAATTCCCGCAGAACCAAGTTAACCCCCTGGAGTACGGAGATCTCAGCGGCCATCTCAGCTACATGAGACTGAGTGGCACGAGCATGGCCACCCCGGTGGTTAGCGGCGCAGTTGCCCTGCTGGTTCAGCAAGACTCAACCTTGAGCCCCGACGGCGTTAAGGCTCGGTTGATGAAGACGGCTGACAAGGCCTTCCCGACCGAATCGATAATCGTTGACCCGATAACGAACGAGTCGTTCACGGAAACTTACGACCTCTTTGCAGTGGGCGCCGGCTATCTCGACATTCCAGCAGCCCTGACCAATTCCGATCCCGTGGACGGAGCCGCGCTCTCGCCGGTCGCGGTGGTGAATTCGGATGGCTCTGTTTCCATAGAGACTGATCTGAGCGTGGTGTTCGGCACCTCCGTGGTGTCGGGAAACTCGGTGGTATGGGGCAACTCTGTTGTCTGGGGTAACTCAGTAATATGGGGCAACAGCGTGCTCGCTGGGAACTCGGTCATTTGGGGCAATTCGGTGATCTGGGGCGACAGCACAGTCGCCGGCAATAGCGTGATTTGGGGAAACTCAGTGATCTGGGGCAATTCCGTAATCTGGGGTAACAGCGTCGACGCGACGCAGTAGGCTCCAAGGGCAAAGAAGCCATGAGTACACTAGGAAACGCGGGAACAACAAATTCTGGATCGCGAACCGCGCCGGTTTTCGTCGGATTCACGGGGATATGCGCATCCGCCATACTCATTCATGGCTTATTCACGATTCATGGCTGGCATTCGTGGGAGTTCCTGAGCTTGCTTCTGGTCGCTGCCCTGACCTCCAGGCTGAAGATCAAGTTGCCCGGCTTGAATGGCAACATGTCAGTAAGTCTTCCGTTCATCCTGATTGCAATGACACAATTAAGCCTGCCAGAGGCATTGGCCGTGGCAGCTTCTTCGATTTTCGTCCAGAGCGTTCCGCGGGGACCACACAAGTTCAGACCGGTTCAAGTGCTGTTTAATGTATCGACTGGTGTGGTCGCGGCTGAACTGGGCTGGCAAGCATTCCATCGTGGGTCGGCGCTGCACTTCAATCCCGCGCTGCCTCTCCTCTTGGGGTGTGCAGCCTACTTCTTCGCCAGCACAATCCCAGTCGCGGTGATCATTTCGCTGACCGAAAACAGGAAAGCCTTTCTCACCTGGTCTGAAATCGTCCACCTGTCGTTCCCTTATTACGTGGCGAGCACAGGACTCGCGTCAATCGCTGCCGCCATTGGTGGACATGCAAACTGGCCAATGCTGATTGGAATGTCGCTCGTAATGTTCGTCACCTACCGCTCTTACCGAGTTTACTTCGGCCTGGTTGGGAGCAGTGCTCGGGCGTCTTTAACAACTGCTCAAAGCTTCAAAACTAAATCGGCGAATGCCGCCAGCTAAGCAGCTGCAACCCTGAGACACTTGTCTAAACGGGATCGGAATGACTAGTCGGCTGTGCAGAAGCACCGCCCACAATCAGCGACGCGCCAACATCAGACACAAGACAGGCGATTCGCCTGTTGGTGACTCTCTTAGCACCTTAGTAACTGGAGCTTTCATCCCCGTTCTTGCGACAATAGAAGCCTCCAATGGATCAGCAGAGCTTACCTGGAATGCAGTCGCCTATGCCAAAGCCCTTATGGTGGCGGAAGATACAGGTGCAGGTCCGAACCTTGCCCCTGAAGGCATGGCTTGTATTGGCACTGTTTCTGGTGGCCGCTCTGTTTATGGGCCTGCATACCGCTTTTGCCGCGAAGGATTCCACTCTCCATCTCAAAGTACAACACGGTTTTCGCAGCGCACTGTTGTCGGTCTGGATCGATGGCGAGCTCGCTTACTCCAGCAAACTTACCGGTACCATGAAGAAGAAGCTGGGGTTGATCCCGGAATCCGTGCAGGGGAATTTGGCGCAGACGATTCCGCTTCCCTACGGGACTCGTGAATTACGGGTGCGTGTGGAAACGCCAGATGGGTCCGTTCAGGAGCAGACCATCAGTGCGGAATTTGTCCGTAACGGCGAGAGGACTCTCTTCGTGATCGCCCGGCGCACCGACTTTTCCATGAACTGGCAGGACCTTCCCGTCCCGGTAGCTGAATCCGCCTCCACTTTGGGATGGATGGCCCGTTACACCAGCACTCTTCTGCTCACCGCAGCCGGGTCCATCATCTCCGCCCTCACCGGATACGCCATACGCGAACTGCCCAAGCAAATCGGCGCCCGCCAGGCAGAAACACCCAAGGCCTAGATCTAAGTCTCAGTTGAGATTTCGTAAAGACAACTGGAATGGTTACTGCTTGGACTTGCTGTGTCCCTTGACTTTTTCAGCAGTGGGGCGAATGCGGCGTTTGATCTTTTCTTGTTCCTTGCGGGCTAAAGCCTCAGTTTCGGCAACGTCCTCTTCACTGGGCGCGCGCCGCAGAGCAGAATCGGCCAGCTGCAACCAGCGCGCCCGGTCATTATCGGTGGGCTGGCTACGCTTACCGCGCTCGTCAGCGGGCATCGTGGGATGACCCGTGAGGTCGCCATCTAGGGGCTGGGCTGGTTTATTAAACGTCATGCTACACACCGAAAACATGATGGCACGTTTTGCTGTGGACGTTCGATACAGTACATACCGTATTTCCAGAGTAGGTACGCGAGTCAAATTGCCGCGCAAAAGGCCCGCCAAACCGCACGTTATCTTTTCAGTAATACCCGATCACCTGTATCCGTTCGAAGGAGAAACCTTTGTAGAAGAAGCTGATCTGGCAGCTTATACAGCCCGTTGGCTGCAGCTAGCCGACGCCGCGCTGTCCGCTACCGAGAAAGCGGCAAAAACCCTTGAAATTGCTCGCGAGGAACAAGAACACATCCGTCGCGAAATTAAACGTAAGCTCGAAAACTACGGCAAACTGAAGCGCCGCAAAGCCAAGAAGGTCGGCTGAAGGCTGCAATACTGGGGTTTAAGACGCTATTCAAATTCAACAATCTGTTGAACCACATTAAGAGTGTCCCCTTGAAACCACATTAGAAATGTGCCCATTTAGAGTCCCTGCAGCAAGGAGGACTCAGCTTGGGGCGATGCGAGTTGAGCAGTAAGGAGCTGAGTAGGAGCGAAGCCTTGCCAGTTTTCCGCGGAAGAGACGATCTGGGCGGCGGTGGGTGTCTTGCGGGTGTGGATCGAGTACTACGGGGTTCCGCGCGCGCTTTATACCGACTGGAAGAATGTTTACGTGCGAACGGCGACCGAAGCCGAACAGTGCGCGGGCCAAGTGCCGGTGACCCAGTTCGGGCGGATGTGCGGGAAGCTGGGCATTCGGATCATTGCGGCCAGTTCGCCGCAAGCCAAAGGGCGCGTGGAACGGGTGCATGGCACCCATCAGGACCGGCTGGTGAAGAAGCTACGCCTGGCCGGGATCGCTGACTACGACGATGCCAATCGCTATCTGGCGGAGCACTACATCGCCGAGCACAACCGGCGCTACACACGGCCGGCGGCGGAGGCAGCCGATTATCACCGACGACGACCCACGGCGCGACAACTCGACCAGGTGTTCTGCTTGGAGGAGGACCGGGTGGTGAGTGAGGACTGGGTGGTGCGTTACAAAAACCGTCTGTTGCAACTAGCACGACAGAGCCAGCATTGGGCGCCGAGTCGGAGCCGAGTGCTGGTGCGGGAGAATGAAGCGGGCCAGATCCAAATCAGCTATCGCGACCAGGCC
>MNDG01000033.1 GCA_001914815.1 Acidobacteriales bacterium 13_2_20CM_55_8
CTATTCCCACTCTCTGCCCCAGATAGCCATCTCTGCACCCATCTCGAACCACATATGTGCCCAGGTTCCGAAACCGCTGCAGGACACTACCTCTCCTTGACAGCAGTAGTTATTGAGCAAGTCTCTCCTTACTCTTTCAGGTTTCCTGAGCTAAGTCAGTCCATCTGAAGTTTCCTTTCTTAGATCACTTATTCAATCTATGGAGGTTGATCATGTTTGCTCGCAATGTATCTCTACGTCTTAAGCCGAATACACTCAGCGAGTTCACCCGCACTTTCGATAAAGATGTGATTCCCATGCTGCGGAAGCAGAATGGTTTCCAGGATGAAATCACCTTTGCTATTCCCGGCGGGCTGGATGTGACCGCAATCAGTCTCTGGGATACCAAGGAGCACGCGGAAGCCTACAGCACAGCGGGCTATCCTCAAGTGCTCAAGACCCTGGACAGAGTGTTGGACGGCACGCCCAAAGTGCAAGTCGCGGAAGTAATTTATTCGACCATTCACAAACCCGCCACCACTGTGGCTGCCTGAGATTTGGTCAATGGGGTGGGGTGGCTGTGTCAGCACCCCTTTTCGTTGGCGGCCATTCACGCACCATTTCCTCTCTGTTTAACCATTAAAGGAGCCTTACCCATGAAGCGCATTCTCGCGATTACCCTGTTGTGTATGGCTGTGGGGCTGGTCGTCAACACCCAAGCCAAGAATGTACCGAATGACGTTCAACAGACCCTGATCTCGCTGGACAAGCAGTGGGGCGAAGCCGGGGGCGACACCGCTAAGCTGGACAAAATTATCGGCGACAACTTACTTGCGATCAGTTCCAAGGGCGAAGCGCAAGACAAGCAGCAGATGATTGCCGACAACAAAGCAGTTCGAGATGCTCAGCCCCGACGTTGTTGTGATGACGCACCGAGGAACCACCAAAGGCATGCAGAATAGCAAAGAAGTCACCGAGTCGCACCGCAGCCTTCATGTCTTCCAGAAGAGAGATGGTCGTTGGCAGGTAGTAGCCAACGCACAACTCCCAATAGGCCAGTAAAAGAGCGAACAGACGCTGGATGTACCGGCGCCCGCGGTGGCGAACGCCGATGAACAAAAAGGGCGGACCGTCAAAACGGTCCGCCCAGAGCACGAAACCTGGTCACCGCGACGGCGCTTTCACGATACCTCGAGAGCTACGTGGCCGGCCCCTCGTTTGTTAGCTGCTGGGACTGACCGGCGCATCACTTCGAATCCGCGCCCCGTAAAGCCTGCGCCTAACCTGATGAGTGTGCGCGGCGCTTACGCCACATCTGGTTTTAGCTGCAGCATGCGAGCGTCAATGGCGGAGACGAGGTCTTTAAACTCATACAACCCATCGTGCCTGACGTCGTTGATGAAGAACGTAGGAGTGCCGTTGACTCCGCTGCGCACGCCGCCTTGGAAGTCTTTGCCGATCCTGGGCTCGAATTCGTGATCCGCAAGTGCGTCGCGGAGCCTCTCCGCAGTCAAGCCCAGCCGTTCTGCCATTTCGGACAAGATGCGCACGCTTAAACGGTCTTGGTTCTCATAGATTCCGTCGTGCATCTCCCAAAAGCGTTTGTGGGTTCCGGCGAACTCAGCAGCCTCGGCTGCCGGTTCGGCAAGAGGATGGATTTGAGTCAATGGAAAATTGCGGAAGACAAACCTGAGTTGTGGGCCATAGTGCTTCTGAAGAGCTTTGACGATGTAATACGCCCGCCCACAATGTGGGCACTCGTAGTCTCCATACTCCACAAGAGTGACCAAGGCATGCTCATCACCTTGTATATGATCATTTGACGAAACTGGAACTTTCAACACGCTCATTATTGTTCCTCTGCAGAGTAAGGTCTTCCAGCGCCTGGAGAATGCCATCGGCTCCGGGATTGACAGCAACCGGCGAGCAGTAACTCCAAAAGATTTTGCCGTTGCGGTCGATGACGAACAAGGCACGCTCGGCAAACCCGTCCTCTTTCCGGTATGCTCCATACTTTTTTGCCACCGCACCCTTGGGCTCAAAATCGGCGAGAAGAGGGAAATGCAAGTGGCGGTCTTTGGCAAACGCTGCGTGACACCAGGCGCCATCCACGGAAATGCCTAGCAGTTCGGCTTCGTACTTTTGGAATTCGGGGAGAATCTCGTTGTACAGTGCCATCTGATCTCCACAAACGGGACTCCAGTCGGCCGGGTAGAAAGCGAGGATGATCGGCTTTCCTTGTAGTTCATGCAGCGAAAGCTTTTGATCGGGAGTAACGTTTAGCGTGAAGTCCGGAGCCTGAGTCCCCGGAGCCAAGATTCGAGCCATGGTTCGCCTGCCAATTTCTGTGTTGGATCCGCCAACACTGGACGCACACTGTCCTTACATGAAGGATGGCCCTTCAATGCTAAACCAAAACCATGTTATGGGCACATAAAGTTCTCAACAGTTAGCAGTTGGGAGAATATTGAATCGGCAGGGGGATTAGAATTTGGTTTGCTGATCGCAAGCAGCAATTTTACGACTTTGTTAGTAGGGGCATGCATGGACAATCATGAACGTTTTATTCCCATAGGTCCGTGACTCACTTTTCGCGTTGGGCCGCTGGAACAGCCCTGAAATGATTCGTTTTGGTGGAATCCGCCATGATCGATCCGAAGAAAGTTGCACCTTTCACCATTCATCCGCAAGCTCGAATTGGACACGTGCACCTCAAGGTCGCCGATCTTCAGCGTGCTTTGCGCTTTTACTCGGAAGTGCTTGGCTTTGAGGTGACACAACGCTACGGGGAGGGAGCGGTTTTCTTGTCGGCCGGCGGGTATCATCATCACATCGCACTGAACACCTGGGACAGCCTGGGCGGATCGCCGCCTCCGCCGGGAACGACCGGGCTTTACCATACTGCGATTCTCTATCCCACCAGGGCAGCGCTGGCTAACGCGTTGCGCCGAGTACTGGCTGCAGAGATTCCACTGCAAGGCGCAGCAGACCACGGAGTGAGCGAATCTATCTACTTACTAGATCCCGACGACAATGGTGTCGAGTTGTATTGCGATAAACCGGAGAAAGTATGGCCCCGCACCGCAGATGGCAAATTGGCAATGACTACAGGAAGGCTGGACTTGCACCGCCTGCTCAGCGAAGCCCCGCCGGGCACAGAACTGGATAGCGGTCCGCGAGACTTGTAATTCTGCGACTTTAAGTAGTGCGTATCGGTATCCGCCAGGTGGGTCAGCACGTGATAGACTTCGGCTCTCGTGGATGTCATGGACCGTTACCATGCGGCGGGAAAGGGGCTTGCACGGGTCGCCCTGTTCCTGCTCATGTTGGGTCTTGGGTCCATATCTTCAGCTCAGCAGCAGGCGTCTCAAGAAGAACCGACCTTCCACAGCACAACACGCCTGGTGGTCCTGGACGTGGTGGTTACGGACCAAGCTGGGAAGCCGGTAACAAATCTATCGCAGGCTGACTTTACGCTACTGGAAGATGGTGCGCCTCAGAGCGTTGCTTCCTTCGAGTCGCCTAAGTCGCGCCGCGACACTCCTGTTTCCATAACAAGCAAAAGCAGCAAGGATGAGGCGAAATCTGCCCCGAATGACAGTGCGCCATCACCTTCTGCCCTGACCATCCTGTTGCTAGACGAATTGAACAGCGAAGTGCTGGATCAGGCTTATGCCCGCTCTGCAATTCAGAAATTCCTTCGCACGCATGGCCCACGCTTGCGTCAGCCAACGTCTCTGATGCTATTGGGCGAAAAGCGGCTCGAGCTATTGCACGACTATAACCAGAATGCGAACGCTCTGCTGGAAGCCTTACATCAGCGCCATGCTGAGTTACCTTTCGGCTTGATGACCGCTGAATTGAGCGGGGCAAGTTATCCTCTTTTTTGTCGCCGGATCGAAGATAACTGGCGAATACCTTGCCGTCATTGTCATATAATCCCGCCGCCACGATATTGTGTTCGGCCTTCAAAGCTCCGAGCACGTCGGTGGCGGATTTTCGATCATGGAAGGCCAAAGCCGCCGCAGTATTCGTCCCTAAAATGTCGGCGAGCGCCAAAAGCTCGCTGGTCAATGCCGACTGAAAGGCAGACCGTTCATATACGCCCAGCCCAATACCGGCTACTGCAACCGCAAGCAGACATGTCCCAAGGATCACCAGCGTAAACTTGCGCGTGATCGACAGGTTCCGAAGGAATTTCACTTCAATTTCCTTTCGCGACGCCGGTAACCTTTTTCGCCAAAGAAAGAAGTGGCGGGATGATTAACTTCGTCCTGGAGGAGAACCGGGTGCGCTTCGAAATTAATGTAAAGGCTTCGGAGCGGCACACTTAAAACTGAGTGCCCGGCTATTGATCGTGGCCAAGCTCATAGTGACTGACGAAGACACTGCGGGAAACTAGATGAGCGGTTTACGGGACATGTCCACCAGTAAGGCCGGTGCGGAAATTGCTCAACTGTCGGCGTTTTCAGCAATTCCGTAATTCGTGACGGGGGCCCTAGCTTTGTGTCGGCCCATCCAGTTCCGCCCGCCCATCTGTATCGGGCGGACACGTGGCTCCGGCGGCCTGCCACTGCTTCACCTTCGCGGCAAACTCGTCGTGAGATATTGGGATAGGAGTCCGGCCTTCGCCTGGGTTCCCAGCCCCACATCATCAATTTGTCTTCGGTGAGGCGTTCGCCCAACCCACTCATATGGAACGTCCTTACTTATCCGAGCATCAAAATCAAAATAGGATGACCCAATCCAAATGTTGAATCACTCCTTCATTCCTATTACTTGGCTCGGTTTTTTCTTTGCATTCGCCGTGTGGCCCATGCAACCGATGCTTGCTTCTTCCAAAAATCCTGCAGACGAACACGTAAAACTAGAGCTGGTTTCAGAACAAAATGCGGTTGTGCCCGGTAAGGAACTCTGGTTAGGGATCCGGTTTGATTTGCAGGATGGATGGCACACTTACTGGACCAATCCAGGGGACTCTGGTGAAGCTCCGCGTATCGAGTGGCGCATGCCGGCGGGATTTGAAGCAGGAGCGATTCAGTGGCCCCACCCTGAGCGTCTGGCTACGCCCCCTTTTGCGGATTACGGATATGAGCATCAGGTTTTGTTAATAGTTCCTGTTCGGCCGCCTGCAGAACTAAAGGATGGGCAAACCCAGAAGATTGCTGCTCTGGTGCGCTATCTCATATGTAAGGATGTTTGTATCCCTGGACAGAAGCAGCTCGAGTTGTCGCTACCGGCTCAGACTCATGCTTTGGCTTCGCAGGCACGCGAACTGTTTGACGCTGCCCGTTCGAGGCTCCCCCGCCCCGCACCACGCAAGTGGAAGATCTCAGCCGACTCAATAAGAGACGAATTCCTATTGAATCTAAAGATCGGGAAATTGGATAAAGCGCCCCAATTCTTTCCTTTAGACGCGGAGCAAATCGAAAATGCAGCCTCGCAGGAAACGACCGCGATTCCCGGCGGCATTCGCCTGCATCTCAAGAAATCGAAGCACCTGTTGAAGCCTATTGCGCGTCTAAAAGGCGTCGTCGTTCTTGGTCCAGGCAGAGCATACGTGGTGGACGTTCCCGTGTCACAAGCGCCTGGCAGAGCGACCCGTAATTGACTGCATAAATCGAGGAGATTATGAATCGGAATCTGTGTTGCGGTCTAGTCATCACGCTCTTATTGATTTCGTCTGCATACGCGGTGAAGGTGGGCGAGCCTGCGCCGGACTTTCAAGCCACTGACAGCAATGGCCAGGTGCACAAACTCTCCAACGAGCGCGGGGAATTCGTGGTGCTTGAATGGCACAACAACGGTTGCCCGTATACCCAGAAACATTACGAAAGCGGCAACATGCAGCGCCTGCAGAAAGAATGGACAGGAAAGGGCGTGGTTTGGTTTACGGTTATCTCCTCGGCGCAAGGCCAGCAGGGATATGTCACTGCCCAACAGGAAAATGACTACCTAAAGCAGATGAAGGCTTCGCCCACGGCGGCGCTACTCGATCCGCAAGGAGATGTCGGGCGACTTTATTCTGCGAAGACCACTCCGCACATGTTTGTCATCAATCCTGCGGGTGTGCTGATTTACGACGGAGCGATTGACGACAAACCGACAACTGAGCAGTCTGACATCGCAGGCGCGAAAAACTACGTTTCTCAGGCGTTGGAGGAAGCTGCCGCGGGCAGCCAAGTGAGTACGCCGACTAGTCGTCCATATGGCTGTTCGGTTAAGTATGCCCACTGAGAATTAGCCCGAAGTTCACTGCCCCGCTGGGGGAGGGCTGACTCATTTCTTTTCCAGCTGGGCCGCAAATGTTTGCGCGACGATCTTTCCGTCGTGCATCACGAACGTATCGGTGGCGAACGCGGCATTGTAAAAGGACGAACTTCCCGACCAGAGGATGTATGCAATTTCGCCTTCAACGACTTGCTTCGCGAGGTTGAGCGAAGTCGAGTTGGGCGGGAACATGTTGGCAAGAACTTTCTCAAACATTGACCGTATCTGCGCATGGCCTTTCAGTGGACCGTCTGCGGAGATTAGGACCGCATCCTTCGCGTAGTCAGCCATAATGGCCTCGACATCACCGGCTCCGAAAGCCTGCCAGTGATGGAGCAAGGTCTTCTCGGTCTGTTTACGGCTGCCTGAATCCATATTGCACACCTTCCAGAGGAGTAGTGGTTTAAATCTTATTGCCAGTATCGGCCGGGCATGAGGCTCCGGCAGCCTGCCATTGTTTTACCTTCGCGGCAAACTCTTCGTGCGGCATGGGAATAGGAGTCCGGCCTTCGCCAGGGTTCCAGCCCCACATCACTAATTTGTCTTCCGTAAGGTGTTCCACCAGTTGATCGAGGTTGCGATTCTTGTTTTGCTTTGGGTCCTTTATCGAGCGGCAGATCTGCGCGTCGGTTAGGCCCTGCCAGATCATGGGAGTGGTGGGCGGCGGGAGTCCCCAATTTGGCGCTCCGGGTGGTAAGTGTGTGCCGACGAGGTTATGGTCCTGATGGCAGGTGCTGCACTTTTCAGCGGTTACACCGTGGCCTTCAGGACCGCGCCGCACGTTCATGGCGTGGGGATGACCATCATCTCCTTGGCGCGGGAAGTCGCCGCGGGAATGACAACTCATACAGCGCGGATGGCGCAAGACGGAGACGAAGGCGGTGAATAGTGCTCCATCGTCTTTTGTTGAGGCTGAGGAAGCAGTCGCCGTTGTGGAGGGTTTTTCCGCCGGGTCGATTGAGCTTGAGACGCACATCGCTGCGGCGAAGATCACAACCGTTATGCCGACCACAGGGTATCGGAATGACGCTTGCAATAGCTTCATACAGCCTCCGTCATACGGATGGGCAGTTTGCGGATACGCTTTCCGGTCGCGGCGAAAGTCGCGTTCGCAATCGCAGGCGCGGTGCAGGGGACGCCGGGCTCTCCAATGCCGCCTGACTTCTCATTGCTCTCCACAATGTGTGTTTCGATTTCCGGACATTCATTCATGCGCATCATTGGAAAAGTGTGAAAATTCGTCTGCTGCAGGCGACCATTCTCGAATGTAAGCTCCTGAAAAAGCGCGGCCGATGCGCCGAAGATTGCGCCGCCTTCCAGTTGAGCGGCGATGATGCCTGGGTTTACGTAATGTCCGCAATCTACCGCGCTCACGATTCGATGCACCCGGATTTTCCCGTCCTCGACCGAGACTTCCGCCACTTGCGCGTTGTAGCTCTCAAACGCGAAGTGCACCGCGATTCCCCGGCCGCGGCCTTTCGACAGTGGCTTACCCCATCCAGCTTTTTGAGCCGCGAGGTCGAGAACAGCAAGATGCCGAGGATGCTTGGGCAATAAAGCGCGCCTGAATTGATAGGGATCCTTCTGGGCGAGGGTGGCCAGTTCGTCAATGAAACATTCGGTCGCAAAGCCGGTGTGGGAGTGTCCCACGGATCGCCACCACTGAACCGGAACCTTGACGTCAGCCTTATGGGACTCGACGGCTAAATTTGGAATGGCGTAGGGAAGATCGTCAACGCCCTCGACGGATGCGGGATCGTACTCCTTCCCTTTCATCAGGCTTTCGAACATTGTTCCTGCAAAAATCGATTGACCGACGAGACGCGACCTCCAGCTCACGGCGTTTCCGCTGGAATCGATGCCGCCGGCGATGGCATGGAGAAACGCGGGACGATACCAGCCGCCTTGCATATCGTCTTCGCGTGTCCAGACGACCTTCACCGGAGCGCCCACTGCTTTTGCCACATGAACCGCTTCGACTACGAAATCGGACTGCGGGTTGGCACGACGGCCGAAGCCACCACCCAAATAAGTGGTGTGGATTTGCACTTTTTCTGGTGGCAGTCCGGCAATCTTGGCTGCATTGGCGCGATCCACGGTCTGGAATTGAGTTCCGGTCCAGATCTCGCAAGAGTCGGCGCGCAAATCTACCGCGCAGTTTAGCGGCTCCATCATGGCGTGCGGGAGATAAGGGAACTCGTAAACTGCTTCGATCTTTTTTGCCGCCTGGGAGAATGCGGTATCGGGATCGCCTTCGCGGCGTACTCTTGTTCCGGGCGACTTTGCCTGCTCGCGAAATTGCTGCATCATTTGACTGGTGCTGAAGGTGTGCATCGCGCTGTCATCCCAATCGATGTGGAGCGATTCTCGCGCCATCTTGGCCTGCCAGAAGGAATCCGCGATGACAGCGACGCCGGACGGCACGGCAACGATTTTGCGGACGCCCGGCATAGAGCGAGCGCGGGAGTCGTCGAAACTTTTCATGGTTGCGCCAAAAATCGGAGGGCGGGCCACGACTGCGGCCAGCATTCCCGGCATTTTGACGTCGATACCGAAGACGGCTTTACCGTTTACCTTCTCTGAGGTATCAAGCCGTTTCACTGGCTTGCCGATCAGTTTGAATGTCTTGGGATCTTTCAGCGCGACCTCAGTGGGTGGTGTCATCTTGGCCGCGGCTTCGGCTAGCTGGCCATAAGTCAGCTTGCGATTCGTGCCGTCGAATACAGCGCCGGAGTCGGTTCGCAGAGTCGCGGGATTTGCGTTCCATTGCTGCGCTGCAGCGGCGATCAGCATGGCGCGGGCTGCGGCGCCAGCTTTGCGGAACTGCTCAAACGCGGACCATACGCTGGAGCTGCCTCCAGTAATTTGCATGCCAAAGACGGGGTGGTTGTACTTAGGATCGACGGGCGCCGATTCGAATCCGACCTTGTTCCAGTCCGCATCGAGTTCTTCCGCAAGCAGCATGGGCAACGCGGTATAGACACCCTGGCCCATTTCCGAGTGGTTCACGATCACGGTGACGCGATCGTCGGTGCCGATGCGCACGAAGGCATTGGGCATGAAGACAGTTGCTGATTGAGCCTGCGCAGTGGCCAACATGTCCGCCTCGGGAAGTGAAAAGCCGATCAGCAAACCGCCGCCGGCGGCGAGCGAGAACTTCAGGAATTCGCGACGTTCCATCTGGGGACCGCTCATCTGGCTTCTCCTTTCGCCATCATGCCGGCGGCGCGGTGAATTGCCTTGCGGATGCGTGGGTAAGTGCCGCAGCGGCAAATATTTCCTGTCATCGCCTCGTCTATATCTTCGTCGGTCGGTTGTGGCTTTTCACGCAGCAACAGTGCGGCACTCATCAGTTGTCCGGATTGGCAGTAGCCGCATTGGGGTACGTCTTCAGCGATCCAGGCACGCTGCAATGGATGACTCAGGTCGGAAGAGAGGCCTTCGATCGTTGTCACTTCCTTGCCTGCCGCCCTCGACACTGGTGCTACGCAGGACCGTATCGCCTCGCCGTTGAGGTGCACGGTGCAAGCGCCACATTGCGCGATGCCGCATCCATATTTCGTTCCTGTGAGGCCGAGGTTTTCGCGCAGGGCCCAGAGCAGAGGAGTGGAAGGATCCACGTCCAGATTTACGCGCCGCTTGTTCACACTGAAGGAGACCACGGGAAACACCTCCGTTCGAGGGGTAGAGGCTAGGATCGTGGAAGGAGAAGATTTTACTCCAAATCTTTCTCCTGCGCGTCAGCGAATGCCTGCAAGTGACAAGTTTACTCAATACTACTTGGTCGCATTGCTCAATTCCGCATAAGTCCCCGCAAAGAAAGCCACATTATGAAATGCTTCCTTGGCGATGGCATCGCTGATCGCCTGGACTGATTGAGGATCATCACCGAACACGATGATGCGCGTGTTATGGTCGTTGACGGGAAGTGTTCCATCGTTCTTGGCCTGCTGCATTGCCGGATTATCCTTGCCACCTTGGGTCACTTCGATCCCGACATGCTTGGCGCCGGACAACGAACCTTTTTTGAAATCTTGTAGATTGCGGGTATCGAGCCAGAAAGCGGTGTGGTCATTCTGAAAGACGTACCGGACACCGTCTGGCTCAATTTGAGTAAGGCCTCCAAGCGCCCGCCATACCGGAATTCCTAATTGATAACGCCGGACGTTGGTGAAACCTGCGGCTAATAAGTCCTCGCTCACGCGTTTGCTCTTACCGCAGAATGGGCCATTGCAGTAAAGAATGATGGGAGCGGACTTCTTGCCACTTACAAACCGGCCAATTTCCGCCGCGTCAGAGACGTACAGTGCTTTGGATGTGCCAGGCTTTTGGGCGGCGTTGACACTGCCAGGAATGTGGCTGATGGCGAACTCTAAAGACGGTCTGACGTCAAAGACGGTGGAGCTTTTTTCTGCCAGGGCACGGCGCAATTCTTCCGTGCAAATTTCGGGTGTCTTAGCACCACTCTCGCCAAGGGTCGCGTTTTGTATTTGGGCGAGCATGGCTACGGCCAGAAGCAAGAATGCGCAGAGCAGTGAGATGCGCTTCACGGTGGAGTTCCTCCAGTGCGCGGCAGGTATATCGCAGTTTGAGTTCTCAATCAACCGGGGTTGAAGCCCAATTTCCGGAGCCTCTTTCGGCACGGCTAAAGCCCTGCCCTTCCACATCACAGCCAACATGCCCTTCCACGGCGATGGGCACGATTGTCCGCTTCCAGTCCGTGCCCCTAGCATTTTTCTACTATTGCCGTTCTTCCGCGACCACGCTTCAATCCGTCTGATCATAATTAGTTGTCCGTGTCCCAAGTGAGAGGTAAGGCCAGAAGGGCGAAGTTGCGAGTCACACTTTGAGGTCCCTGGAAATCTGCGGAGGTAGGTCTTGGCTAAAACGACCATGTTCTATGTTTTTTTGTTGTCCCTAACGTGTTTTGCTCAGAGCAACTATGCGGTATCGAGTGGGACGATTATGGATCCGCAAGGGCATCCCTTTGCCGGTGCAACTGTACGGCTTACGGCGTTGAACACAGGGGCCGAACGCCGCGTGAGCAGCAATGAACAGGGGATGTTCCAGGTTCCAGGCTTAATGCCAGGCGACTATTCGCTTGAAGTGCAGGCCACTCACTTTGCCACGCTGAACCAGAGTCTGCGCCTTGAGGTTGGCCAGGAACTCTCGCTGAATTTGACACTCAAGGTTGCCACAGTGCAGAACGTAGTGGAAGTGGCTGACCAGGCTCCAGTGCTGCACACCTCCGACGCGGCGGTGGGTGAGGTGGTCGAACCTGTCTCGATTAAGGAACTTCCTCTTAATGGGCGCATGCTGATTGACCTGGTGCTCACCGTTCCTGGTGCGCACGAGTCTCACGGCGCGCAAACCGGCAACATGAATCCGCTGTATTGGCGGCCGGGGCAGCGCTCAGCGGTAAGCATCGGAGGCAACCGTCCTAACGCGAACTATTATCTGCTCGACGGCGCCACCAATACGGACCCGACATTCAACACGCTCAATCTGAGCCCGTCCCCAGACGCGGTGCAGGAGTTCAAAGTACAAACCGGAAGCTATTCGGCGGAAATGGGCGGTGCGGGTGGCGGGCAGATCAATATCGTGACCCGCTCCGGCTCCAACAGGTTCCATGGGACCGCCTACGAATTTTTACGCAATGGAGCGCTCGATGCCAGTACGTTCAATTCCATGGGCAACAAACATCTGGTGCAGAATAATTTTGGCGCGGCCTTGGGCGGACCTATAGGGCACAACAAAACTTTCTTCTTTGTGAACTATGAAGGCTTCCGCCATGCCATGGCGCACACCATGATTGACACCGTACCCACGCTCGCGGAAATCAGCGGAGACTTCACTCAGAGTGGAATCAATATCTACAATCCGTTTAGCTCGAATCCTAATCCGGCATTCGATCCAACCAAGCCGGTGAGTCCGAGTAATCCGCAATTTATTCGTGACCAGTTTCAAGATAACGGCGTCAACAACGTCATTCCGGCCAATCTAATCAATCCCGTAGCCCAGGCATTCCTGATGAATCACGTGCCCATGCCCAACGCGGACATGGTGATGGATATGGGTAGCATGCCTTGCGGGAGCGCCATGATGGGTGCGCCGACGGTGGTGGGCGCGGGCACTGATTGCAACAATTACGTTGACGTGAGAAACGCCCTTCACGACAACGATCAAGGCACGATTCGCATTGACCACATGTTTGAGCGCGGAGACAGCTTGTCGGCACGCTACTCGGCGAGCAGCGAACATGGGTTTACCCCGGGAGAGATGGTTTCCGGACTCGGTACTTTGCTTCCCGGCTTTGGCTCCTTTCATGACAACTTTTCGCAACAGGGCAGCATTGCGTGGAACCGGGTCATCAATCCTCGCGTCCTGAACACGGCGTCGATCACCATTTCGCGGCTCGCCATGCACCGCTTCTCGGAAAACAGCGACAACAACGATATCGTTTCCGAGCTCGGAATTGTGGGCGTTGGCTTTGGCGGCAAGGGGGCATTTGGGTCTCCGTTCTTCAACGTGCAGGGTTTCTCGCCTATGGGCGACAATTATGCGGCGACGCCGATGAAAGCCTGGGACACCGTCATTGAAGGCCGTGACGTGCTTAGTTGGCAACACGGTCGTCACAGTCTGAAGTTCGGCGGAAGCTACCGCGACTTCATCTGGCCGATGTGGGGCTTCTTCCAGAACCGCGGCTACTACCAATTCACCAGCGGCTTCACTACGCGGACCGCCACCAATGACGGCACCGGCTCAGCTCTCGCCAGCTTTTTACTCGGGTTGCCCGCGGTCAAGCAGCGCCAGGCCGGTATCCCACAGATGCAGCTTCGGCAATGGTATGCGGATGGCTTCGCGCAGGATAGCTTTCAGCTCACTCACACTACCACCATTGAAATGGGACTCCGCTATGAGTACATGAACCCCCTGGTGGACATTGCTTTTACGAACTCAAACCTGACTTTCGATAGCGGAACTCCTTCAGCGTTTATCGGCGGACAGAACGGCTTCCCTGAAGGTCTGAAGTATCCGAATAGACATAATTTCGCGCCGCGTTTCGGTATTTCGCAGGCGATTCGGCGGTACGGGTTGGTGTTGCATTCGGCGTTCGGCATCTTCTATACGCCGGTGGATATGAATACCTGGTGCAACCAGCGCCACAACGTTCCCTATGTTTTCCCAGAGACGCAGCAGAGCGACAACTTCACTCCTTCGCCTGGCATTGTCAGTTCGCATTTCGACTTCGGTAATCCTGTGCTTGGGCAAACCACAGTGAGCTTCGGATCCATGGATCCAAGAGCGCCCTCGCAGTACATCGAGCAGTGGAGCCTGTCGGTCGAGAAGAGCCTGGGCCAGCAGACTACTCTAGAAGTGGGATATCTGGGGTCACATGGAGTGCATCTGCAGCGCGCCCACCTTATTAATAACGCGCCGCCGGGACCGGGAGCCATTGGGCCGCGCCGTCCCTTCCCCCGCGTCAGCTTTGTGCCGGGGACCGTGTTGCCAGACAATATCGTTTACTCCGCGCCGGCAGCAGGTTGTCCCAACGGCACAATTTGTTTTCCAGTTAGCACGATTAACCTCCTGGAGAACACGGCGCAAAGCTGGTACGACGCCGGGTACGTCAACGTGCGCCGGCGCTATGCGCACGGACTCACGTTCCTAGGCAATTACACTTGGGCGAAGAACCTCAGTGACGCGCCTGATTTTCGTTCTCCGATGTTCGAGTCTGCGAGTCCGCAGAACAATAACAATCTCGGCGCAGAGAAAGGACCAGCTTGCGACGTGAAACACCGTTTTGCCCTGAGCGCAGTATATGGCCTTCCCGGACTGAAGCAATCTGGCTTGCTGGAAAAGCTGACAGAACACTGGCAGGTATCCACCGTTTATCAAATTCAATCGGGCTTCCCCTTCACTGTTTCCGTGTTCGGAGACACCGCTAACTCGGGCACAGTGCTGGGTGAAAACCCGATTCGCGCCAATGTTACGGGCCAGCCTATTTTCTCCTCAGGTACACATACCGCGGCGGCGTGGTTCAACACGGCCGCATTCGCTGCGCCAGCAGCTTTCACGTTTGGCAATTCAGGCCGCAACTCAATCTATGGCCCGGGAAGGCAGACGCTGGACTTCGCCGTAGTGCGCAATTTTTCCATCACGGAGAGTGCGCGATTTCAGTTCCGCGCCGAGTTTTTCAATGCGCTCAACCATACCAACCTGGGCATGCCTGACCGTTTTGTGAACACGCCGCAGGTTGGGACAATCACGGAAGCCGCGACACCGGGACGGGAAATTCAGTTGAGCGCGAGGTTGTCGTTTTAGCCTAGCGATTGAACTCGGTTGGATGAACCCCGGGGGCTAAAATCCCATTTTCAGGAGTCTCTTTCGACACGGCTAAAGCCGTGCCTTTAACGGCGATTGGCTAGTTATACAGCGCGAGTTGCGGTGCGGAATGCTTTCTGGACCAGGGTGTAGCGGGCAGCACCGATGATGCCGGAGTCGTCGTTCAGCACGATCTTTACCGGCATCTGCTTGAGTAGTGGTGTCATGCGGCCTTTGTCCAGAAACGACTTCATGAATGCCGGATCTTTCATTTTGTTGATGTTCTTGGCGGCGATGCTGCCACCGATGAAAATGCCTCCGGTGGACATGAAGTGCAACGCACAATTGCCGGTCTCGGCTCCGTAAATCGTGACGAAGAGTGACATGGTCTGATCGCAAATGGGGGTTTTGCCTTCGGCGGCAAGCTTCGAGATCAGGGCTGGAGGATCGGGGGCCTGACTCATCTGCTCTCGCAATTCCTTGGGCTCGTCGGATTTTTTGGTGTCGCGAAGGAAATCGTAAATATTTTTGATTCCTGGGCCGGAGAGAATCCGTTCGCAACTTACGCGGCCATGTTTTCCCTGGAGATAGGTCAACAATTCCATGTCCAGTTTATTTCTGGGGGCGAAGTCGGCGTGGCCGCCTTCGCAAGCGAACGGGTGATGGCGGAATCCATCCCAATAAAGGCCTGCCACTCCGAGCCCGGTGCGGGCGGAGATGACAGCACGATTGCCTTCGGCGTCTTCGGCGCCTTCACTTAATGTGATGAAATCTTTGGATTCCAGGGCATCGATACCGTAAGCGTAAGCTTCGAGGTCATTGATCAATCCCACCGAATCTAGCTTGAGCTGGCTGGCAAGTTCACGACGATCGATGGTCCAGGGAAGATTGGAAATCTTACTGCGTCCGGCGGTGACTGGGCCAGCAACGCCGAAGCAGGCGCTGTGTACCGGGATGCCTTCGGTCTTGATGAAGCCGGTAATGATTTCTGCCAAGCCGCCATGTTCCTGGCTCATGTAGGTTTTTTCGACGACGAGTTGAAGTTTGTTACCCTCGGTGTCGAATGCGGCCAGGCGGGTGCGAGTTGCGCCAATTTCTCCTGCGAGAATCATGAGTCGATTTTCCTCCATTGACGCTGGTCGCGTTCCATCAATTCATCGGCTTCTTTTGGTCCCCAGGTTCCTGCCGCGTAATTAGGAAAACGGCGGGGCGGGAGAGCTTTCCATACATCGAGGACGGGATCGACGACCGTCCAACCGGCTTCGACCATGTCGGCGCGCTGAAACAAAGTGGGGTCTCCGATCATGCAGTCGTAGAGCAGAACCTCGTAACCGGTGTAGGCGTCGGCTCCGAAATAGCGGGAATATTCAAAACTCATATCTACCGATCCAACCCGGAGCACCGCGCCAGGAATCTTGGCGCCGAAGCTTAAGGATATCCCTTCTACAGGCTGGATTTGTATGACCAGGGTATTGGCCTGCATCTGGTGATGGGGAGCGTGGCGAAAAAGTTCGAATGGTGTGCGCTTGAATTGAATGCTGATCTCAGTGTGACGTTTGGCGAGACGCTTGCCAGTGCGTAAATAAAATGGGACGCCGGCCCATCGCCAATTGTCTATGTTCAATTTCAGGGCGACGAAAGTTTCTGTCCTTGATTCTGGCGAGACGCCGGGCTCGGTACGATAGCCGGGGACGGGCTCGCCGTCAGCACTACCCTGGCCGTACTGGCCGCGCACGCTGCGATGCAGTACATCTTCAGAATCCAGTGGCTGAATCGAATGCAACACTTTGGCTTGCTCATGGCGGACGCCGTCGGCATGGAAAGAGATGGGGGATTCCATGGCAATCAGGGTGAGAAGCTGCATCATGTGGTTGGGAACCATGTCGCGCAGGGTGCCCGCGGTATCGAAATATCCGCCGCGCTGTTCGACGCCGACGGTTTCGGCGTTGGTGATCTGGACGTGATCGATGTAGCGCCGGTTCCAGATAGGCTCGAAGATGGCGTTATCGAAGCGGAAGACCATGATGTTCTGTACGGTCTCTTTGCCAAGATAGTGATCGATGCGGTAAATCTGATTTTCCTGCAAGACTGCTTTGATTTCGCGGTTCAAGGCTTTGGCGGATTCAACATCATGTCCGAAAGGTTTTTCGATTACAACCCGGCGCCAGTGTTCATTCTCCTGGTTTGACAGGCCCGCTTTTCCCAACTGTTGCACAATTGGCGCGAAGAACTTAGGCGCGGTGGCTAGATAAAACAAATAATTGCCTTCGGTGTGGCGCCCTCGGTCGATATCGGCCAGCCGATCGACGAGCGTGGAATATGTGTTCGGATCAGCAAAGTCAGCGCGTTCGTAGTAAAGGCGTTCGGTGAACCACTCCCAGGCTTCGATTCCGTGATCCTCGGACGGAAGGAATCCGGTGACCTGGCTGCGAAATTGTTCGAGGCTTAAGTCATCGACGGAAACGCCGAGGACCGCGAAGTTCCGCGGCAGGAGCTTTGCCTTGGCCAGATTGAAGAGTGCGGGAACCAGCTTGCGTTTGGTCAGGTCTCCGGCGGCGCCGAATAACACCATCACACATGGGCCGGCAGCTTTGCCGGTGGGCTGAGTTTCTTGCTCCCGATTTGCTGCTACGGTTGCCATGGGCTGCTCGATTTCCAGACCTGGTTAAACCTGTGGCGAGCATTGTAGGCCAGTGAAGTTTGGATTTCATAATGTGGGAGGTTGATCGTGTGCCAGACTTCACGCCACGTGGAAGAGCGGCCCTGCCAGGGCCGCGTTAGGAACAAGTGAAGATGGGCTTCAGCCCCTGGCGGTCGTCCTTGGAGCGTCGCGTGAGCGCGACGACCTTCCACTGGGGCTAAAACCCATATCAAAGGCCGTCTGACGCGGCGCTAAAGCGCCGCTCTTCCACGATGTCAAAGCGTGACACGCGGGCCGTTAGTTCTCAGGCTCGTGCCATTCGTCTGCCGATACAGGTGCTGACAGTGCGTCAAACATCAGTTGTGTGTTGTTCAGCAACGCTCGATGGGAAATCCACCAAATGCAAAGAACGTTCAATGTTCATCCTGTTCTGTTACATGAAATGCGGCATTCAGTGGCGAAAAATCTATGAGGCTGTGGAGATCGAGGGTGTGGGGAAATTCAAAAAATCATTTCCCGCGAATCTTCTGACAAGACCGATCACGCAAAGTCCAACAAAACAGTCGTGAGTCCGTTCGCGTGAAGATTGGTCAGAGGTGTGCCTTCTTAATCAGTGCTGTGAATTAACAGGTTCTATACAGCACAAAACACTCGACAGGTGAAAAGAGCGACGGCGAAAAGCCGCGCTGTGAGCCGAGTGCAAGGAGAACACATGACAGTTGAGAGAGAAAGAAATGGAATTTCGGGCAACCAGCACGGACTTCTCGTCCGAATGTGGCTGGGGTTACTGCTCGCGGTTGCGGTATTGGCGTTGTGCAATTCCGCATTGGCGCAACGGACGACTGGTTCTCTTCGCGGGCAAGTATTGGATCCAGAAGGCGCCGCGGTTGCGAACGCCAAAGTAACAGTGACCAATCAGGACACGGGCGTTGCGCAAACTACCCAGACAACTTCCGCGGGAACGTGGAACCTTCCCAGCATACTGCCCGGCAAATACACAGTTTCCATGGAAGCCCCGGGATTCAAATCCCTGGTGAAGAAGGACGTCACAGTGATGGCGGACCGTGAAAACGTTGCCGACGCGCAATTACAACTCGGAATCGCCTCGGAAACGATTGAAGTGACGGCAGGGACGGAGCAGATACAAACCACGTCCTCGACCCTGAACAACAACTTCGACTCGCAGGCACTGCTGAACCTGCCGGTAGTTGGCGGCGCATTGTCCAGTCCGCTGAATCTGGCGATTCTGGCTCCCAACGTTGTTGCGCAGCCGGGCGGCGTAACTGGAATCGGCGGCTCGGTGGGGGGAACGCGGCCCCGAGACAATAATTTCACGGTAGACGGAGTGGACGACAACAATCTCGGTGTGACAGGGCCCAACTCGACCGTGATCCAGGATGCGGTTTCAGAATTTACGCTGCAAACTAATCAGTTCAGCGCGGAATACGGACACTCCGCAGGCGGGCAGTTCAACCTGGTGACCAAGACCGGAACCAATCTGTGGCACGGCACCGGCGAGTGGTACACACAGAATCGCAACTTCAATTCAATCGACAATCTCACCAAGCAGGCGATTGAGGCGGGAACAATTTCTGGACAGCCTGCCTACGATAACAACCGCTACGGCGGAACCGTCGGCGGCGCCCTGGTCAAGGACAAGTGGTTCATCTTCGGCGCGTACGAGCGCACTTACCTTCACGGTCAAGGAACGCCAACGCCGCTGTTGGCGCCGACTGCGGGAGGCTTGAGTTCACTGATTGGGATGGCGGCGAATCCCACTGTGGCATCGATCCTTCAGAACTATCCGGTGGCGCCGGCGCAGACGAACGGCTTGACGACGACGGTTAACGGGCAGGCCATTCCCATTGGGGATCTGATCATTATCAGTCCGGTGGGTCAGAATGAGCACGATGCTCAGGTGAACAGCGACTATAACTTTGGAAAGCATCAACTAGGCGCGCGTTTCAACTTCAGTCAGGCCACATTTATTTTCCCGGTGAATTCCACGCAGGAGCTGTTCAATCAAAACCAGCTTTATCGCAACCGCAAGTTCACGGTAAATGACGTATGGAGTATCAACAGCAATTGGGTGAATGATCTGCGTTTGCAATATGCGTACTACAGTCTGGCCAATCAAAATCCCTGTTCGACGTGCCCCCCGGATGTAACGATCGTAGATCTGGGGCAGGTGACTGTGGGCCCGGGCGACAATCAGTCTCAGAAGCAGAACACCTACTCGATTGTGGACAACCTGTCGTGGGCGCACGGCAAACACACGTTCAAATTCGGCGGCCAGTATATGCACTTCATTTATCCGCAGTTCTTCCTCTCGCGGAGCAATGGCGACAACTGGTATTCGACGATGCAAACATTGGTAAATGATCAGGTACCGGATGTCCCAGGCAGAACCCTGCGTAATGCCGGATCAGGATTCTTCCTGGGCACCCAGAGCGCCATGTATGGGTTTGTCCAGGATGACATCAAGGTGACGCCAAGACTGACGTTGAACCTTGGGTTACGCTACGAATACTGGACCAATCCGGTAGGCGACAGGACGCAGGCGCTGAATGCCATTTCCAGCGTTCCCGGCGTGATCAACTTCGGAATCCCGAAAACCGACAAGAATAATATCGCTCCGCGGGTGGGATTGGCATGGGACCCGGCCGGGAGCGGAAAGACCGCGGTTCGCGGCGGTTTTGGAGTGTATTACGACGTGAAATTCCAGAACTTTGCATCCATCACTCTGCCGCCTCAGTTGCAGAGCGAACTAGATCCAGCTTCGGCATGCACGCTAACACCGCAGCCGTCATGGTGCGGAACTCAAACGAATTTTCTGGCAGGTGGCGGCTTGCCTGCAACCTACGTGCCTCCGGCGACTCAAACGGACGCGCGCGCACTCACCACCAGCTACATCGACGATACGGTCATGCCGAAAGTGCTGAGCTGGAGTCTTAGCGTGCAGCACGAGCTGTATCACAACGCAGCGCTGGAAGTGCGCTACCTGGGTACACGCGGACTGTCGTTGCCGGTGCAGTATCGACGCAACTTCGTCAGTTACTTCGACGCCGGTGGTGCGCCATTGCCGACATTCCTGAATAGTGCAGCAATTCCGGCAACTTGGGATGCGAACACTCCTACGGACGCAAACTACAACACGTTCGCGGCGAATAACGGAGCGACAACCATTACTCCGATTCCCGGTCTGACCACGAGTACGCCGAATATCTACCAACAATACGGATTCTTCGGCAACGTGACCTCCGATCCCCCGTTCGGCAACAGTATTTATCACGGCGGCTCGATCAGCTTCACGCAACGTGCTTTCCATGGGATGACGCTAAACACGAACTATACTTACGCTCACACTATTGACAACTCGACGAACGAATTCTTCACCAGCCTGCTGAATCCGCGCCGGTCACAGGATACAAATCGGTTGCAGGACGATCGTTCGAATTCCGACCTGGATGTCCGTCACAAGTTCGTTCTGTCATTGATCTATGAGTTGCCGAAAACCTCAACCGATAACCGGTTTTTGAAAGCGCTGCTGAACGGTTATCAGATCAGTCCTGTATTCCTGGCACAGTCGGGGCAGCCGGTGACGATCCAATCCGGTATTGACTCCAATGGCAACGGGGATTCCGCCGGCGACCGGGCGGTGTTCAATCCAAACGGCACCACCCAGACTTCGGGAGATGTGTTTCCGGTTTGTGAACTAGCGGGTGGCACTACCTATGTCGGTTCGACTTCTTTTCTGCAGGCCTCCAACAACGGGTGCAATGGCTCGGATCCGGCCATTGGCTATACTCCGGTTAATCCCAGCGACCGGTATGTGATCGCTGGAGCGGGAGCGAGGTCTACGGTAGGCCGGAACAGCGTTACTACTCCGGGGTTCGGAACTCTCAACCTGTCGGTGTACAAAAACACGCACATCTCAGAGACTAAGTACCTGCAACTCCAGGCGCAGGTATTCAATGTCCTCAACCATCCCAATTACAGTCTGAGCAACGGCAATGTGTTCAGCAATGCTGGAGTAACCACAGCGACGACTACTCCGGGATACGCGTTGCCATTTGATCCGAATTTCCTGAACAAGAAATTGTTTAGTGGGGGGATTCGGAGCATTACGTTGGGGGTGAAGTTGTTTTTCTGAGGTGAAGATGGATAGTGGGCCCGGTCGTTGAGATCGGGCCTTTGTTTTGTACGCCGAGCATGTTCGGCAGCTACGGGTGAAAGTCCCGTCCCAACCTGATGGAGGTGAAGGGTAGCGAAGCGCAAGGGCGTTACCGTGAGGTAGGGTCCGAAGGAAGCGTGGAGCAAAGACACGGGCCGATGAACAAAAACCGGATGATGAGGCCTACGGTGCCGGGCGAACTGGCAAGTGACAGCGAAGCCCATATCCATCAAGGGCACTGGTGGTAAATCCGGAGGTCGCGTGTCGAAAGCGGTCGAACTTATCTCGGGAGATCTGCTGTTCGTCACGGAATCGTGACTGAGGACATCGTGAGGTGTTCTGACCGTGCAGCAGAAGTCAGCAGAGGGCGTAGTAGTCGCCACAGTGACGAAGGCCCGAACGATAGGAAGGGTCAGTAGTACTTGGGTCTCGATGAGGGTAGTGCACTAGCCATCCCACTTCGGTGGGCCTTTGGTAGGCACGGCGCGGTGAAGCCGCAAAGGATGCTGACCAGAGAAGTGAAACCCGCACGGCGTTCCCAAACTGCGAACGCTCAGCCCGCCAGTTCATCGGTGGGACTGACTTATCGAACCGCCGTATGCGGACCCGCATGTACGGTGGTGTGGCAGGGGAGAGTGGGTGACTACTCCCCCTATGCCGATTGAAGAGCGGCGCTTTAGCGCCGCGTTGGTTTGCATTTGATAGGGGGGCTTTAGCCAGAGCGCAACTCCAAGGTGACCACGGGGGCTAAAGCCCCATCTTTTATTCCTTCGTAACGCGGCCCCTGAAAGGGCCGCTCTTCCACGGTGGCGCAAACGGTCAAGCGGCATTCAGTGTAAACCGTGGACCATTGAGAGAGCGGATGAAAACTCCAACGGTATTCCATAGTCTGTGCTACGTAGGCCAAACAACGATAAGTTGAGATTTCTCCTCCCGTCACTTCCATAGCACGGGT
>MNDG01000020.1 GCA_001914815.1 Acidobacteriales bacterium 13_2_20CM_55_8
CGTGCGCTTGAGGCTATCAATCAGCCAGCGGCAGGCGTCAAAAGCAGCTGCCCGGTGCGCCGATGCCACCACGATCAGCACGCTGGTTTCGCCGATTTCCAACCTGCCCAGGCGGTGAAGAATGGCAACATCACGGATCGCAAAGCGCGAAAGTGCCTGCTCGGCGAGCTCTTCCATTTGTGTCACTGCCATGCCCTCGTAAGCTTCATAATCCAGATAGAGCGTTCGCCGGCCGCGCGTGTTGTCGCGTACAACTCCCTCGAAAACCACCGCCGCACCGTCCTCCGCTCGCTTGATTCCTTCCAACACAGCTCGAGTCTCAATCCGTTCGCGCACGATCGCCGCATGTTTGGGACGTCCCTTCGGCTCGCCGTTCCCCTTTACCGGCTCCTGTGATGTTCCCAAACCACCGCTAACTGGGGGAAGCAAAGCAATCTCATCTCCCTGACTCAGCTTCGCCTCCGGACCCGCATATTCCTGGTTCACCGACATCGCAATCGACGAAGCCAACTCCTTCAGCCGCGGAATGCGCGCTTCATAGTGACTGAGCACATCCCCCAAAGTGGAATTGTCCGGCAGGTCGAGCGACTCGCCTCCTTGGCCCGCAAGGTCCTTGAGAACTCCGAAAAACAGAATGCGTACCAACATGAGAATCTGATTAGCGTTCACTAGTCTATCTCGCATCGCCTCTCTGGCCCCAATTTCCATCGAACCTTATTGCGCGCCCATCGTCTATATGTCGGGAACCCCCATTTTTGTTACCCTATTGACTGTCCCCACAATGGTAGCGAGGTGCATATGTCAGGAGTGTGCCGTTTGTTCTGGACTCTTGCTTGCCTGTTTCTTTTCGCAACCGCGCTCTGGGCTGAAGACAGTTCTTCTCCCAACACGACGACTGCCTCCCCGCCCTTCCCCAAAGCCAAGACCGAGGTCGTAGAAGACACCATCCACGGTCACAAGATCGCCGACCCCTACCGTTGGATGGAGAATTCCAAGGGTGCGGACACTCAGGAATATGTCCAGGAAGAACTCGCCTACACTCGCAGCATCCTCGACCCGCTCCCGGGCCGCGTTCAGACTCACCAACGCCTCACTCAGCTTCTTTCCATCGGCACCATTGGCGCGCCCCAGCTAGCCGGCAAGTATTACCTCTATACGCGACGTGAGGGGACGCAAAACCAGCCTGTGCTATTCGTGCGCGAAGAAATCCACGGCAAAGATCGAACCTTGGTGGACGTCAACCAACTGGCGGCTGACGGCACCGTCGCACTCGACTGGTGGTATCCCTCGGAAGACGGCAAGTATGTCGCCTATGGCACGTCTGCAAGCGGTTCGGAAGAAAGCACATTGAAAGTGATTGAAACTGCTACTGGCAAACTGTTGCCCGACACAATTGAGCGCACCCGCTTTGCCAGTGTCGCCTGGAAAAAAGATAACTCCGGATTTTATTACAGCAAACATCCGAAAAAAGGTGACGTGCCTCCTGGCGAAGAGGTCTACCACGTCAAGATTTTCTATCACACCATGGGGACCGACTCCGCGAAAGATCCGCTCATCTTTGGCGAAGGCCGCAAAGCCCAGGACATTCCCGGCGTGCAACTCGCCGACGACGATGATCGCTGGCTGCTCATCACCGTCTTCCAGGGCTGGGCCAAGAGCGAAATGTACCTTCAGGATTTGAAAGCCGGCACTCCGCCGGTTGAAATCACCAGCGGCAAAGATTTCCTATACAGTGGCGAGATCTACCAGAACAAGCTCTACATCACCACCAACGAAGACGCCCCTCGTTCCCGCGTGTTAGTAGTGGACGCATCCAATCCCAAGCGTGAAAACTGGAAGGAGATCGTCCCGCAATCCGACGCGGTGTTGCAGAATACGTCCATCGTCGGCGGCAAACTCGGCGCCCAGTACGAAAAGAATGCCAGCTCCCTCCTCAAACTTTTCCAACTGGACGGCAAATTCATCGCCGACATCCCGCTACCAGCCATCGGCAGCGTCTCCGGTACCGGGAGCAAGTGGAATCGCCGGGAACTTTTCTTCGGCTTCCAATCTTTCACCATTCCACCGGCCATCTACGATTTCGATCTTTCGTCCCGCAAAACTGATTTATGGGACAAAGTAAACGCTCCCGGCATCGATCCCTCCGCCTATGAAGTCAATCAGCTCTGGTACACCTCGAAGGACGGCACCAAGGTTCCAATGTTTGTCTTCCACAAAAAAGGACTGGAGCTGAACGGCCACAATCCCACGCTGCTCACCGGATACGGCGGCTTCAACATTAGCCTCACGCCCAATTTCGTCGGTGGCCGCTACATCTGGCTCGAGCACGGCGGCATTTTTGCCGTCGCCAACCTTCGCGGCGGCGCCGAGTTCGGAGAAGACTGGCATCAAGCCGGCATGCTGCAGAAAAAGCAGAACGTATTCGACGATTTCATCTCCGCTGCCGAATATCTGATTTCACAGAAGTACACTGACAAGGATCACCTCGCCATCCAGGGCGGATCCAACGGAGGCTTGCTGGTGGGCGCAGCCTTCACGCAGCGTCCTGACCTTTACCGTGCCGTCGTCTGCCAGGTCCCGCTGCTCGACATGCTTCGCTATCAGAATTTCCAGATCGCCAAATTATGGATCCCCGAATACGGCTCCGCCGAGGACTCCAAACAGTTCGACTGGCTCTACGCCTACTCGCCCTACCATCATGTGAAGCCGGGCACACAATACCCCGCCATCCTTTTCATGACGGCGGATACGGACACTCGCGTCGATCCAATGCACGCCAAAAAAATGGCTGCCCTGATGCAAGCCGAAGCCGCCAACGGCCAAAGCCGTGAGCGCCCCATCCTTCTGAGGATCGAAACCAAAGCCGGCCACGGCGCCGGCAAACCCATCACCAAGCAGATCGAGGAAGGCACGGATATTTATTCGTTTTTGTTTTGGCAGTTAGGAGTGAAACCGTAGCATCACGGTTCTGGTGCGATTAGCGCGGTTTTCCGGTGCTTGACGTTTCGTGCGGAGGGGTGGACCGCCCAGGGTCGTTACTCCCCTGCTAGGACCGCAGAGAAATTCTTTCTTCCTGCGCGCGGATGGAGCTAAAATTCTGCAACTCAACCGCCACTACTGCCTAATCGAAGGAATGTGTTCAACAACAAAACGGTCGCCGCCGGTGTCGTTCTCGTCCTGATGGTTGTTTTCGGCGTCTATCGGCGCTCGCATCACGTTTCGCTTCCACCGGAAAGCGAGATGCCGCAGATCATGAACGAAGCGGCCGGTACGGCTCCAATCCCGGATCCGGATACACCTGGCCGCAAAGCTCTCCGCGATTCCTTCAAGTACTTCCTTGATGAGAACAAGTCTTATCAGATCGAGGCAGACCGGCACTTCCTTTCTGGCCATCTGAACGACCTCTTATATCCGATCTCATTTGTACGCGCCGGCGAGCCGCAGGAGATCATTGCCGAACTGCAGCAACTGAAAGCTCTCGATCAGCAGCATCTTACTGCCATTCAGCGGTTTCCTGATGTGTTCAAGGCGAACCTCACGGCGGCAGGCGCCTCCGTCGCAGACGCGAATGCCTTCGAGCGTGGCATGAGAAATGAGATTAGCGGTGGCGCCCTTGATGAAGTCTCTCGGGCCATGGACCTCGACATGAAGTGGATCGATGCCGCGATTGAGCTCTATCAATACGCCAATGAGAATCAATCCAACATTTCAGGTCGTTGCGCCGCTCGGCTCGAATTCACCAGCGACGATGTTCGAGCGCACTTCGTTTACCTATCCGACAAAGTCGACGAACTAGGCGATCAGAGAGACGAGGCAACCGCAGCATTCAACAGCCGACAAAGACGCAACCGTCATCGGATGGGACTCAGCTCGCAAGATTCCGGTCAGCTTGAAGTGACTGACCCCGTGCGGTAGAGCGACAGACTTTTTCAACTTAGACCCGCACGGACAAACCGGTCCCTTTGGGCCTTTGCTGGCGAAGTACATTCGGTCATGCAGAGTTCGTGTAACGGCTATTGCATCGCCATCCCCGGTGCCAGCACCCCTTTGCCTGTAATCCATGGATGGATTTCAGGTTTGAGTAGACCAGCTTTGACGGTGGGATCGTCTTGCGCCAACTTGGTACTCTCTTCTGTTCCCACGCGGAAAATAGCGACTCCCCTTAGTTCGCCCGGATCAGTGAACGGGAACGGTCCTGCAATCGCCATCTTTCCCTGCTCCGTCATCTGCTTGACGAAAGCAGGATGCTGCTTCATCACGTCCATAAACCCGGGCGCGTTGGGATCCCATTTTTCGCCGCGCTTCATCAGCACAAGCGTGTACTGCTCCATCCCCTGACTGGTCCCGGCTGGCTCGTGAATTGTGCCAGGCTCAATGAGCCAGGGCCCGTGCACCTCGGCAGCTAGACGTCCTGCTTTGATTGCCGGATCGCTATTGCACCACTCTTGTGCTTGTGTCAACGAGTCCGCTTGCAACACAAAGATGCCGCGTAGCGCCGTGTCGTCTGTGAACGGACCCGCGATTACCAGTTTGTGTTCGGCATGCAGCTTGCGGATGTTGGCCATGTGCTCTTCCTGAAGTTTCTCACCCGCTTCTTTGCTCAATTGCGGAGCATTGGAGGGGCGCGTCAACGATACAAAAAAATATTTTGGGGCAGTTGCCTGGGGCTGAGCTTGCGCGAAAACAGAGACTGCCAGCGCGAGCAGGCTGAGCAGAACTACAGAACAGAATGTGGTTTTTCTCATGGCGGATGGCCTCGTCGCAGAAAAGTCTAACTCAGGATTAGTCACGCGCAGCAGCAACGAGTGAGGGCCACCTCTCCGGACCTGAGGTAAAATCCAGGGGCGCGAAACCCAGACCATCCGCCGAATGATTGGCCACCTGAATGAAATCGTGGAGAGAGATTGGCAACCGGTTTCACGATGGGCTTTGGGAGCGTGGCTTGTCTTCTACGGATTGTTCTTGATCTATGCCTTTACCCAAGACCACGGCTTCTTATTCATTGATTCCGCCAATCTGGTGGTTCACGAAGGCGGACACCTCTTGTTCGGTTGGTTCGGCCACACGCTCGGGCTTTGGGGAGGAACCATCCTGCAATGGCTGGTGCCGTTGCTGCTGGCGGCATATTTCTTTGTCCACCGTCAGACCACTGCCTTCGCCTTTTGCATGTTCTTCTTTTTTGAAAACTGGATTTACACCGCAACCTATATAGCGGATGCGCGAAGTATGTCGCTACCACTGGTCACCGTGGGAGATCCCGAGTTTGCAGAACACGACTGGCATGCGATCTTCACCAGTCTAGGCGTGCTGCAGTACTACACCAGAATCGCCGCGACGATACGCCTGCTGGGCTGGTGCGGAATGTTCGCAACCGTGCTCTGGCTGGTGCGCCAAAGCCTCTTGAGTAAAGCGAGGCAGCCCTAAGGGACGGTGCCTGCCGGTTTGACCATCTCCCCCGAAAATGCTACAAAGACTAGTTTTGCTCCCGGCATCCCAGGCGTTGAGCCTGCGGAATCCGGAGCAGAATCCGAGACGGCCAAGCTCCAGCACTCCTGTTAAAGTCTTGCAGTGGAAGCGTGCTCGGGATTGCGGAAATGCGTGCTCAGCTCTCCCAGCTGAGTCCGAAGAGTGCTGTGTGACGGAGAGTTGTCCCTAGACACGTAATCATCCTGATTAAGTTCTGATCCCCGGAGGATCCCATGCGCTTCTGGCTCGCAAGTGTTGCGTCCAAAGCATGCAGACTTACGAAGATTCTGATGCCGGCATTGGCCGTGATGAGCCTCGCATCTGTCGCTCTCGCCCAGGCCGGTGAAGTCGGCGGCGAGGCCAACCTCAAACTTCCCGAACTCTCTCAAGTGACCTTCCTTGGTGTGGACGGACACCGCTTGCTCCTGATCGGAATACTGTTCTGCCTGCTCGGCTTAGGTTTCGGCTTAACCATCTACACCCGGCTGAAAAACCTGCCCGTACATCGCGCCATGCGCGAGATCTCTGAGCTGATTTACGAAACCTGCAAAACTTATCTGATTACACAAGGCAAGTTTCTGCTCATTTTGGAAGCCTTCATCGCTGTCATCATCGTGCTCTACTTTGGCGTGCTGCTGAAATTTGAGGCAGTGCGCGTGGTCATCATTCTGCTCTTCAGCCTGGTCGGGATCGCCGGCAGCTACGGTGTGGCCTGGTTTGGTATCCGCGTCAACACTTTCGCCAACTCACGCACCGCATTCGCCAGCCTGCGCGGCAAACCCTATCCCATTTATCAGATTCCACTCGAAGCCGGCATGAGTATTGGCATGATGCTGATCAGCGTCGAGTTGCTGATCATGCTTTTCATCCTTCTATTTATCCCCGGCGACTACGCCGGACCATGCTTCATCGGCTTCGCCATCGGTGAATCGTTAGGCGCCGCGGCGCTGCGTATCGCCGGCGGTATTTTCACCAAAATCGCCGACATCGGTTCCGACCTAATGAAGATCGTCTTCAAGATCAAAGAAGACGACGCCCGCAACCCCGGCGTGATTGCCGACTGTACTGGTGACAACGCCGGCGATTCCGTCGGCCCCTCCGCCGACGGATTTGAAACCTACGGCGTCACCGGGGTAGCACTCATCACCTTCATCCTGCTCGCAGTGCACGATCCGCGAGTCCAGGTCCAATTGCTGGTCTGGATTTTCGTGATGCGCATCATGATGCTGGTAGCCAGCGCCGTTGCCTACTTTGTGAACGCCGCCATAGCCAAAGCCCGCTACGGCAACGCCAACGAAATGAATTTCGAGGCCCCGTTAACTTCGCTAGTCTGGATCACATCCATCGTTTCCATCGCTATGACGTATATCATCTCCTCCATCATCGTCCCCGATCTCGGAGACGGTACCCAATGGTGGAAGCTAGCCACCATAATTTCTTGCGGCACGCTGGCCGGAGCCCTGATCCCCGAACTGGTAAAAGTCTTCACCTCCACCGAGTCCCGCCATGTAAAAGAGGTCGTAATCTCCGCCCAGGAAGGCGGCGCTTCGCTCGACATCCTCTCCGGCTTCGTAGCCGGCAATTTTTCAGCTTATTATTTGGGATTGGCTATGGTGGTTTTGATGTCGATTGGGTATTACTTCAGCACTATGGGGTTGGAAACGCTGATGGTGGGATATCCGGTGTTTGCGTTTGGGCTGGTCGCATTTGGATTTTTGGGGATGGGACCGGTGACCATTGCGGTGGACTCTTATGGTCCGGTTACCGACAACGCGCAATCCGTTTATGAGCTCTCTTTAATTGAGCAGGTGCCGGGGATTCAGAGTGAACTCAAGGGCAGTTACAACATGAATGTGGACTTCGAGCGCGCTAAATACTTGCTGGAAGCCAATGACGGGGCGGGAAACACTTTCAAAGCGACAGCCAAGCCTGTATTTTTTCTATCATCATGGCGCTTACCAACGGGCTGACGGAAAACGTAAATAAACTTTCTCTGCTGCACGCTCCGTTTTTCCTCGGTCTCATCACCGGGGGCGCGATTATTTATTGGTTCACCGGAGCATCCACCCAGGCTGTGACCACGGGCGCTTATCGTGCAGTTGAGTTCATCAAAGCCAACATCCGTCTCGAGGGAGTCGAAAAAGCCTCCGTCGCGGACAGCAAAAAGGTCGTCGAAATCTGCACCAAGTATGCGCAGAAGGGAATGTTCAACATCTTCCTGGCAGTTTTCTTCGCTACACTTGCATTTGCTTTTGTGGAGCCGTTTTATTTTATCGGGTACTTGATCTCGATCGCTGTCTTTGGTCTCTATCAGGCTATTTTCATGGCGAACGCCGGGGCGGCCTGGGACAATGCCAAGAAAATTGTCGAAGTCGAACTGAAGCAGAAAGGGACTCCGCTGCACGATGCCACCGTCGTGGGCGACACGGTTGGAGACCCGTTCAAAGATACTTCTTCCGTGGCCTTGAATCCGGTCATCAAGTTCACCACGCTGTTCGGATTGTTGGCGGTTGAATTGGCGGTGAAGCTGACGTCGGAGGCGGGCAGCAACTTCAGTCACATTCTGGCAGGGGCATTCTTTGTGGTGTCGTATATCTTCGTTTACCGCTCCTTCTACAGCATGCGCATCGTTAAGGAGGAGAGAGCAACGCAGCAGGCTGCTGCGGATTGATTTCACATCGAAAGCTTGATCAATTCGGCCCCTTCATTTTGTCCTTTACGCTGTGCGCTAATTTTTCGATCTCTTCCGCCTTTTTCAGCACATTCAGGGAGAGGACGTTTTCGTTGGTTTTGTCCACATACTCCTTGAGCTCAGTGGCTAACTTGAGCAATTTTTCGGTGTCCCGCTTGAGATCGGCCTGGCGGCCCTTGTTGGCTTTCTTGGCCATTTCCTTTTCCATCTTGGCGCGCTCCGGGTCCTCGGGAGACGGTTCTTGTATTCCTGGGGGTACTGCCTGCAAAGCCAGGAGCGGCACCGCAGGCCTCACGATGCTCAACACAAACAAAATTACCAACGCAAGCGATTTGAATCGCACAATCACCTCGAAGGGACGGGAGAGTAAGACGATTATACGTTGGCGCGTAACCGGAGAGCCCCCTGGCCGCTTGCTATAATCGCGCCCTGAATATGAATCGTATGCTGTTGCATTTGACCATGCCTGAAAACTGGAATCTTCCCGCACTGCTGCGTGACTGGCGCGAAGACACCATGGTTTTCCTTCGTCACGACGTCCCCAAAATCCTGGTAGTAGTGATGGCTTCGCTGGTGCTGATCCGCGTCCTCAAAGCCCTCACTGGGAAAATTGTCGCGCTGCATATCCGCAAAGTCCCACCTGGTTTTCGCACCCAGCAGGTTCGGACGCTCGCCACCGTGACCAGCAGCGTGGGCATTTTTGTGATCATATTCGTCGCCGGCCTGGAGATCCTCGCGCTGCTGGGAATCAATCTAGGCCCGCTGCTGGCGAGCGCCGGCATCGTCGGCCTGGCAATCGGCTTCGGCGCACAGACTCTGGTCAAAGATGTGATCAACGGTTTTTTTATTCTGCTGGAGAACCAGTACGACATCGGCGACAACATTCGAGTCGCCGGTGTAAAAGGTACGGTCGAAGCGATGAACATGCGCAGCACCGTGTTGCGCGACGAAGACGGCACGGTTCACATCATTCCCAATAGCGAAATCAAAATCGTATCCAACGCGACTCGCGATTGGTCGCAACTGACTTTGCGCGTCACCGTTGCTTACAGTGAACCCAGCGAACGCATTCTTATGCCGATGACATCGTCGGAGACATTCAAGTCCCGGGGATCGATCGCGTCGGCAACGGGGAGGTGGAGTATCTCATCCAAGTGAAGACCCGCCCCAACCAGCAGCATCGAGTAAGCCGCGAGCTGCGACGGCGGATCAAGGAATCTTTTCAGCAGAACAACATTCAGACTGCGGGGCCGGGGAGGGTCTACGTCATGGACCAGAGCTCCACCGGCTAGCTTAACCGCCGCGACGATGTTGAATGTCGTGGTTCCCACCCTTTCGCAAAGTGCGCGCAACAAATGGGACACCCTCGGTTATTTTCGGATATGAAAATGAAAAAGCCCCCGCCACAGCAGGGGCCAACGGAACGAACTCTCTCACCCAGTCTTCACTTATTCGACATCCCACCACCGGACTCGCCTTCATGCGTATCGATCGAAATCAGAAACGCATTACGGTCGGAGTAGGAGAATTTGTGTCCCTGGACATTCGCGCTGTGCTCGAGCGAGCGGTACATATCGAAGCCATCATTATTCTGCGCCCCGAAATATTTGACGTTCTTCAACACAACGCCTTTACCATCGGCGCCCTCCTCCCGCTTCAGCTTCATGGTGGCCAATTGCCCTCCACCCAGCGTGGCGGTGACGATGTCCCCAGCTCGATCGACCTGAATCGGCGCTTCCTGCACTTTCAGTTCGCCCCATTCCAGACCGTAGGTCTTGAGAATCATCGGCGCTAGCGCGTCCCGTTGTTCTTTGTTGGTGGATGGATCAAACGACACCACCACCCAGTCTCCTTTTTTATTTGTACCCCACTCGTCGCCCAGATCCCCGGTGAGCCAGTACTTGGCCCCTGCCAGGTTGGTGTTGCCCGAGTACCCGTCGCGCACTTTGACCGCCATGTTGAACTCGCAGTGCGGGTGCTCGGCGTGTTTATTGAAATAGCAGGGACAGAACAGATGGCAACTGCAAGCTTCCACGTAATCCGCTTTCATCTGCCATGCTGGTTTTCCGGGAGTCGAGGCCAACAGGATAATCACACACACGCTGAGAAGGCTTATCTGTTTCCAGCTCTTCATATCCACCTCCATTGAGTGCCTGTATCCGAAGCGGCGTTTTCTTGCTGGGCCTTAGCGATTTGACGCACAGGATTTTACTGCGGTCGAGCAGGTTTTGCCAGAGGCGATGGCCAATAAGATCATCATCACGCCTTCGCTGCTTTTTTGGTTCGCCCGAATGGCTCCGCAATTCGCTGACGGATGGCGTGCAAGCCGTTCTGAAATCCATTGAGTTCGGAAATCAAAATTGTTATGTCGAGCGTTCCCCAATTTTTCTGCACCAAGTCATAGACTGCCTGTTCCAGGAAATGAACTTCCTCAATTAGCATGCCCAGCGTATAGCCTTTTTTCTTGCGCCGAATTCCGTGCTCGCTAACCAGCAAAATGGTCTGGCTATTCAAAGTGTCCTGCCGTGAATCGAGTTGTTGTGCCAGGGCGCTCAGGACCGACGGCACATAACCAATGAGCTCGGAATCGGACAGACGAACCGCCAGGATTTGCGGATCTTGCTTCATTGCCTCGAGTATCTTTTCGCAGATATCAGTTGCGTGATCGTTCAGCAGCGTAGAAAGCCGTTTCAACCGGACACTCGGCTGCGACTTGCGACCGCTGAGCTTCTCCTGGATGGTATTGATTAGCGCATCCAGATCGGCAGGCTTGGTCAGGTAGTCGTCCACTTGGCTGTGAATGGCTTGCAAGGCAGTTTCGAGCGCGGGATATCCCGTCAAAATAAGGTTCACGCACTGCGGCTGGATATGCCGCATAGCGCTTACTACCAGGAATCCGTCTCCCTCCTCGGCAAGGTTCAAGTCCGCAATTAGGACATCGAATTCCTCGGAATTAATCTCAACCAGAGCCTCTGCCATGCTTCCCGCAACCTCAACTTCGAACCCTTTTTCTCTTAGAACAGGAGGCAAGGTAATCCGAATGCTCTCCTCATCATCGACAAACAGGATCCGTGGTGAACCCATACGTCCTCAGTGGGTAGAAGGGATTTCCGTACGATATCACACGTCTTGAGACGGCCTGTTCATTGCGACGACTGTGCCATGCGCCAAGGGATACCCCCTCTCCCCCCGGGTCCTGTGAAATCAAAGATTTGTACCTGGCCAAAATCTTTGAGTAATAAAGGGTTACAGCCAAAATCTTGAAAGCAAACGACTTATGACTTATGGCTAACATTTCAATAGTTGATATATCTTTTATGACGGATTGAGGAAGGGGAGTCAAGCGGAAAAAAGACGACGGGTGGGCCACCCACTGTTAGCAAAGGTGGGAGGCACGAACCAGTGCAGCATCCCGGAATTGGTTCGTGTCTTTAGTAGTTTTGAATTATTTCGCGTGATGTAGTTGTTGCCGCAGGGTCTCCACGAACAGACCAACCAACGCATACGTAGCCGCATTCGCAAGCAGAACCCAATAGATACTAACGGGGAAATGGAAATGAAAACTAGCAAACGCAATTGGGCAAGTCAAACGGACGAGAGTCCACACAATCGGTTCGGAGGTCATCTGATTCGGGAACGTTGCCACGGCATAAAGGTTCCAGCAGCCCGCAACCAGCAAGCCCGCACTCGCCCACATCGCAATTCGGTATTTCATGCTGCCGCTCCTACTGTTCTCTGCTCCAATCATTCCACAAATTCCTCCAGGCCCCAAACGTGATCTGCATCTCCCCCGGTGTTGCAACCGAACGATCGCGCGCGGCGTGAGTGCGCTCCCCTGATTCGTGCGTCTTGTCCCCCTAGGGTGTACACTGGTGGCATAGGAAATCAGGTTATGAATGCTGAATTTCGACGCCTTCCGCGAACTCTGCCATAGAGCTTCCATCGAGACGGGCCCACCCAAACGCCAAAACCTAAAAGATGCATTGCAACTCATGCTGCGCACTCAACAAATCGAGTTGCATCATGTCGAGAAGAACCCTGGCCTGAAACCTAATTAACCACCCATCTCATGGCACATTGCGATGGTGTGCTTTATTGCTCAGACATCGTTTTCACTCTGGACTAGCCTGTTGAAAGTAGAAAGGGGCTCTATATGACCCCGTCCCAGAGCGATTGGCAACACCTTGCTGGACAAGCCAGTATTGAAATGGACCCAGACAAGCTGCTGAGCCTTGTAGACCAGCTCAACCGGGTGTTAGGTGAGCAGGAAGAAAGATCTCGGGCGCAGCGACATCAACCGAACGAGGGTTTGTCGTTTCCCGCGGCTGTTTAGGTGCTTGTCGGACTCGCGCCCACGCGGAGTAGGCGTACAAATTGAAAATCTTGTTCAACCCACCTCTCGCGCTATTGGTCGTCGGCGTCTTTTATGTCGTCGGGTGCTTGGCGCATGGCCTGAACCAGATTAAGGCCAGGTTGCCTAAGCGACACTTAATCAGATTCAGATAGGAAAATGAGCTATACAGATTTGGGGCCCGCGTTGCTTGGTTGATGCCGCCCGGTTGTAAGAAGCCCGCCAGGTTGGGAGACAGCGGGATTTCCTTTTGCCCTAATCGGACCTGTTCGGAAATCAGAACAACCTACGCAGACGTGCTCCGGGGTGACGTTTTTTGTCACGCTGAATGCCGCTCCGTTCGCCAACGGGGTACGGAGGCCCTGCGTGACTGATGTGGGAGACGTGGGTCTTCCCTGTTCATGACGCAATAAGAAACCCGGCGGGTGGGCCGCCCCGCCCAGAGAGATACCCCCCTCACCCAAATCTTTGATTCCACAAGACCGGGGGGGAGAGGGGAGAGGGGGTATATCTCTTTCAACAAAGGCTTCGACCGAGGTTGAGCGCCGGAGAACTTTCATTGCCGAAATATCGTCAGCAGGAAAAGAACTCTGCAGACGAAATTTGCCGAGCTTTGCTCGGCTGGACAGGCGAGTCGCCTGTCCCTACGTGGGTCGTTGAGGCTGCTTGGTGGGGGCTACAACGAGCTCATGTTGGCTAAGAATTCGCCGTTGGAGCGGGTCTTGGTGAGCTTGTCGATCAGCAGTTCCATGGCTTCGACTGGGGAGAGCGGGTTTAGCACTTTGCGCAGTACCCAGATGCGGGTCAAGTCTTCTTTCGGGATCAGGAGTTCTTCTTTTCGTGTGCCCGAGCGCTGGATATCGATGGCCGGGAAAGTGCGCTTGTCCACCAGCTTGCGATCGAGAATGATTTCGCTGTTGCCGGTGCCTTTGAATTCTTCAAAGATGACGTCATCCATGCGCGAACCGGTGTCGATCAGTGCGGTAGCGATGATGGTCAGCGAGCCGCCTTCTTCGATGTTGCGGGCGGATCCGAAGAAGCGCTTGGGACGCTGCAGAGCGTTGGAATCGACGCCGCCGGAAAGCACTTTGCCGCTGGGCGGAACGATGGTGTTGTAGGCACGCGCCAGACGAGTGATGGAATCGAGCAGAATCACCACGTCACGTTTGTGCTCAACTAA
>MNDG01000101.1:0-4583 GCA_001914815.1 Acidobacteriales bacterium 13_2_20CM_55_8
CGCCCATCAGAAGCAGCGGCTGGATCGAACTGCTCAAAGTGCGCGCCGCTTCATTGCTCTTGCCTACAGCTTCGAACAGAGCGACTGCCTGCTCATGCAGATCAACCGCAGAAGCGTTTTCCCCTCGGGTGTACAGGACATTTGCTTTGGCCCGAAGCGCCCTCGCTAGCGATTCCTTATCACCAATCTCTTGAGCAATGATCAGTGCGACCTCGGCGAGGTGAAGCGCTTGCTGAACGTCCACGCGAACTTGCTCCCGCACGTGATCGCTGATTTCAGAGACTATTTCAGATCGAAGTAGCTCTTGGTTCTGCGACAGAAAGTTCCGCTGGCTCCTCTCGTCGGCCAGATTCGCCAACTGTTTGAATAATTTCTCTTTGTCTGCCGGGGTTCCGCTCACTGGAAACCCTCTTTCTGCAAGCGTTGCCGCAGCAGCCTGAGACATCGTGCTCGAATAAACCCGATGGATCCGGTGGCGATCCCCAGCTCGTTGGCGACCTCCTGGTAAGGACGCGCTGGGCTCTCAAAGAAGAGCATCGCAATCATGCGATGACATCGTGGGGCAAGCGAAGCGATGGCGTCCCGAAGCATCTGTTCTCGTTGCACTTGATACATGATTTCTTCAGGCAATTCTTCGGAGCTCGCTTTGGACAAACCTTCAATCTCAAGGGGATCGTCAAACAGAACCAGCCTCTGTTTTTTCCAACGCAAGCATTTATGAAAGCTCATCTGCATCAGCCATTTCGGAAGAGCTCGGGGCTCGCGCAGCTGAGGCAGATCGGAGAGCAAATCGAGGCACACCGCCTGGAAAATGTCGGCGGCATCCTCGCGAGGCAGGCCAAATTTGATGGGCACTGAGAAAATCAGTTTTTTGTATTTCTCGATCAATGCTGACCATGCGTCCTGGTTGCCTTTTCGGCATTCAGCAACCAAACGCTCATCCGTCCAGGAGCGCACGCGGGCCGCCAACTCTGGCTTCACCGACTCGCACCAGCAACGGTCTCTTGACGGAAAAAGAGCTGCTCAACATTCCACAGTGCGGAAGGTTCCAGAATGGCCGGCTTGAAGTTTGCCAGATTCTTCTTCGCTCCCACCAGAATGTCGGGCGTCGCCAGAAAGATGTAAGGAAGGTTGGCCGCAATGATTTGCTGCACCTGATCGTAGAGACGTTTTCGACGGCTGTACTTCAGCTCAACCATTTGTTTCTTCATGAGCTGGTCGATTTGACCTTCCCACTCGGTCGCAGGTTTGGCTTCACCCAGGTGCCACAGGTGCGTGCCGCCACTCGATAACCAGACATTCATCTCCGGATTAGGATCAGCATCGCCGCCACCCAGCCCCATCACCGCTGCCTCATAATCGTAAGTTTGAAAAACACGATCGAGAACTGCCCGGAACTCGAGCGGCACCACGTGAACATCCATCCCCAGTTTGCTCAGGTCGTCCTGGATGATGGTGGCCATTTTGCTTCGCTGATTGTTCGAGGAACTCGTGATGATCGAAAACTCCACGGCTTTGCCCTTCACGTCCAGGAGCTGACCATCGTTGCGCCAGGAGAATCCCGCCGACTTCAAAAGCTCACGCGCCCGCTCCACCGAACGCGCGGGATGCGGCAAAGTTTGGTCGACCCACAACCGGTTGGACGGACTTACGTTGCCCCACAGCGCCACTGCCAGCGTCCCGTATACCAGCTTCACGATACCTTCCCGATCGATGGCCGCCGAGATTGCCTGACGGAATCTCAGGTCCGAGAACCACTTTTGCTTTTCCGCAATCTGATCCAAGCCAGGCTTGAGATCATTGAGGTTAAACATTAGAAAGTTGTATTCCAGACTGGGTCCCAGATCGAAGAGCTTATAACTTTGATTTTGCCGCTCTTTCGCCAACAAATTGTAATTTTCGGAATTCAAGCGGCTGATCAAGTCCGTGTCGCCGGCCTGAAAACGAATGACCTGCGCGTCCTCATTTCCCACAAACAGAAAGGCCACTTGATCAAGATAAGGAAGCCGATTCTTTTTTTGGTCCACCTTCCAGAAATAAGGATTCCGCTCCAGCACCATCCGCTGCCCGGCAACATATTCTTTCAAGCGAAACGGTCCCAGGCCACAGATCTCCGCGGGAGACGTGCTCACGTTCCACACTTGGGCGAATTTGCCTTCGTGATACGGTTTTTCCAGAAGATGCCGTGGCAGGATGGCTAGGCTGTCAAAGATACGTTCCGCCGCCGCGTACGGCTGCGCCAGTGTGAATCGAACCGTATACGAGTCTACTTTCTGAACCTCCAGCGGCTTGCCGCCCACAATCAGCAGGTCCCGTTGCGGAGAATGAACTTTCTCGTCCAGGTAAACCTGAAAAGTAAACAGAACATCATCAGCATCGAAGGGCTGGCCGTCGGAAAAACGCAAACCGCGCCGCAATTTCAGGGTGAATGCCCGGCCGTCCCTGGAAACCGTCCATGATTTTGCCAACGACGCTTCGACCTGCTGGGACGCTCGATTGATGTGAATCAGGTCGGCCATCATCCGGCCGATTACCTCCCGCGAGGGCGCGTCCGCGGCAGTCACCGGATTGAGCGTCTTCGGCTCTGTGCGCTGCCCCACAACCAGCGTTCCACCATAGCGACCAACTTCGTTGTCGCTGGTTTGCAGTTCCTCGCCGCGTTGAGGAGTCTGCGGAAGCGAGGAAGTAAAAAGGAAAGGCGAGGCCGTCAGCAAAAAGACGAACACCCGAACCCAGCGGCGGATATCCATTAGGAAAATTGTTGGCTTAGGCTGAAGCAGATTGTAAGCGCTCCTGGATGGCGTTCGCTACCGTGAAGTAACCAAGAGAGACAAGTATCAATGCCAGCGCCGGGGCAAACATCCACCAATACGACACCAGCACGCTGTACTGTTGCAAGTTCGCCAGCAAGTTGCCCCAGCTGGGCATCGGCTCACTCAATCCCAATCCCAAAAAAGAGAGTGTGACTTCCGCGATCACATACTGCGGAATCAGCAAGGCAGCCTGAGTGAGAAGGACTCCATAAGTGTGCGGCAAAACGTGACGCCTCAAGACGTAACCGCTCGACGCTCCAAAGCCGCGACTGGCCAGAACATAATTCCGCGACTTGGCGCTGAGCACAATCCCTCGAATCAATCGCGCAGGACGCGCCCACCCAATCGTTCCAATCACTGCCACCAACAGGAAAAAAGTTTGCGCCGGGCTGATGTGCAGCGGCAGAAATGCCCGCACCGCCAGCAACAAATAAAGCCATGGAAGAACCAGAAATAGTTCGGCCAGCCGCATCACCGGCTCATCTACCCATTTCCCATGAAAACCGGAAACCGCGCCTAACAGCAATCCGAGCAACAGCGAAATGCCGGCGGCTAGCAACCCCGCCCCAAGAGAAATGCGTCCGCCGAACAATATCCTCGAGAATTGATCGCGACCATAGCTATCACTTCCCGCCAGGAAAATCTGTGCCGGAGCTTCGACTCCAAACAAATGAATCTGCGTTCTGACGCCTGCATTCATCGGTTCGCTTGCCCGGACAAAGAAGTAAATCGGGTACTCGCGTTCCCGAGACTCTTGATACTCATAGATACTCTGCGGAAGTGGAACCCACTGATAAATAAACGGCCGCAAATGCCAATGCCCGCGGGCATCTACAAAATGAATGCGCGCAGGCGGCACAAATGGAAGATCACGATTCTGTAACGCAGCATCGTAAGGCGCGACAAAGCCCGCAAACACAATTGCCGACTGCAGCAACAGCAGGAAAATTATGGCGATAATGAGCTTCTTGCTAATCATGACTATTCCGTCCGCACTCGTGGATCCACCGCTACCAGCAAGGCGTCCGCCAGAAGGTTCCCCATAATCATGAACACAGTTGAGGACATCACGACTCCGATGACCACGTAGAGGTCTCTCGAGATGGACGCCTCAAGCAACAGCGGCCCTAATCCAGGCCAGCCGGTGATCGCTTCCACCAGCAACGAACCGCTTAGTAACCCCGCTAGCGATAATCCGAATAGCGAAATTAGAGGATTAGCGCCTACCGGCAGCGCGTAGCGAAAAAGAATTCGTCCCCTGCTGATTCCATGTCCGCGGGCCGCCGCAATAAAAGGAGCGTTGAGAACTTCAATCATGCTGGTGCGAACGTGTCGTATCAAGATTGGCAAGCTGGCCAGCACAAGAGTAAGGACAGGAACAATCAAGTGCTTCACCAGATCGATGACCTTCTCCGCCAATCCGAACTGCTCGAATCCACGGGACATCATGCCCCCAGCCGGCAATGCATGTGTGCGGATCACGAAATACAGAAGGCCGAACACTACGACCATTTCTGGAACGGCGAGAAAAAACGATGTCCCCGACATGCAAACACGATCCGGCCAACTCCCCGTCCGGCTGGCGGTCCAAACTCCAAGCGGCACCGCAATGAGCCACGCGATCAACGTCGCGCATCCGGTGAGAAGCAAAGTATTCCGTGCCCGCAGTAGAACCAACCCGCGGACCGGGGAGTTGTAGGCGAAGGAGTATCCCCATTCACCCTTCACGACGGACTGCACCCAACGCCCATATCTCACAGGCAGCGGCCG
>MNDG01000101.1:4629-12096 GCA_001914815.1 Acidobacteriales bacterium 13_2_20CM_55_8
CCTGGCGCGAGATCAGTAAACAGAAAACAGAGCACGGACACGCTAACCAGGAGCAACGCTCCGTGAACAATCCGCCGCTCCAGGTATTTCATGATCTTTCTCCTCGCTGAACTTCCCGGAAGGCGGATTCAAGATCGCGCACCGAAGACAGCAAGTGACGCGTATGGACGTGTTGCGGAGAACTAAGAACGTCCTGACGCGTTCCTCGCTCCACGATCTTTCCGTGGTGCATGACCAGCACAAAATCGGCGACTCGCTTTACCAAAGTCAGATCGTGGCAAATCAGCAGATAAGTCAAAGCGTGAGTAGTTTGTAAATCTGAAAGTAGCTGCAGGATCTGCGCTTGTGTGATGAGATCCAGCTTTGAGAGCGACTCATCTAGGATGAGAAAAGCTGGCTGTAACGCAATCGCACGAGCAATGGCCAGCCTCTGGCGCTGACCACCACTGAACTCGAGCGGGCGGCGATCCGCCCAGTCAGGCGACAGCCCCACTTCTTCCATCAGTTCGCATGCACGCTTGTGCAATTGGTGGCCGCTTGCCAGCCGCTGGATTTCAAGTGGCTCTGCGATAATCTCTGCCGCGCTGAAACGAGGATTCAGAGCTCCCGCAGAGTCCTGGAAAATCATCTGAATTTTCGGTCGTAGTGACGCCAGCTCACGGCCCCGCTGTCGCGAGACTTCCTCCCCTTCAAACCAGATTTCTCCTTTATCCGGCCGTTCCAACAGCGCAAGGCATCTCGCCAGAGTAGATTTGCCAGAACCAGATTCGCCGACCAGCGCCGTCAGACACCTGGGCTGAATCTCCAGATCCACCTCTCGGACGGCGTCAATCACAAATTTGCGCCGCGAGAATGCTCCGCGCTGCACATACTGCTTGCTCAGCCCGCTCACTCGGACCAGAGCCGGCTTTGCGGCGCGCTTGACTGCTTGTTCAGTTCTCATGATGGAAAGCCACGCGGCCCTCTTCTGGAGTTACCAATTGCAATAATTCGTTGGTGTAGGAATGAAGCGGCCGGCGAAAAACCTGTGATACGCGTCCTTCCTCGACGATTCTGCCCTCATATATCACCAGCACGCGGTCGGCGAATCCCGCCAGCAGCGCGGGATTGTGGGTGATGAATATCATTGCCATCCCAAACTTTCGCTTCAGCTCGCGAAGCAGGTTCAGAATCTCCGCTTGGATGGTGACGTCAAGAGAACTGGTCGGCTCGTCGCAAATCACCAGCTCAGGCCGGCAAATCCGCGCCTGCGCGATCGCGACTCGATGAAGTTCTCCGCCGCTGAGCTGATGCGGATACGCGTTATAAATACGATCGATGTCACCCAGTTGCACCTCACACAACATGGATTTGCATTCCTGTTCGCGCAGAGTTCGTTTCACGGGCCGGTGCGCGCGGAGCACTTCAGAAATCTGCTCACCCACCCGCATAACCGGGCTCAACGAAAGTCCTGGCTCCTGATGAATCAATGAAATCTGCGCGCCGCGGATCGTCTGCAATCGCGACTCGCTGAGATGGAGCAGATCTTGATCGTGAAACAGAATCGAACCCTCAACGCGTGCAGTCGCCGGAAGCAAACCAAGAATGGAGAGCGCCAGCGTGCTCTTGCCGCATCCGGATTCACCCAGTATTCCCACCACCTCCCCCGGCCCCATTTCAAAATCAATCTCGCATAAGGCAGGCTTGGTTGCGGACGCGTAATTCACAGTCAGCCGTTGGCAGCGGAGCAATGGGCGAACCTCTTGGTAAAAGACCTTCCAGCGATTCTGACGGATGCTCCCCACGATGGCTAAATTACGGAAGTAACGAACCGTGCTCCGCTACAGCCGATCAAAATGCCAAAGCGCTTCTAGCCCCGAATGCGGACACACTCGGTTACATTCGTAATCTTTGTGCTCGTTACGCGCCGCTATATCGTGCTCAGTTGTGGCAGAACTCCATTTGGAGAACACTGGTCCGAAGCAGAAGACCTGAAGAAGAGGATGGCAGTATGAAGATATCTCTAGGCCTGATGTGCGTGATGTTGGCTTCCTGTGCGGTAGCGCAGCAGAACGCGACCGCGGTTGAGCCGATGGATCAGACGCCGGTGTTCCGCGTGAAAGTAGTTTCGCGCTCCACCAAAGCCGTGAACTATCGTCACCGTGGCGGCTCCACCAAGCTGGACTTCAAAGGAACCAGCCTGATGCCACAGGCCAGCGGACAGGCAAAAGTAGACAGCAAAGCCGGACGCCTGGAGATCAACGCAAATTTTGATCACTTGCAAGCCGCAAATAAATTCGGCGTCGAATACCTCACCTATGTGCTTTGGGCGATTACGCCCGAAGGTCGTCCCGTAAATCTTGGAGAAGTCCTGCTCACCGACGGCAGATCAGAGTTGCAGGTCACCACCGACTTGCAGGCATTTGGAATGATTGTGACTGCCGAGCCTTACTTCGCTGTCGTCCGCCCCAGCAGCCTGGTGGTAATGGAAAACATAATCCGGCAGCAGACCAAGGGATGGGAGCAGGCCATTGACGCCAGGTTCGACATGCTCGAAGGCAGTCAATACACCATCGATGTTCATGCCACACAACTTCCCTCGGCAACGCCTGATGCTAAAGCACCACTGGAGCTGCTCGAAGCGCGCAACGCGGTTGCAATTGCCAAGGCTGCGGGGGCCAGCCAGTACGCCGCCGACAGCCTGCGTAAAGCCGAAGATTTTCTCGCCAGAGCGGAAGACTACCTGCGTCGTAAACAAGGCAGAACACCGATTGGCACAGTCTCGCGCGGCGCCACGCAAATGGCGGAAGACGCGCGAGTTCTAACCTTGCAACGCAAGGAACAAGAAAGGGTCGCGGCAGAAAAGCAGAGGATGCAGTTGGCCCAGGAAAAAGCTGAAGCAGATGCGAAAGCGTCCGCTGAGGCAGAAGCCAGAGCCAAGGCTCAAGCTGAAGAAGACGCCCGGCGACGCGCACAGGCAGAGCTTGATCAAGCGGCTGCGGAAAGAGCCAGAGCCGAAGCCCAGCGCGACCAGGCCCAGGCAGAAGCCGCCCGTGCAGCCGCTTTCGCAGAACAACAAAAGGCACAGGCCGAAACTGAACGGGCTCGTCGCGCCGAGGAAGAGGCGATCCGTCAGAAAGAAGAAATGCGCGCCCGGCTGCTGCGGCAGCTCAATCAAGTATTAGAGACCAAGGACACAGACCGCGGATTGCTCGTCAGCATGCCCGACGTGCTCTTCGATAGCGGACAGTACACGTTGAAGCCTGCGGCGCGCGAGCGGCTCGCCCGCATCGCCGGAATTGTGCTCGCGTATCCTGAGTTGAGATTAGAAATCGAAGGTCATACTGACAGCACCGGCAGCGATGAGTTCAACCAATCCCTTTCCGAGAAACGCGCCGCCACTGTGCGCGATTATTTGCTCGATTCCAGAGTGCCCATCACCAACGTGGTTGCGCGTGGCTTTGGCAAGACGCGTCCCATAGCTGCCAACGATACTGCTGCCGGACGCAAGCTGAATCGCCGCGTGGAAATGATCGTGTCTGGCGACGTAATCGGAAACGTAGTGGGAGCGAAAGCGGGATCGTCCCAGGCAACAACGGTTCCTGTGAGCGTCCCGCGGTAAATCGTGGTACAACGAAACTTCAGCTCTCCCCATATACCGGCAGCGCTGCGCCATGAATCACTTTGGCTTCATCGCTGCACAAAAATAGGATCACGCGCGCGATGTCCTCAGGCTTCGGCCACTGCGCAAAATCAGCTTTGGGGATTGCTTTCCGGTTTATTTCCGTATCGATAATGCTGGGAAGAATCGAGTTCACCCGCACCCCGGTGCCCTTGACCTCGGCGGCGAGCGAATCCATCATTGCCACCGCGCCCGCTTTCGAAGCAGCGTAGGCGGCTGCACCCGCAGCGTGATCAACCGCAGCCTTGGACGCAATATTTACGATCGCTCCGAAACCTTGTTTGACCATCGCTGGCACGGTTGCGCGCGCCAACACATAACCAGAGCGCATATTCAACGTCAACATCTGATCGAAAAGTTTCGGATCGGTTCCCCATAGGTTCACGCCGCCGGCGTAACCGCCAACGGTGTTCACCAGGCCATCCAGCCGGCCGTATTTGGCAAAAACGGCGTCAATGAGTTCGCGTACTGCCGCCTCATCGGTCACATCCACACGCCGCCCTTCGAGCGATGAGCCATTCGTTCCAGCGGCGCTCCTCAGCGCGTCGAATTCCTTCTGATTTCGATACGTCACAACCACCTTTGCGCCTTCGCTCAGGAACGCCAAGCTCACGGCGTGTCCCAATCCGCCAGTGCCCCCAGCGATTAACACCACCTTACCTGAGAATTTCACAATCATGGTCGTTCCTCTTTCTTGATCAGCTACTGGACCGAACAGTTTCCGCGTGGGTTGGGCCGGCCTCCCGTAGGTCAAGCTCGTACTGAAGTTGCCGCAGGGTTTCGTCGTTGATCTGTCCCTCGTTGCGCAGGCGGACTGCGGTCTGTCTTTCTATCCGTAACAGGTCGCGTGACAAGCGAGAGAGATGCTTTTGATGTTTAGGACTGATGCCGGTTTCCGTGTCGTCCTTCCCTGTAACTGCGGCAAGGCGTTGCCGGTAATGTCCAGCGAGGTCTTCGTAAATCGCATCGAACTCCGCTTCATTTTTCTTCCGCGATTCTTCCAGGTATGCGAGTGCAGCTTGCAAAACCTCTCGACGCGCAGCCTCCTCCTCAAGATTAGGGCCGGCCGGATCGGATACGCGAAGAACGCGAACAAGCCATGGGAGCGTAAGACCCTGACCGACCAAGGTCACCAGAATTACACTGAACGCAAGAAAGATGATCAGATTGCGATGCGGAAACGGGCTACCATCCGCCAGCGTCTGCGGCAATGCGATGGCTGCCGCGAGTGCGATCACACCGCGCATACCAGCCCACCCCAGGACCAGTATGCTCCGCGCCGTTGGTGGCTTAATACTCTGGTGAAGGACGCGGGTGCGGATCAATCGCGCGACGAATGCGCCCGGAAAAACCCAGATCAACCGAAGTGCAACGACCAGCCCGCTGAAGAGCGCACCATATAAAACCAGTCTCCCCAAACTGTAGCCCTGGATTCCCGCTAGCACGTAAGGAAGCTGAAGACCGATGAGCACGAATACGAGGCCATTTAGGATATAGGTCAAAGCATCCCAAACCGCCCATGCCTGCAGACGCACGCCCGGTGAGAAGAACTCCGAACTCCTCCGCGTAAGAAAAAGTCCACACGTGACCACCGCCAGAACTCCCGAGGCATGCAACGCATCCGCCGCGAAATATGCCGCGTACGGCACCATGATGCTGATGGCAATTTCGATTGGACCATCGTCAATTCGGCGTTCGATCCAGTTCACAATCCAACCCGTGACCAGACCCACGGCGATACCCGCGACAATCAAGTAGGTCAAGCGCAACACAGCATCAGTCGCGGTGGGCGTTTCGTTCTTTAGGAGGATGCTGATGCCAAACTCAAGGGCCAACAACCCGGTAGCATCGTTGACCAGGCTCTCGCCTTCCAGAATGTCGGTAATGCGCTTGGGCAGGCCAATGCGTTGGGCGATGGATGTGGCCGCCAGCGCGTCCGTTGGCGCGACCACAGCGCCCAGCACCAGGCCGATTTTCCAGTCAAATCCAGGAAATAACCACGGCGCGCCCAGTGCTACCCCGATCACGGTAAAAGAGACCAGCCCAAAAGCCAGAAGCAGAATGCTAACCAGGTTGTAGGAAAATTCGCGCCAGGATGTTACCCACGCGGCGGAGTATAGAAGTGGCGGAAGGATTACGTAGAAAACAAGATCAGGATTCAGTGCAACTCTTGGAATTCCAGGAATCAATCCCAGCAGCGTTCCGGCAACCACGAGAACAATGGGGTACGGAATCTTGAGCGTCCGCGCCAGCACGCCAAAAGCCACCACGAAGAGCATGAGCAGCAGGAAAACGAGTTCCACCGCCTGGACGCTGCCATATCCCATTTAATCGATCTCCGTACGAGCGGTCGCCTAGGCCTTGCTCCCATTACTCCTTGCCGCAGTACCTCGTCAAGCCGGAGCGCTGTTGGTCGAAATCGAAGTTCAACCGCCGGAGAATAGTAGATGACACAAGCAACCGTTCGGCTTCAACTGGCGGCAGCAGACGCACTCTCACCAGGATGGGAGCGCAATCTGATTTCTGTGGCAGCGTGGCGGAAGCGAGTGGGGGTCGAACCCACCGGTGACGGGGTGACCCGCCACCCGCCGGTTTTGAAGACCGGGACGATCACCGGACCGCATGCGCTTCCGGACGCAGGACAATGTTAGCTGGAGTGGTGCCTGATGCATAGGGCTGCGCAAGGTTTGCAGAATCGTCCTAGTGTTCCACGTGGAACATTTTGTACTTGCTAATATGGGCAAGAATATACTTGACCCGACCACCAGTCAAGGGTCAAGATGAGGGTGGGGGTGTGCGGTGAAACAGCACATCCCTGTAAGCGATCTATCGCGCTACGCTAGGTTGGTGTTTGGCGAAAAGTGGAAGGATGGTTTGCTTGTTATGCTAGTACCCATCCCGCAGGTCGAGTCATTCGCCGATGAAAGCAGCGACAGGCATAGGAAGGACGTATTGTGTGTTGCTGCGTTCATGGCGAAAGAGGCTCACTGGCGGATGATGCAAGCGGCATGGATGGAGAGGTTAAAGGCGGATAACATTAAGTACTTTCGGATGGCTGACTCCAAGTCTCTCCATGGCCGTGGTGGATTCTATCGTCTACGCGAAGACTATAAACCACGCGCTGCTGCCCACGCAGTGGCCGATAAGTTGCGCGGTGATTTAGTTGCACTACTCATTAAATTCGCGAATTATTGGCGAGGATTTTGTATTTGCTTAGACGTTCCCGACTACAAGAATGTCTTGCGAGAATATCCGCAAGCGCGAGAATTCTTTGCCGACAATCCGACAATGACTGCCTATGGTCAAGCGATGTACGAAGTGGCGTTCACCGCTTCCCGCAAGACCAAGGGCGCAACAAAAGTCGCATTCGTGATTGATAAGGCATCTGATTCACCACAGGTGATGCAACAGTTTGAGCGCGTTGCCATAAATCAACCGTTATTCAAGGCCACCGCCAAAACGATCATTCCGCTAGACGATAAAGACACCCCACCACTGCAGATGGCCGATCTTATCGCTGGTACGGTAAAAGATCATTATCTGGAGTGGCAGCGAGGTGGCAAGGTTGGAAAATTCTTTCTCAATAATGATTTGGATCATTGTTTTGAAAGAGGTATTGGTATTTGGGACACGAAACACATGCTCCGCCTGTTGGAAAAGACGTTGCGGAGCACTCGCTATGCAAAAGGGACGCTTGCACGTATAACGAAGCCAGAACAAGCAATGAGCAAGCGTGAGCGAAAGAAATTGCACCGCGAAATCGAGGCTCGAATACAGAGGGAAAGAAATGAGAAATCGGTCTGACG
>MNDG01000166.1 GCA_001914815.1 Acidobacteriales bacterium 13_2_20CM_55_8
TGAGGTTTCGATTCACGAGCTAGAGGAATTAAGGAAGCTGGTATGGGCCGGTTCAACAGAGCGACGCTCGCGGTTCTCTTCCTGAGCCTGATCGCGCTCTGTGGCTGTCAGGACCTGGTTCCGCACGACACGCGGAGCCTACTCATCCCTAGGGACACTCTGAATAAGCACTGTTTCTAAGTCAAGCAACGTCAAAGCTCAGGAAATGCCACTTCCGGTGCGACTCTCGGATTCTGGAACTTGTTTCGTACCGCCATTCTGACTGCGTTTGGGCCATGTGAAGATGGACGGAGCCTACGCCGCCAGCAGCAGTTTCTTGCGGCTTACAAACAAGTTGACTAGCGCGCAGGTGACGAACAGCCGGTGCGCGTTCTTCTTCAGTCCGCGATAGCGCACCTTCACGAATCCGAACTTCAGCTTCATCACTTGAAACACGTTCTCGACCTTCGCCCGCACTTCGACTTGCTCCGGTTCTTCGCCCACGCCGCTTCATCCCTGATCTGACCTTTATATCGGCAGCGTCGTTGCGTATAGTCTTGCGCTCGCGGGGCGCATTCGCGAATCACCTGGGTTTGTCCCTGATAGGCGCCGTCGCCCCACACCCGCCTCTCTTCTCCGTGCAACAGATCGGGCAAGATCGCCACATCGGAAACATGAGCCGCCGTGGCCACCGCCGTGTGGATGATCTTCGTCTTGCTGTCCACCCCCACGTGCGCCTTCGTGAGCCCTCGTCTGCGTTTGAAGACGCGACTCGCCCGAAGTCATTGGTAGGCATTATGTTCACGTTCGCACACGACTATTTGCAGACATGTACCCTTTCAGGGGTGGAGTGTCATGCGTAAACCCCATGCGAAGCATGGTAAGAAGCGTCACCGTGGAACCTACCCCGGGGATGCCACTGTGATCCTCCATCGTGCCGGAATCACAACGCGGGAGGTCGAGGACCAGACCCGGACTTGGGATTGCATCGGGCAGGTTTGCTCTGTTTTCCGCCGATTGAGTGACGCCAATCACTTTATGCTACGGCGTCCGATCCTCCCAGTCGACCCACTCGACGGGATGAGTCGCGCGGTACGCGCTCACTGCTTCGCCGACCGTCGCGAAGAAGGTTTGTTCGCCGAAGCGCGTGAAGAGCCCGAAGCGCTTCGTGTGCTTTCGGCAGGCGTGCATGACTTCCGCGGGCGCATGCTGATAAGGTCATCGCCTAGCGCGACTGATCCATGCCCAAGCAAAGGACTCCGGTTCCCGAGTCAATCACAGAGCTTCTGGCTCAGCTCGAGCAGTTTCGCTCAACCCACCCACTCCGGACAAAGCTGCCAGAATCTGTATGGCAATCAGCCGCAGAGCTAGCCCGTTGCCACGGCATATACGTGGTGGCACGCTCGCTGCGGCTGGACTACTGCACACTCAAAAAACACGTGACCGGTTCTCCGGAAACTTCCTCCCGCCGGCGGAAGAAGCCCGAACCTAAATTCGTCGAGAAAGCACGCTCGTGTCCGCGAATGAAACGAGGGCAACCGCGAGACCACCCATGAGGATTGGTCCCAGGTCGTCGACGTGTACGAAAGGGAGGCGAGGCAAGGGCAATCCCTGAGGGAGAGAACCGAGCACGGACACTCCGGCGCGGGTTGCAAGGCGGAATACCGCGACTAGAAGGGTGGCCGCTACAACGGCTATCAGAATGCCCGGGACGCGCGGCCAGCGCTTCAATAGCAGTATGAGGGCGAGCGTGCCGGCGCCGATCGCGAGCGCCACAACGTTTGTACTTCCTGCGAGCACCCTGAGGATTGACGATGAGTCTAGACACCCCGCGTTTGTGTTCAGACGTTGCAGGCGGCGTTACATGCCGAATTCGTTCGGTACGGATCCGAAGGGTACGATAGTTGGGGTCGCAAAGGCGGCACCAGCACGCGCCTGACCTGCCACGATCGGTCTGCGGGCGATTAGGGTGATCACGACGACTTGCACTCCGATAAGGGCACCAGCAGCCGCCCCCACGATTACGTAAAGTTTTCCCATCCGGCGAGTGCGGTCATTTGACGCTTACGTTGTCCAGTCGTCGCCTTTTTGCACAGCAAGAATACCAGATCAAAGATTCTCGCTGTTTAGTGACCTAGCGGCATCAGTGGACGGATGCGCGGGCGCTGCGCTCAGCTTGTGTCGTGATCTCCCTCAATTCCTAGAAAGCATCTCCCGCGCGAATGTCCAGCCGCTGCACTGTAACTTCTGCCAGTGTAAGGAATTCCTGTCGTCATTTACACTAAGACTCACGCTGGGGGAAACCGCGTCAACTCCGAAGGTCGGGCGCTACGAGGAAGAGCAGGAAAACCTCGCGCTGACGGAGATCTCATCAGCTGCACAAGGAGAACAGCATGGCTGCAACGGTAATTGAAACGCCCTCGACACGCAAAGAGAAAATCCGCGATTGGACGAAACCGGCAGCAATGGCAATTCCGAAGGAAGGATACTTTAGCTTAAAGAATGGAAGATACGGCCCGATATATCCACGAACTCCGGCCTGCCATGGATTCACCATAATCGCGAAGATCAAGCCGGGAAGAGAAGAAACGATCCGCGCCTACGGCAAGACCATCGAGACTGCGATTGCGGATATGCCCGATGCACTTGCGACGCTCAAGCTCCACTACCTGCGATGGGTTCTCTTCGATATTGGAAAGGACACGTACTTCATGTACCAGGGAATCTTCGATACAGATTTCGACAAGTACACCGAGGATGCAGTAGCCCTGTTTAAAAAGGTCGGAGTGAACACAGTTTTCGAGAACCTTGAAGGTTTTCCCGAGGACTGGAAGACGAACGTACCAGCATTCGTCAAGTTCGTTCGCGAACACCAGTGTCCGAGCTTTTTGGAGTACGGTGAGTATCCATACGAGACAGCAGACGAAATTAAGAAGGCACTGCAACTCAAAGCGAAGTTCTCCGAAATGCTTGACTTGATGCAGTAGAGACGAGTTCCGTCCGGGAGCCACAGTACCTATGGCAATCTACCGTCCTCCACTTCCGAAGAGCGTCGGGCGCGAGTTGCGAAAAGCTGACGCCGCGTCACTTGAATTCGAAGATATCCAGCATTTTCTAATCCATCGCTCTCCTGCACTGGCAGCACGATATGAGTTCTTGACATTTCGAGAGCCGGCCGCAGGCCGTGCCTGGCTGAGAGCCATGACCGAAAAGGTGACAACGGCAGCAGCAGTCCGATCAGGCCAGTTGGATACAAGATGGGTCACGGTGGCTCTCAGCTGGAATGGCATACGAGCGCTTGGGTTGGACGATCATTCCCTCGCCAGTTTTCCAGAAGAATTTCGCCAAGGCATGGCAACGCGAGCGGAGGCCCTTGGCATGACGGGTGCAAACCACCCTGAGCACTGGAGGGGTGGGCTGGCGAGCACCGATCTTCATGCCATCGTTATCCTTTTTGCTCGCGACGTCCCGGAACGCGAGCGATGCCGGGTAGAGCACGAAAAGTTTTTATCGCAGTGTCAGGGCGTAGAAGTGCTGTCTTCGCTGGACCTGGAAGCGATCCCACCCTTCGACTATGCACATGAACACTTCGGATACCGTGATCGCCTCTCGCAGCCGGTGATTGAAGGTACGGGAGAGGAACCAATGTCCGGCTCTGGCCCAGCTATCAAGGCAGGCGAATTTTTTCTGGGTTATCCGGACGAAGAAGGCCCGAGTGCCGAAGGTCCGAAACCCGAAATCCTTTCGCGCAATGGCAGTTATCTCGCCTACTTGATGATGGAAGAACACGTAGGAGCATTTCGCGATTTTCTTCGGCAGCATGGCGAGACACAAGACGAACAAGAGCTGGTCGCAGCGAAGCTCATGGGGCGATGGAGAAGCGGTGCTCCACTTGTCCTCACTCCAGAGAAGGACGATCCCAAACTCGCAGGTGACTATCAGAGCACGAATGATTTCGATTTTGGGAAGATGGACCCACACGGTTACGCCTGCCCGCTCGGCGCGCACATCAGACGAATGAACCCGCGTGATACAGCGGCGAATATGAATCGCCGAAAGATGATCCGCCGCGGTGGAACCTACGGTCCGCCCCTCCCGGAGGGCGCTCCAGAAGATGGCCGGGAAAGAGGTATCGCGGCTTTTGTCGGCTGCGCGAGTCTCGTGCGCCAGTTCGAGTTTGCGATGAATGTTTGGGCGAACGATCCCAATTTTCACGAACTAGGTAACGAGCGGGACCCGATTTTCGGTACACAAGACGGCACGTTTGACATGACGATCCCAAAGCGACCCATTCGAAAAAAGATCAAAGGGCTGGCAGCGTTCACTACCATCCGCGGCGGCGCTTATTTCTTTTTGCCCGGGATAAAGGCACTTCGATACCTCGCATCGCTAACTTAACTCCTGAGAAGACTTCTCTTCCTAGGCAGAAAGCGGGACAGCATGAGCACCGTTCATCAACCACCGCGTACATACAACCAGAACCATGTTCCACGAAAGTACAGCCCTGGCACACGAAGGATCTCTATCTATTGGACGTGGAGTTATCCGTGGGAAGTCAACAGGGATACGACAGAATTAGACAATCGATTTTCAACTATGACCGAGGTTCGCAGAGTTGCGTGGCCAGCGTACGAGGGAGCGGAATGGGACGAGAAGCACTTCCTGCAAGGGATTGCCGGGACCCTGGAATTGTTCCACCGCTCCACGCTCGCGTTTCAGAAAGTGGTGGGTGAGGCGACCGGATATCCGGTCGCGGTATTCCAGAGAATCGATCAAGCAGGGTACAAGCTTCCCATTGATGACCGAATTCTGGCGGATACAGACACGCTGATGGTGTTTGGACTCGACCACCTTCTTTCGGAACAAGAGGCGGATCAGGAGGAGATTTCGGCGGTCCGCAAATGGCTGGAGCGAGAAGGAACTTGCTTGTTGCTTGGCCCCCACCACGATGTGGGATTTACAGAAGATCTGAAGCAGCGGCAACAGGAGTATTTGCACCATGGGGATGCGCTTGTGCCTCGTCAGCAGCGCTTTGGACAATACACACGTTCGATGATGAAGGGACTCGGGGTGCCAGTGATGAATCAGTTTGGACTTCGTCCGGCCCTCGTCAAAGGCACAAGACAGATCGCTCCGCTCACAGTCAATCGAGACCTGGATGAGCTAGGACTGCTTAACGGCGTTACCACGTTTAACTTTCATCCTCACTTGCCACACTATGCGTTGACCGGGGCGGACGCAAAATCGGTCCACGTCCTCACGCGACAACCCATTGATCTTGAACGGCCGCATCCTTTCGTCGAAGCGGGCAACACCGAATTCAACTCGTGTATCTGGATGCCACCTAATACCCAGCGCGCAGGGCACATCCTACTGGCGGACTCCACGATCTTCACTACGTTGTTTGGTGGCGTCGAGTCGTTGGAGACGTTTTGGAAGAATCTTGCGATGCTGCCGCTGGCCAGCGCAGTACGCGCCAAACAACCTCAGGCTGTCGCCTAATCCGAAGGCGGAGCGCGACGGGGGAGGTCAAAAGGGGGATCTTGAGCAAGGCAGTCCCAATCACGATGTTAACCTTCGTGCTGTCAAGCATGCTGGCAGTTGGTTTGAGTCTCACCGTGAGAGAGATCCTTGCTCCGCTGCGCAACTATAGGTTGATTGTTCTTGCGCTCTTGGCGAACTTCGCTTTGATGCCGTTAGCAGCTCATGTCATCACAAAGCTGCTGCGGCTTGACCAACCCCTCGGCATTGCTCTGCTGTTGCTAGGCACAGCGGCTGGCGCGCCGTTCCTCCCACTCTTGGCCCGAATCAGCAAGGGGAACCTCGCCTTCGCCGTGGGTTTAATGGTGTTGCTCATGGTTGTGACAGTTGGATACATGCCGCTGGTGTTGCCGCTGTTGCTCGAAGGGGTTTCCGTCGATCCGATGAAAATAGGGCGCTCGTTGGTTTTCCTGATGATGCTCCCTTTGGCAATAGGGCTTCTGGTAAGAGCGCGTTTGGGGAGACTAGCTGCAAAGGTACAACCTTCGCTCAGCCGAGTTTCTATTCTGAGCCTGATTGTTCTGATTGCGCTCTTGTTGATCACGAACATGCAGAACGTACTGAGCCTATATGGGACGCGGGGGGTTTTGGCTAGCATCTTCTTCGTCGCCGCAGGCTCTGGAGTCGGATGGGTGCTGGGCGGGCCTCAGTCAGACACTCGAGGGGTGATGGCGCTCGGTACCGCACAACGGAACATCGCAGCAGCGCTGGTGGTAGGCGGCCAGAACTTCAACGATCCAAAAGTTATCGTTATGGTCGTTGTGGTTGCGATTGTCGGACTACTCTTGCTAATGCCATTAGCACGCTATCTGGCGAAGCGGTCTCAGCTCGCAAGTAACCGGAGTAGCAACGCCTCGAAACTTCAGTCCTTGGAGCAATCCGCAGCCGATGGAGCTCGACGCGGCTTGTGACGCGAAGTTTTTCCAGTCTGAGTACCGTGCCACTTCGTTTGTTGGCTGCCATCTGCATAACTGCTCTGCCCGCCCTGTCCCAAGTCAGGGGTGTTTACCCGCTTGGTATGAGCGCAACCAACTCCGGGGTTACGCCCGAAACCGGCATCTCTTACGTTAATCAATTTTTGTTCTACTCGCGAGATCAGGCAAAGGGGCCGAATGGAGAGGTCCTAGCCACAGGTCAGAACTCGGTGATGATGGACATGAACAGCCTGGTCTGGGTCAGTAAAAAAAAGATAGACTTTCTTGGCGGTCCGCTGTTTTCCATGTCAGCCACCATCCCGATCGCCAACAACTCGCTCACCTCCGATATTGAGGGAGGAATCAGCGGTGGTGGTGGGCTGGCCGACTCGTATTATCAGCCGTTCATTCTCGGCTGGCGCAAAGAGCGCGCTGATATTCGCGCCGTCTACGGATTTCTTGCTCCTTCCGGGAGATTCCATGTCGGCGAAAGCAACAATGTCGGCTCTGGCTACTGGACTCATGCCTTCTCATCTGGCCAGACCTTCTACCTCAACGCGAACAGAAGAACCGCAATCTCTACGTTCCAGATGTACGAGATCCACACGACTCAGCAGGGTACGCAGATCCATCCGGGCGACACCTTAAACCTCGACTATTCGTTGACACATGTGCTGTCATTGCAACACGACTTGAATCTTCAAGTGGGGTTGGTGGGCTACGAGCAGTGGCAGCTTACCGACAAGACTGGACCGAGTATCACTCCCGCCCAATCTTCTGCGCATTATAGGGTCAACGCTCTTGGTTTCGGATCGAGTTTGATGTTGCCGGCACGGAAAGTGAGTGTAGGCGTCAAGTACTTCAAGGAATTTGAGGACAGGTCAACATTTCAGGGATATTCACTTCAGATCACGGCCAGTATCAAGTTCTATTGAGTATCATATAATATAGTTACAGAGGAAACAGCTCTGCCTGCTGCCAAAACGCGCAGACCAGCATGGGCCGGCGGCGCATCCGCCGTAGTGCTTGGCGAGCGTGGTAACTAAGGCGAGAATGGCAGAGGCTTGTGCCAAGCGGGCGTGGGCCGGGCGAGCCGACCTGCATTATCGACATTTGGATGGAGTGCAGGGTTGCGCCGAATGCCGCGTCTCGAGTTCTCTCCCGGACCCGAGTGTCGCAGAACCGATTGGCCACCACCAACGCATTCCGGAAAACGCCCACTTCCTGCAAGTCACTGAAAGTTGCCGAGACTGGTAGTTCTGACAGTGTCACGCTAGGACTCTTACTAGCTACCCTAGAATCGCTGTTTTACCAGAGAATGGCAATCTCCCTAAAAAGCGTGAGCTAATTGACAGGGTCTACAGGACGAACCGTAGCGTGACGTCCCCTTAACAGTCGCGTATGTCCAATTCGATTCAGTTGCGATTTTTCCAAGATGGATGCGGCTACCCGCATTCAACGTTTTACGTTCCCGCGCTTCCCATTGTTTTTACATTATTCGTTCTGCTCCAGAACACTCTTCTGGCGCAAGCCCCAGCGGGAGGCATCCGAGGAGTAGTTAACGACGTTAGCGGCGCGGTCGTGACGAAAGCGAGTCTCCGAGTCAGCCAGCCGCAGTTTGGGGGCGGCCGGGTCGCGGGGACGGATGCTTCCGGCCGGTACTACATAACTAATCTCGAGCCAGGGGATTACGAGATCGAGGCGTTTGCCCCCGGCTTCGATAAAGAAGTGAAGCTTGTCAGGCTGCTTGTCGGGGACCAGTTGACGGTCAATTTTCAGCTGCATCCGGGATCGGTCCACGAACGAGTCCTGGTAAGCGGTCAAACATCTG
>MNDG01000160.1:0-29649 GCA_001914815.1 Acidobacteriales bacterium 13_2_20CM_55_8
GCTCACTCTCCAGTTACGTATGCGATGGTTAGCACTTTATTCATGGTTCTCTTGAGCATCGGACTGGTGGCGACTCTGCACTATGTCGATACCACCCTGCGTAGCCCGTCCGAGATCGAGTTGCTTTTAAATACTCCTGTATTAGCCTCAGTTCCGTTCAATCACGAAGCACACGGCACGAACGGCAATGGCAACGGCAATCGCAAGAAACAGTTGAGCTTCATTGAATGAGTGTGGCATGTCCGCCTTTCCTTGTTCGATTCTTCGTCCCTGAGAGTGAGTCGAGGCAAATATGAGTAGAAATTTTGAACTGCTACAAAAAACCGAGAAGGAACGTGAGCTTAGGCGTGAACATGAGTCCCAACGCCACCTGACGCTCCATGATGCCCAACGCGGTTCCACAGCCACCGCCGACATTGGCCATGGCGCGGGACCGATGTTAGCCATGGATGAAACCTCTGAAACGGAGGTCATTAAACTCATCCAGCGGTTGTTCCTTTCCGCGGGTGCTCGCCGAAGTGTGGTATTCGCAAGTGTCGCCTCCGGTGATGGTTGCAGTTGGATCACAGCGCGCGCCGCAACGATGCTGGCCAGTCATGTATCCGGGACGGTATGCGTGGTAGACGCAAACTTCCGTTCACCGGCACTGCACGACTACTTCGCTGTCGGAAACAACCATGGACTGAAGGACGCGCTGGTAGAGGCCGATTCCGTCAAGGACTTCGCACAGCGCTTGTCGAAGGAGAACTTGTGGATCATGACCAGCGGTTCTTCAGTACCTGCCGACGCACGCCTGATGACCTCGTCCACATTCCGCACGCGCGTTGCTGAGTTGTACCGCGAGTTTGACTACGTTTTATTCGACACTTCTCCATTGGGACTTTATCCCGATGCAATTACTCTCGCGCACATTGCCGAGGGTGTAGCTCTGGTAGTCGGGGCAAATTCTACACGCCGGGAGATGGCAAGGAGGGTTGTGCAGGATCTCGAAAACGCGACGGTGAGCCTGCGGGGCGTTGTTTTGAACAAGCGCACAGTCGCGATTCCAGACCGACTTAGCCACAGGCTCCGGCACTTCTTGCCATAGCTCTGTCGTCAATGTTTTTCGGACTAGCAACATTGACCCAATCGTCAAAGGCGTAGCAGTTTGAAGATTTAAACAACCAATCCAGCTAAGGAGTTGACCACTTGCTTCCCGCGAATGCCCAACACCGTGCTGATGGCATTGCGCATTCGCCTGCAAATCTGCACAGCCGCCGTTCTCAACGTGTTTCTCATTCACCAAAAGCGACGGAATCAGCAGGCTTAGAGCGTATGAGACCCATGGTGGCAGAGCCTGGTGGCTACTGGGTGCAACTTGGGTCAGCCTTAGAAGACCTCTTCTTCGTTTCCGTCAATCTTTATATTGTGTGCGAGAGCTTGCTTCCACCCTCAGTGCTTACAAGTCGCCGTATCACATCGCTCTTTTTACAAAGAGAGTTTTTGACTGTTCTCTTCCTGTCCGGGATATTTACCATATTCCTGCTTAGGAATAGCAAACCATATCACTTCCTCCGCGGCAGCTCGGTATTGGAGGAGGGCCTGGCAGTTAGCAGAGTCACGTTCTCAGTGACCGTGTTGCTTCTGGCATTCGGCTCCATCTCTGGGATTGGGACCGTCTGGCTCGTCGTTATCGTCTCTGCTGGCTTGCTCAATCTGTTGACCCTGAGTGGCTGGCTCGTATTGAAGCGCGCCCTAAGGCAACGCCGCTGCGCTACCGGTAAGGGGACCCGGAATGTGCTCATTGTGGGCGCAGGCAGGGCAGGGGACGCGATCGCCAGATTTCTTACGGAAAACAGGCACCTTGGTTACGAGGTACATGGTTTTCTCGATGAACGCCAGAGTGTTGACGTTCGCGTACTTGGACGAATCGACAGCCTTTCACAGGTAGCGCGGGCCCATTTTATTGATGAGATTTTCATAGCTATTTCTTCACCCAGCGACTTGGTGTCCGAAGTTATCGCCGAGGCCCGACGAAATCGCCTCGACGTGAAAATCGTTCCGGACTTGTACGAGAATCCTTCGGAGCTTCCCAACTCGAGAGTGGCCATAGAACGAATTGGCAAATATCCCGTTCTTGTAGTGCATCGGGAACCGGTTCGCGCTCTTGGACTGCTCGTGAAGCGAATTCTTGACATCATTCTTGCCTCGCTGATCTTGATACTCTCGCTTCCGGTGTTCTTCACAATTGCAGTAGCTATCAGACTCAGCTCCGGAGCGCCGGTGTTGTACCGTTCGGAGCGGCTTGGGAAAAAGGGCCGGAGCTTCGCTTGTCTGAAGTTCCGAACAATGGTGACGGAAGCCGACGTTCTGAAAAGTAAGTTACGCGATTTGAATGAGCGGCAAGGCCCGTTTTTCAAACTCTCTGATGATCCTCGGATAACTGCGGTCGGAAGGTGGTTGAGAAAGTACAGTCTGGATGAGCTTCCGCAGTTTTGGAATGTGCTCAGGGGCGATATGAGTTTGGTTGGTCCTCGGCCTCACCCTGTCGACGACTGCGCTGGCTACCGGTTGGAGCATTTGCGACGTTTGGACGTAACCCCTGGCATTACGGGTCTTTGGCAGATCAGTTCTCGCAGAGATCCCTCGTTTGATAAGAGCGTGTCGCTGGATCTGGAATACATCGAGAACTGGAGCCCGTGGCGCGACATCAAGATTTTGCTCCGGACACTCCCCGTAATACTGAAAGCGGATGGTCAGTAAGCGCGGCGTTTCGGATGGCCCGGTTCATTCGCCTTTCTGCCACACCGCGCTGAGGTCAAATGAAGAATTTGCACGTACAAGAAGTGAACTTGCGAAGACCTCTGTCTTGGTTTGCCCAGAAAACCAGGGACAAATTCGCGCAGAACGCGATCTGGATTTTCGTCGGCCAGATATTCTGTCATCTGCTGCGAGCTTGTTATTTCCTGATCATTGCCCGATTGCTGGGGGCCGAACAATACGGCGTATTTATCGGTGTCGTCGCCCTGGTGGCGGTGACGGCCCCATTCTCATCGCTCGGGAGCGTAAGTCTTCTCATAAAGAACGTATCAAGGGATAAGTCCGTTTTCAGGGAGTACTGGGGCAATGCGCTTTTGATGAATACGGTCTCCGGTTGTGTGTTGGTAACAATTGTTTACATTGTGGCGCGGCTCATATTGCCCGCGCATGTTTCCGCACTGCTGATTTTGGCGGTTGCAATTGCGGACTTGGTATTCAATCGCATGCTAGACAACAGTGCGGCAGCCTTCCAAGCTTTCGACATGCTGCACATTACGGCTCGGCTGTACGTTTGCCAGGGTCTCTTCAAGTTGCTCGGGGCTATTGCTCTCGTCGTACTGGTCCACAGACCCAGTGCAACCTCGTGGGCGATCTCTTACCTCCTTGCCGCAGCAGCGTCAGCCTGGGCTGGCGTGGCTCTCACGAGTCGAAGGCTGGGCGCGCCCGTCCTTGCAACGCACTTCATCAGGCGTGAAGCAGCCGAAGGCCTTTACTTCTCTGGGGGCCAAGCTTCGGAGACTATTTACAACGACATCGACAAAACGATGTTGACGGCACTTGCAGCATTGCATGGTGCGGGCATTTACGCAGCAGCCTACCGCATCATTGATGTCGCATTCGTCCCCATTAACTCGCTGTTATGGGCTTCCTATTCCCGTTTCTTTATCAAAGGCAATGCCGGAATCAACAGCAGCTCAGCGTATGCAAAGCAACTACTGTCGCGGGCAAGCGTGTACAGCGTTGTTGCCAGTCTTGGATTGTTTGTATGCGCTCCACTCGCGCCTCGCGTGCTAGGTGCACAGTATCTACAGACTGTAGAGGCGTTGCGCTGGTTGGCTCCGATACCAGTGCTGAGGATGATCCATCGTTTTCTTGGATTTTCCCTGGCTGGAGCAGGGTTTCAAGGTGCGCGCACGCTGGCACAATTTGGAGTGGCCATCGTGAATGTACTTCTCAATCTTTGGCTTATTCCGCTTTATTCCTGGCGGGGAGTCGGCAACAAAGTCGGACCATTGCCCAGGCAGAGGTCGTGCCCGCCGCTCAGCAGGTGAGTTGTCATGAAACTTGATCTTTGGGAAAGAATGTTTGGAGTTTTCGCCCTCCTGCTGTTCACCAAGCCCTTGATTCCCATAGCAGTCCAGCATGGTGCAATTTCTGTGGATACCGGCTTGCTGCAAGGACGTTGGGCGACACAGCAGAACAATTTGGTAATACAAGTGGTTTTCGCGGTGACCTACGTCATAGCGTTCCTGCTGATTGGTCGACGGGGGTTCTTTGCGTGGATTACCAAGGATAGATTACTCCTGCCATTGTTGATTCTTGCTCTGGTCTCGATCTTCTGGTCGGAAGACCCCGCGATTACCTTCACACGTGCTATCTCGCTGCTGGGAACCGTAATCGTCGGAATCTATCTGGCCGACCGGTACAGCTTCAGAGAACTTATCAAATTGCTTGCCTGGTCGCTCGGGCTTGCAGTTTTGCTCAGCGTGTTCGCGGTCATCGTGAGGCCGAGCTACGCAATCATGAGTGATCTGCACGAAGGCGCATGGCGAGGAATCTACGTGCACAAAAACGTGCTTGGGCGCTTTGCCTCCCTAGGAGTGATCAGCTTTTTGATGGTCGCCACCAGCTTTCCGAGATACCGCCACATCGGATGGGGCGGGTTCCTTCTGTCCGGATTAGTGGGTCTCAAGTCCGCTTCGTTAACCGCTGTGCTGGTGCTGGTGATTCTCTTGTTCCTGGTCCCAGTCTTTCTTGCAATGCGGCGCCATCCCGTGTTGGTACCAGGGTTGGCGGTCGGCCTGTTAGCGGTTGTCAGCATGGGCGTTTGGCTGACCGACAGCTCGAGTGACTTGCTTAAGGACCTTGGCCGCGACTCAACACTCACAGGACGTGTGGACCTTTGGGAGTCGGCGGCAATGGTCATCCAGAAAAGTCCTTGGATTGGTCACGGATATGGCACTGCCCGGGTGGGTGAAGGCGACGATGCAAGCACCTATCTCGCTCGATTCAGTCAGTGGAATGCTCCTGATGCCCACAATGGTTTCTTGGACCTCACCCTCGATCTGGGTGTAGTGGGACTGGCTCTCTTCATTGCTGGCTTCGTGGCAGCGTTCGGCCGGGCAATTGCGTATCTTCGAGAGAACCGAGGCGTGGAAGCTCTCTGGCCCCTGGTGTTCTTTGGGTTCATTTTGCTGGCCAACATGATGGAAACCGTTTTGCTGAAGAACAACAACCTCGATTGGGTGCTGTATGTGGCGACGGTTCTATCGCTGGCCAAGTCCAGAAACCCCGCGTCTGCCGAGACCGAGAACTCTATCAGCCGATGAGTCCTTACTCTATGAGCGGTAACACGCAAATCCTGGTTAGCGTTGTCATCCCGACGCACAACCGCGCCGCACTGGTACCACGGGCCGTAAAAAGCGCTCTGGCTCAGAGTTTTGAGGCGATAGAAGTAATTGTGATCATCGACGGTCCCGACCCTTCGACCGTAGCCGCACTGCGCGAGATCCAGGACCGCAGACTTCGAATCCTTCCATTGCCGCAAAACGTGGGGGGTGCTGCCACGCGAAATGCGGGAGTCAAGAATGCCACAGGTGAATGGATTGCTTTTCTGGATGACGATGATGAATGGCTGCCGTGCAAGATTGAGAGACAAGTCAAAGCCGCGTTGAATTCCCAATATCAGTGGCCAATAGTAGCCAGCGCCATCATTGCAAAAACTCCACGATCTGAGTTTGTGTGGCCAAGAAAATCGCCAACAATTCCCCTCAGCGAGTATTTATTTGCTCGCAATTCGTGGGCTCAAGGCGAAGGCTTGTTGCAGACCTCTACATTATTGGCGAGGAGGGACTTACTGTTGAGTATCCCCTTCAAGGAGGGCCTGAAGAAACATCAGGACTGGGACTGGCTCCTGCGGGCTGCTGTTGTCCCTGGTGTTGGAGTTGAATTTGTCCCCGAGCCTCTCGCGATATGGAATCTGGAGGAAACTCGGAAGACAGTTAGTACCACCAGCGATTGGAAACATTCTCTGACTTGGATTCGGGACAGCAGATCGCTGGTGACGAAGCGTGCCTATGCTGGCTTTTTTGCTACTCAGCTTAGCTCTCAAGCTTCTCGCGAACACGCATGGCAAGCGTTCTTTCCCCTGTTGAGGGAAGCCATCTGCGAGGGTGAACCTAAACCGATTGACATTTTTCTCTATGTTTCGATCTGGCTGGTCCCACCGTCCGTGAGGCGCTGGTTCCGCTCTAAAGCCGAGAAATCACTCCGGCGGCACTCCCGCATTCATCCGTTCTACACCAGGCCTGGCCTGAAGATCGGCGCTCTGCTCAAAGAAGATTGATGAGTCATTCCATCTCCATTCTCGGCGCGCAGGTAGATGCGATCACCATCGACGAGTTGCACCAGGTGATTACCGACACCGTCCGCACCAATCAACAGAAGGTCATCGCTAATCACAACCTCCATAGTCTGTACCTTTACCACCATGATCCAGTGATGCGCGAGTTTTATTCCCATGCAAATTGTGTGCACATCGATGGCATGCCCTTGTTGTTGTTCGCCAGGATGGCGGGTCATTCATTGAGGGCTGTTCATCGCGTCACATACGCCGATTGGTTCCCCAAGCTCGTGGGGGCGGCGGCCCAACGGCAGTGGCGCGTTTTCTACCTTGGATCGAAGCCGGGGGTAGGCGAACGAGGAGCGGCGATCTTAAGGCAGAGAAATCCAGGCCTGGAAATGGCGGTAGCGCATGGCTACTTCAATATGCATAAGGACAGTGCCGAAAATCGTTCGGTGCTCCATCAAATCAACTCGTTCTCTCCGCATTTGCTGATGATTGGGATGGGGATGCCGCGCCAGGAACACTGGGCATTGCAGAACCTGGACCGTATTCAGGCAAATGTGATTTTGAATTCCGGTGCTGCGATGGACTACGTCGCGGGTGAGATTCCCACCCCGCCGCGTTGGTCCGGACAGATCGGAGCGGAATGGCTCTTTCGTCTTGCCTCAGATCCGTGTCGTCTGTGGAGAAGGTATCTGCTCGAACCATGGATGTTGGTTTGGCTGCTTTTGTGGCAGCGGTTACGAAGTTTGCCAGCCAACCCAACCGGACGTTAAAGCGGTAGAGCCCAACTTCGCAAGACTAGAAACGGGGACCAGTGAACATGCAGATGTTGACTGTGGGGGTGCCAGTTCATAACGGAATGCCCTATCTGCGGGAATGTATCGATAGTCTGTTGACGCAGAGCTATCAAGACTTCGAAATTCTCGTGATTGACGACGGATCCACTGATGACAGCTTGAAATACCTGGAGTCGGTGAAGAGCAGGCGGCTTCGTATTCTCTTTCAGCCAAGACGAGGTCTCAGTTTCACCCTGAATCGGATGCTTCGGGAAGCAACCACTCCATGGCTTGTCCGCCAGGATGCCGACGACATTTCGTTTCCTCACCGCATGCAACTCGCCGTCGATCACATTCAAAAATATCCTGACGCGGGGATGTTCTACTCCTATGCTCAGTATTATGGGAACGGCCGAACCATGGGAAGGTTCAGGACAACAAAGGCCTCGTCTGAAGAACTCCGCACCGTAACTCAATCTGGATACCTCTTGGCGATTTGCCATCCGACGGTGATTCTGAACGTGAAAAAGACTCTCGCACTTGGAGGCTATCGCTTCGATCTTCACATAGAGGACATCGACTTGTGGTGGCGTATGGCGCTGAACCACGAAATCCGGCTTATCGCGGAAACGGCGGTTGGTTTTCGGCTCAACGAAGAAAGCGTTTCGACCAGGAACCTTGAAGCGCAGTCCCTCAATACCTTATACGTACAGTATCTGTTGCTTTCGCACTTATGGGGTCTTCCGCCACTGAATTACGAATCGGTCAGTTGGAAAATGGCCGCACTCGTTGACGTCAGGAAACTGAGATTCAGGCGCCGAGTCCGACTATCGCGGATCAAGCTTGCTAACCAAGAATACCTTAGCGCTTTCTATCACGGCTTGAATGCTTTGGTACGCTTCCCAGCCCATCTCTTCGCAAGGCTTGCCTGCGAAATCAAGTCGCCGATGGTAGTGAACGGTGTAGATCCTCTGCGATTTGCCCGCCGTCAAGATCTTTGGTCGGAAGAACCAAACTGCGACCCAGAGCTTGGATCCTGTTTCTCGCACAAGCTCGATCGCACCACACTGGCGAGCTGATTCACTAGCTAGAACCGCGACCATCAATCTAATGCAAACATCGGGTGGTTCCCAGCGGCTCCTGTTTCCGCATTGCTAATGCGAGGCTGCGTCAACAACGAAATCGCAGAGCACTCAACGCATCAACCAGTGTCCGCGGCATTCCGCGGATTCATCTGAAGTACTCGGTGTTCTTCGGCAGAAAAACACCTCGTGCTCTTCAAAATCAAGTCTCCCAGAGACTGCAATTTGCCAACGTCCCGTTTCTGAAATGCCCGAGGCCTTGCTGACGACACCATTAGCATGCCGACAACCTTCTTTTCCTTCAGGAGAGGTATGACAATCAGTGATCTGATTCCGAGCCGTCGGCAAACGCCGGCGTCGACTCTTGAATCTTTTTGTGTGTCATCGCATTGCAGACTCTTTCCGGTGCTTACACACAAGCCCGAGAGTCCCGCCTGGGCATCAATACTAACGCCTAATCTAGGAGCAGTCTCGCCGCGTGTGGCGCAGCAAACCATTTTTGATCCGCTGATCAAGGCTATAGCTGCCCCAGTAGCGTCAACGGCATTCTGCGCCTCTTCGAGCACATACTCCAGAGTCGGATCGCCTTCTATGGCAAGCCGCCCTACCATGGGTGCCGGTGCGCTGCGAGCGCTACCCTGATGAGGGAGCATGGATTCGATGCTGATGTCGGCAACGACCTCTTGCATGATGTCGGTATCAATGATTTTTCGTTCAAGAGCGCAGCCTAGCGTCAGAGCACCGAAGCAAAGGGTATTGATATTTCGTGGGATCCCGGAGCTGCAAGAGGCGATTATGGCAAATGCGCCGTCGGTGAATAACTCGGCTCCCCTGTAGCCGGACAGTTCCAGGCGGTATCGGACATACGACTCCACTTCGTTTTGATCTAGAGCAGCAATCCTGCTCACAATGGAGATGCGCTGGCGCAACTGTGTAAGTTCCGGACTGGCTAGTTTTTGCGCCAACTGCGGCTGTCCGCCGAGAACGATTTGCACCAGCTTAACACGAGCAGTTTCGAAGTCGGACAACAGCCGCACTGTCTCCAGCACCGAGAAATCGAGGTTTTGCGCTTCATCGATCACCACGATGACACGTTTGTCGGCGCGAAAGGCGCTGAGCAAAATATGATTGAACTTCTCATGCATACTGACAAAGTCTCGTTCCTTTGACCCAGCGCCCAACTCAGAAAGCAGGTAGCGTAGGAATTCGCGGGAATCACACTGTGTCTGGAAGAGAAAGGCGGTTCGGGCGATTTGGCGATAATGTTCCACCAGGTTGAAGAGCAGTGTGGTCTTGCCCATTCCTGGTTCAGCGATTAGGGCTTGAAAGGCTACTCCTGACTCGATTCCATACATTAAAGAAGCTTGGGCCTCACGGTGCGTGCCACTGTTGTAGAGAAAACGAGGGTCAGGCGTCACTCCGAAGGGGTTTTCGCGCAAGCCGTAATGGCCGAGGAACATAGCTTTGGTCGGGAAATTACTATTCGTTAACACCAGCTCCGGAAAGCCAACGGTGCCAAGGCCTAAAATTCTCCTGCAGAATGTCGAGTAACGACACCCACATTAGGCCGGCCCAACACCTTATTCTTGACATTCTTGGCGAATCGCCGGATTGAGCGAGTTCGGGGCTCACCGGGCAAATCCCTCCGAATTTTCTGCGGAACCAGAACTCGTACTCCTCGGGCCAGGTTTTGCGGGGAATTGACCTTCTCGAAGGCGGGAAGGATGAGGCGCGCAAAGTATTCCTGCCCCGGATGGTGAACGGGGGCATAGTCTTTCGGACGCATTAAAACCATGGGGTTGGTGTTGATTTCCCAGATCTGTGGTTTGTCGCCTAGGAAACTATAGTCAATTCGACCATACTCCACGCTAGCCAAGGCAAATATATCTCTCAGCCACGCCTCGTGCGGATTTTTCTCCAGGTAGTCCCGTTCTTCTTGCAGCATTTCCCCGGTGCCAAGGTCGGCGGTTTTCAGAACCCAACTGCGGCTGAAGATCAAGTGGCGCGGCACGATTTCCCCGCCCACTACGAACGCAGAATACTTGCGGTAGACACCGGCAGCATCCGAGGTGTCGCAAAATTCGACAACCAGGAGATTTTCGAGGCGATGCCCCTCTTTCAACAACCGCCCCAAGGCGCTGCTAAGCTCCTGTTCCCGGTGGAGGACATCTGTAAGGCTTCCGGTATGCTCGCTCTCCTCGCGGATAAAAACGGGGAAGCGGAACGGCGCATACAGCTCGGATGCCCGGATGGTTTGAAAGCAATTGATTCCCGACCGATGCAGTTCCTTCTGCAGTTCGAATCGTCGCATGGTAAGACGTGGACTGTTCAACTGACGGACGGACGGTCTTACCTGCGCAAGGTGGTTCCAAACATACGCGGCGAGGGTTATCTGTGCGGGCGACAAGCGCTCTAGATCTGAGAAGATGTAGGTCCCCAACGGCATCTCCCCGATGTAAGGCAGTTCTTCGTAGTACACCAGCTTTACCTGGTCTTGGAGTGAACGACCGTAGGTTTCGAGATAGCTTTCCATGGTGTAACTGTGCTTGGCCGTAACTAAATAGTAAATCATGCCACACCTGAGCTAGCTTAGGAATCGTTAGGCTACTCTCGCCTTGAATGTCCGGGGCCGAGGGGAGCTTTCTTGCCGCGGCGAAGGAGGAGCGGTTGTGCCATGAATAACGAGCTCGACGCGACCGGACACGCCTAACTTGTCGAAAATCCGGAAGAGATAGTTCTTCACCGTGTGCTCACTCAAATTCAACTCGCGGGAGATTTCGCGGTTGGTAAGGCCCTGGGCTACCAAATTGACAACCTGTCCCTCGCGCCGGGTGAGCAGACTCTCCCCTTGGCGAGTGGTGGCGCGGAGCGGTACAGCATTGGCAAAGGCCGTGAGGATAATCTGCAGTTCAGTGCTGCTGGCCCAAATTTGCCCCTGGTGCACCCGCTCGATACATTTACAGAGTGCTTCAAAAGAAGCTGTGCGACAAAAAACTCCCCTCGCTCCACCGCGGAATGAATCCACCACCAGACCCCGTTCGCATTGTTCTAGCAACATGACGGAACAGACGGTAGGATGGGACCCGCGAAGCTCCCGCAGAGCTTTCAGACCCGCGAAAGGTCCATCTTTCAAATTCAGGCTGATGACTGCCACATCGGGCTCGTGCTCGCCCGCCGCCTCGACTATCTGACGAGAATTGATCGCGCAGGCAACGACGTCAAAGCGCTGGTCCGACTTTCGAAGCGCATCAGCCAGCAACTGACAGCCCATTAGCGAAGCATCGGAGACAAGTACCGTCACGGATCCCATAAGAGTCGAGGGTTCCCCTTCAAAATGGCTGCAATCCGGCCAGGGAGTGGTTACCAGAAGTGGCGGCGATGACGGGCGCTGGGTCGAAACGAATACAAGAGAATATACAGCCAGAAACGCGATTTGTCATGAACTCGTCACGTTTGTGTAAAGTTTGCGCACTTTTCGGCATTGTACCAGTGACAACGTAATCGGGGCCAGCACCTGCCCAGCTGCTCGAGGGTTCGTTTTCCTCTTTTTCGTGGCGTAACGTCGGGCTAATTGGCTGCAATCACAGCTGACCCACACTGGTCAGCTTCGCTGTGATTGCGGGTCATCCAAGGCACAGGATGGAAAATCGGTAAGTCTCAAAGTCCGAGCTCATCGGAGATGATATTGCGTAGAACTTCCGAGGTTCCGGAGTAGATCCGTCCGCCCACGGCGTCCCGCAGTGCGCGCTCGATTCCCATTTCGGTGGCATAACCATATCCGCCATGGATCTGAATTGCATCCAGGGCACTGGCCACTGCGGCCTCGGCCGCAAACACTTTCGCGATAGCGGATTCCATCGAGGCCGGTTTGCCCTCCGACTTCAGCCAAGCTGCGCGATAAAGGAGCCAGCGTGCGGCTTCGAGCCGAATTCTCATATCGGCAATACGGTGAGAGACAGCCTGAAATGTGCTAATCGGCTTCCCGCTCAGCTTCCGCTCCTGTGCGTACCGGGCCGCCTCAGCGACTTGCCGCTCCATCACACCGATCTGCCATGCCAGGATGTAAGTGCGTTCCCACTCCATCGAATCGCTGAAGATCCGGGCGCCTTGCCCCTCTCCGCCCAGGCGGTTCTCTTTGGGCACGCGGCAGTCGTCAATGTACAAGTCCGCCATGGGAGCGCCGTTTAGTCCCATTTTATGCATCGGCACGCCTACACGAACTCCCCAAGAGCGTTCCACGAGGAACGCGGTCAGGCCAAAAACCCCAGGCCGGTTTCCCACGCGTGCGAAAATAACAAAAAGGTCAGCATCCGGTGCGCTGGTTACAAAGGTCTTCGAGCCGTTTAGTACGTACGAGTCCCCGTCGATGATGGCCCTGGTTTTTAAGGAGAACGCGTCGGAGCCCGATTCCGCCAGGGCAGCCGGGCTGCTCCGGTGCTGTGTTCCTTTTGAATTTCCATCGCCAACGAGCGTTCCGCCTCTTCCTCAGAATCCCTTCCAGCTCTGGAGCAGCCGCGCCATCTCGCCCTCGTTCGCTTCCCGCCTCGGAGACATTGGCCGACGTCCACGGCTACATCCGCGAGCATGGGAGTTTTCAGTAACTGGACTGCGGCACCTGTACACGGAATGCGTTCCGGATTCGCGAAATGATTTGCGTGGCTAGGGGCGAAAGGTTCAGACCCTGCGCTGAGCGATGGTTGGCACTGGCTCTTTCCCTGGGGATCAAACGGGCGTTAAGGGGTGTTTACGTACCGTTTGGAGAGGAGTATAGCACAATTTCGCCTGTTGCTTTACCGGGACTTGCGTTTAACCGTGGGCTTGTGCAGCCGGATACGCGTGTCACTTCGCCGCTTAAGTCTTGGTTTTGAGGGCGCGTCGCATCAAGCCAACCAGACCGACCATGCCCGTACCAAATAGGGCCAAAGTACCGGGTTCGGGAACGGTAACTGTGGTTACGCCACTGCTCAGGCGGACGCTCTTGCTGAATGGCTTGCTACCGGGAACGTCAAAGGTAAATTGGGCAGTCGCGCCAGAAACGGGAGATCCGTCGCTGAGCGTGCCTGAGAGAGCTCCCGTCAGGACGTAAGTCCAGTTGCCCTTGCCTCCGTCGCCCGCCGGGTTCCAGGTCGCGATCCAGTCCACCGGGTTGCTGAAGGTGCCGCTAAACAACACACCGTTCGCCAGCCCGTTTGTGCCATTCCCCATGACTGTAAAACTTCCGCCCGATGCGAATACTCCTCCGCCGCCCATGCTGCCCGAGATCAGGCCACCAGTGGTGAAGTTTACACTGCCCAAGTTAAACCCTTTACCGCCTGTGGTGACACCGTCCAGCGTGAAGCTGTCCAGCGTGGAGTTGCTTAGCCAGAGAGTGTTACCTGCTCCGAGGGTGATCTTTCCACCGTAATCACTAAAAATAGAAGTGCTGTCTGCCCATGCGGCAAGCGGTAAAGCCAGAGCCAGTAGAGCCATCCAAACTACTCGTCTCATAGCCGTCTCCTCTGAACCCGCAATTTGAATTGCTCAGCTCTCGCGACGCGTGGGGGAGTAAAGGGCTACGCTTCACACAGAGAGACGGTTGGTAACATGCATTCGAGGTGCCAAAAGTAACGTTTCACGTTCTGATACTATTTTCAGCAACTTACGGCCTATTTCACAGCCTTGCAAGCGACTAGACAGCGCAAACTAGTGCGACAATGGCGCAACTGCGCGCCACTCAAACTAGAGCTTCCCACAGATTATCCACGTCTGCAAACGCAGGGCTTACGCGGTGTTAAGTATGCAATGGTTCTTTCGGCGGAGTTGCTGACAGAGCGAAGTTCGACCTCGCGCTGGAATTACCGTCGTCTTCTCAGTCGCGAGGCTACTTCGAAGTACAACACGATTTGTTTCGCTAGAAGATACGATCGCCCGGATGGCCGAGGACTGCTACGCACTGTTGGCGGCGCTGATGGCCGAGCCCGATGTTAAGTTGAGAGAACTCGATGTGGTGAGCAGGATGAGGAGTAAGTCACCGTGCCTTGCGAACAAAGCTCGAACATCTCGTGAATAACACGACGAGGCGCTCCGTACGTCTTAGTTCTGAGCAGGGAGTCTCTTCACTGAATACTTGAACAGGCACCAAATCGCATGGATTCCATCTCTCCAGCCGATCTTCTTGCCTTCTTCGTAAGTGCGTCCCCAGTAGCTAATGCCAACTTCGTAGATGCGCAACCCGCGCTTGGCAACTTTCACCGTGATTTCGGGTTCGAACCCGAATCGGTTCTCCTCGATCGGAATCGACTGGATGATCTCTCGCCGGAAGGCTTTGTAGCATGTCTCCATGTCGCTTAGGTTGATATTGGTAAGACAGTTGGAAAGCAGGGTAAGCACCCAATTTCCGACCGAGTGCCAAAAATACAAGACCCGATGCGGTCCGCTACCCAGAAAACGCGAGCCGTAAACCACGTCGGCCTTTCCTTGAATGAGCGGATCTAGGAGGAGCGGATAATCGTGTGGGTCGTACTCCAGATCGGCGTCCTGAATGATCACAAAGTTTCCTGTGGCTTCCTGGATGCCACGACGTAGCGCAGCGCCCTTGCCCATGTTTTGCGGCTGTAAAAGGACGCGGACTTTCTGCGGATATTCCTTCTGTAGTTCGCTCAGGATTTCTCTAGAACCGTCACGCGATGCGTCGTCCACGCAGATCAACTCGAGTTGCACGGCTGCGACCGACAGCACTCTCTCAACCACGGAGCGCACCGTCGCACGCTCGTTGTACACCGGCATGACCACTGACAGTTTCATGATGAGAAAAAGACCAGTCCAGTTTAGATTAAATGTCGCCGGAGATGATTGTTTACCGACGTGAGCTCTTTAGCAGACGCGAGACTGATTCGCATATGCTCTCGTAAGCATGATTGGCAACGAAAAACAATAAGCATCAAGGTGTAATTAGTTCCAATGCATCCCCTATATCATGGAATTTTCTCCTAAGGTATTTACCTTAAGGGGCCGCGACGAGCCAGCGAGACTGCAGAGGCCTGAAGAACGGGTCGGCGCGATGGGCAGCGAAGTGAAATATGGAGGTGATCCGCTGCCCTTGCTGCTTCTCGGAGTTCGTATCTTGGTCATTTAGGCCGTTGTTTTTGGGTGTCTAGCTGCCTTCCGTTGTTGCCCCCTTAGGTATAACTAACTAAAAGACAATCGGCAATATTTCACGTGTTCTTTCGAACCGTAGGTCTCCCCGCTCTGTTGGGCTGGGGAAATCCGCTTTGTGGAGACCTGTGCAAATAACCTGAGACTTGGCACCATGAATGCTATGAATTATTGGAGAAACCGTTGGTGGTTGGACCTTCGCGGCCTCGCAGGGGCACACCTTTACGGGACCCTCCTGTGGGCAAAATTGCTTGGTTGGCAAGCGTTATTCTTTTTGGGGGATTCCGTGTGAAGGACAAGTTTATTCGGCTGGGTCCACGCGAACAACAGATCGTGGAGCTGCTGTTGCAGGGCTGCGAGAACTCAGAGATAGCCCGACAGCTTAAAATAGCGCGCCGTACTGTGAAGGCGCACTTCAATCGTCTTTTTTTGCGGTTCGGAATCAGTGGTGGTATCAAGCGAGTAAAACTCGCGACTCTTCTGTATCGGAGGCAGCTATGTTCGGAGGCGAGCGCTACGGAAAACGCATTCCCAGCGAGCGAGAGCAGCGTGTCATCGAACTCGTCGCTCAGGGACTCAAAAACCGGGAAGTCGCAAATGAAATCGGCACCACAGAGCACGTCGTCAAAAACTATCTTCGAGTCATCTACGACAAGCTCGGACTCTGGAATCGGGTTGAACTCGCCCTCTGGTATGAAGCGCGTAAGCATGGAGCCCCGGCCCACGCCTGACAGGCTTGAAAGCTGGGAACACAGGATTCTGGACCTTGATCAAACGGATACCAGCGGCTTTATTAAGTAATCAACAGGAAGAAGTCACGACAACAAAAAAACCTCCGTCTCGCACGGAGGTTTTTAATTGCGGGCGACTTTCATGAACAACCGTTGGATTCCAGGGTGCGAAGCTTTGTGGCAGCCTCGTTAGCGCCTTTCTTGGCCGCCGCGGCGAGAAGAAGTCGAGCCTGATCGCAATTCTTTGGTAGTCCATCGCCTCGAATGTACAAATCTGCGAGCAATAATGCGGCGCTGGTGTTCTGCCTGCCCACCGCTTTCCATAACCACTTCGCAGCTTCCGGAATGTCCTGGGTGCCGCCCTTAGCCCCGAGGTAACGGCGTGCAATGAGCAACTCCCGAGCACCGTTTCCCGCCGCTGTTGTCGAGGTCAGCTCAGAAGAATAAGGGACAAGCTTCTGCCTTTGAACTGCCAGGATCGCTCCTTGCCCGCTCCGGTCAGGATTTGCTTTACTCTCAACATTGTTCGCCGTCGGCTCATTCCGCGACGTCCTTTCCAATTGAGAATGCGCCGGTGTCATTTGCGACAGCTTGTTGGCATCGATCTTCGGCTCAGGCAGAACCGCAGCCGCCGGTTTTGTAGCCGGTGCACTATCAGACCGTGCTGACCACCCAAGATAGCCAAGTCCCGCCAGCGCCACCACGATCGCTGCGAATAGATATTTCCACGCTCGGCGCTTGGGAACATCAGAATCAAAGCTGGCAAATGCTTTATCGCGCAACCATTGCGCATCGCCCTGCGGAGAAATCGGGGCAAAACTTGGAACCGGATGACTTCCGACGAAAGCTCGGTCATGTTCACGAGGTTCCGAAATAGGCGTCAGGTTGGATCCGCAAGTGACACAAAACCTCTGGCCGGTTTCGCTCTCGCGCTGACAATGAGGACACAATACCCCACTATGCCCGAGGTTCGTGCTCCTGCTCCCATTAGGCACCGTTACAGCACCGGTCTCCAGCTCTCGGAGAAGCTCCACCACCGCCTGTTCTCGCGTCTCGGGCGGATTGCTGAAATAAACCTGCGCCCATCTGCCAAGATTCCTCCCCAAAGTCGGATTTTGCAGCGGGTTTAGCTCTGAGCTGGATGTTTGCTCAGTGGGGCCTGATATGTTATTCCCTGAGTTCGTCACTTCTGATCTCCATTGAGGTTATAACCAATTTCACTCTCGCTGGAGGTGGTTGTCAAACCTCAGAAACACAATTCCTTTTTGCAGAATTAATCGCAAGCGCGGCGTGACGCCGGCTCGAACTGGTCCTGTTGCGCATCCCGTTGAGTAGTCAGCTTGCCCCCTTCCGTCTTGCCATACAGATCAGAACCCGGGCAGTAGTAGAGGGCCGTATGAAGATCCACCCACACCTGGGTTTGGGGATTACCAACATAAGTGGGCGAAGGTGGTAACTCGGCTATACCGAGACTAACCAGCACCTTCTCGGAAAGAGTGAGCTGAGCTTGCTTCGTTTTGCGCGCTGTCTTGGTTGCGGACGGCTGCCCAGAAGCGCCGATTTGCGTGGGTCCAAACCCCCAGTCGAAAATCGCAAATAGAAGAAGGAAGGCTGCGACAGCTACATAAACGTTACCGCGATGAGCATCCCACTGAGCGGTGACCCACGCGCGTCCTGGCCGCTCCTGCGCATTCAATTCCTCCAGCCAACGGCGGGCGCTGGCAGCTGATGTCCAAGGTGATTTCTGGGTTGGTACCGCACGGGCCTGAGTCAGGATTACACCGCCCGAAGGCGCGTGAGTCGCCGCAACCTCTTTGTCCGACGGAACCCCAAGATTCTGCTGCGACGGTGGAATTGCTCCCTGACTAGTATCACGAACTGCCATCGGGCTCTCAACCAAATTGTTGGTCTTCTGTGTCTGGGCTTGTTGCATGTGCCACAGAGAAGCCAATTTACTCTGGATGTCGTCGCGTGACGATATTTCTTGACGCGCCGTCCCGCAGGCGCCGCAAAAATATTCTTCTTCCTCGAACCGATGTCCGCAACCCCGACACACCTCCGATGGACTCGGTTCTGCTTCCAGATTGCTAGAAGCAACCGCTTCGTCCTTACCCGGGGCTAGAAAAGGCCCTACCAGACGCTCGAGCTGTGGTTTGATTCTGTCCAGGACTTCCAGCATCGAAGCGCGTTCTGTAGCCAGTGACTGCTTCCATTCCAGGCCGGAAGCTCGCGCAATGGCGTCGCTCACCAATCCAGCCATCAATTGTGAGCTGCGCGCGTCATGCTCCCGAACTGAATTAGGTTCCGCAAATCGCACCTCCAGGACACCTGCAATTTTTCCCTCGTGATAAACCGGAACCGCAATCAAAGACTGTACATACCGAAGCCGGCAGTGTTCGTAGCGCAGTCGTGTATCTCTTTTTGCATCTGAGCACTGCAGGATTTGCCCACTGTGTAAGCAATAAGCGGACAAGCAAGAAGCCAGTGGCACGCGTGATCCCATCTCGTCGTCGGCGGTTCCCCGGGTCGCCTGGTACACCAACTCGTCCCCTTCCACGATGCCTATGGCAACTCCGCTAGCCTTCGTGATCTTCTCCACCTGTTTTGCAATCAGCATCGTCGCAGCAGGCAGATCTAATTGACAGCTTTGAATTAGGTTTTGGGTTTCCGCGATATGGACAAGAGTTTGCACATGATCCGCACCAGCTTCACGCGGAATGACGCGTTCGTTTCGCTGTTGAACTACGTAGGCCGCAGCCAACAACTGCTGGAAGGATATTTCTCCCAGAACTGGCCTGTCCTGCGTCAAAATGGATTGTTGCTTCACGTCGCCGTAAACTCCAAGTACTCGATGGACTGAACTGCCCCATTGTAGTGCAATTAGTAATCCAAAGAGATGGCTAAAATCTTGCAAGCACTTCATTCAGCAGCGAGAAGAACGCCGTCATTAGACATGGTGTGATAGTCCGATACCCCAAATGCTTGAGAATGCAAGGATTATAGTTTTTTGAGGGCTTGGTTGCATTGCCTGTTCTCCCTTTAGGATGCTTTCCATTTTTTCTGACCTTGCTGAGCAGACCGAGGTTTGAGGGCGTGTGCAAGACTCTGCACTTTTATTGGGAGAACCCATCCTATATTTTGGAACCGACGGTTTCCTCCTGCAAGTTGCTTGGGAGGACGGCCAAAGACGTTTCCGATTTATAGCCTGGCAGAGGACAACTCTTCCACCTTTGTCTCTTGGTGACTCAGATAGTAGTGAACGGCAGGCGTGATGACCAGGGACAGCACCATCGAGATCAAAATTGGTTGCCAGCGCTGTCATGACGATCGGTCGCAATCGGCGCCGGCTCGCTTGCAGCATTGCGTCTTCTGCCGACAGCCCCAGTCTCCGGAATTTTTGGTCGGCATCGAGCAGCAGGATTCCATTCTTTGCCACAATGCCGATCACCATAATCATTCCCATAAATGAGGAAACGTTGAACGTGGTGCCCGTGATCACCAAGGCGATGAAAACTCCTGAAGTCGACAAAAGGGCGGAAGCCAAAATCGCTACCGGCGCTGCAAACGTTCCAAACTCGAACAGCAGCACAATGAAAACCAGGACGATGGCCAGAATCAGTACGAAAACGAGATCGCGGAATGACTTCTGCTCTTCTTTGTAAGTTCCGCCGTACTCTACGCGAATCGCCGAGGGCAGATGCAATCCGTCCACCGCTTTCTGCACGGCGGACATTCCGCTCCCCAAGTCGATACCTTCCAACCGGGCGGTGACGGCGACATCGCGTTGCAAGTTCTCGCGACGGATTTCGGTTTGAGGTGGCTGCTCGATGATAGTGGCCAGCGCCCCCAATGTCGCAGTCCTGCCGCTGCTGCTAGTCAACAAAGTATCGCGCATCGCCTCAAGGGAAACACGGCTTCCCGCAGGGAAGCGGACGCGTACAGTGTAGGGGCGGTCATTGCTGATCACGGGTGTGGCAGCGGGTTCACCTTCGAGGAGAGCTGCGGCATCCGTGGCAATTTCCTGCGGGGTAAATCCGGCACGTGCTGCCACACCGGGATTAATCTGAAAAGTGACAGCCGGTCCGCTGATGGTGTTTTCAATTCCGTCCAGTACATCCACCACGCCGTGAATCTTACCGATGCCTTCGGCCACTTTTGGGGCCCATGTTTGCAACAGCTCGGCATCCTCGGAGAATAGCTTGATTTGAACTGGCTCCGGCGCACTGGTCAGGTCGCCAATCATGTCCTGCAATACTTGAATGAATTCCAGCTCGACTACAGGCTCTTGCGTGGTGATCCGGGAGCGCACATCGGCCATAACTTCGTCGATGTTGCGGCCGCGATCTTTCTTCAACCTAACCAGAATATCGCCGCGGTTGGCTTCGGTGACAGCGGCCAAGCCCAACTCCAATCCGGTACGGCGCGAAGTACTCTCCACCTCAGGCACGGAACTTATAATCTTCTCGATGTGGATAATCATCCGGTTAGTCTCAGCCAGCGACGTGCCTGCTGGGGTGAGGTAATCCACGGTGAACCCACCTTCATCCATTTCGGGCATCAAGTCCGATCCAGAGGCGCGGTAGCAAACATACGAAGCGATTACCAGCACCAGACTGATCCCGGCCAGCCACAGGGGTTTGCCGAGCGCGCGTCGTAACCAGCGCTCGTGGAAGTTGACCAGTTTGAGGAAAAACACGCCGAGAGAAGCTTCTTCCGCAGCAAGCAGCCGCGTCATCGATTCTTCCTCGGGCTCGCTGTCAGCACTTTTCCTCTCTGCGTCCTGCTTCTTCCCAATGAAATATTGGCTGAGATTTGGGGTCCACGTCAGCGCGAGGATTAGCGATGTGAATAGAGAAATCCCCATGGTGATGGCTAGCGCTCGAAAGAACGTGCCCGTAACACCGGTGATGGAAATCAAGGGCAGAAACACCACCACAGGAGTGACGGTCGAGCCGATCAGCGGAACCGTGATTTCCCGCAGTGCGCTATGAATAGCTTGCAGGCGGCCTTGCCCGGCATGGCGATGCAGCACGATGTTCTCCACCACCACGATGGCATCGTCAATGACTAATCCTACAGCGGCGGCCAGTCCGCCCAGCGTCATCAGGTTGAAGCTTTCATTGAGAACCTTGAGCGCGATAAATGTCACCAGAATCGTGACTGGAATTACCAGGCCGGCAACGATGGACGTTCCCCAGTCTCGCAAGAAGACCACCAAGATGATGGACGCGAGAATCAATCCGAGGAGAATAGCGTCCCGCACGCTCTTGATGGAATCATCGACGATGATGGACTGGTCGTAAAACGGCCGGATCTCAAAACCTGGCGGCAGGGACTTCCGGATGCGGTCCACTTCCGCGTGCACCAGGTTGGCGACCTGTACCGTGTTGCTGTCAGGCTGGCGGTTGATATTGATAAGCACTGCTGGCTTACCGTTTGCCGTGACAATCGTGTAAAGGGGTTTTACCCCAGGAGATACCGTGGCCACGTCTCCGATGCGAACCGGTATTCCTGCTGGAGTTGTCTTAATTACCGTGTCCGCGATTTGTTCGGGCGTGCGCACCTGCCCGCTAACCAATCCCAGCACCAGTTGATGATTGCGCTCGAGGAGTCCCGGCGAATCAATCAGGTTGGTGCGCTGCATGGTGTCGAGAACGTCGGTAACCGTGACGCTCGCGGTGAGTAACTTGGTTGGGTCGAGCGTGATGTGAAACTCGGGCTGTTGTCCGCCTTGCACCAGTACCGTGGAGACACCATCCAGGCGGTTCAACCGCGGCTTCATCTCGTACGTCGCCCGTTCCCAGAGTTGGGTTTGCGGCACGCTATCGGAAGTGAGGCTGTACCCCATGATGGGGAAGCTGGCGAACGTCATCCGGTTCGCAATCACACTGGCGGTGGGCGGCAGTTCTCCCTGCACGCGTGCGATTGCTGCATTTACGTATTGCAGCGTCTGGAACATGTCCACGCTCCAGTCGAAAAACAAATCGATTTCCGCTGAACCTCGACTGGTGATGGAACGAACTTCCTGCAGACCCGGAACGCTGTTGACGGCTTCCTCGATGGGACGGGTCACGGTCACCATCATTTGATCAATCGGCATTACACCGTTGTCGACGGCGATCAGGATTCGCGGAAAATTGGTTGCTGGGAAAACGGCGACTGGAATGGTAAAGGCGAGATAGGCTCCCAGCAGCGCTAGCGTCAGAATCAGAAAGATAACGGGCTTGGAATGGCGTGAAAACCAGTACGTGGATTCTCCATTCACCGTGCCCTCCTCACGACGCTTCATCGTGCGCCACCGGGGCACTGCAAGCAGACGGATTCAATCTGATCATGGAGACTATTTTTCATTCTGTTTTTCAGTCTGCGCCGCTACTGTGACTTGCGTGTTATCCGGCAGGCCGTAAGCCCCGGACGCAATCACTCGATCCCCGGGTTGCAGTCCTTCGGTGATCTGAACTTGATCGCCCTGGCGAATCCCCACACTCACGGGCCTTTGATGCGCACGGTTGTCGGTCCCCACCACCATCACGGAAGTAGTCCCATCTTGTCCGGTCAGTAATGCCGCTGCCGGTATTACGAGCGCATCGGGAACCGTCTGTGCCACCATGGAGACTTGAACGCTGGTGCCCGGCTTCAGCCGCTGTTCGGGATTCTTGGCTTGCACCCAGATCTCGACCGTGGTGCTGTTCGGATCCAGAGCAGGGCTGACTACAGTGACCTTGGCATCGACCGGAGCGCTCTCGCCCGGCACCGTGATGGTTGCTTTGTCACCTACCTTGAGCAGCGCAGCTTCGGGCTGCGGAATATGGGCCTTGACGATAACCTGGGAAATGTCCATGACAGTAACGATGGGTGTGCCTGCGGCGGCCATTTCTCCGGGATAAAGCGGACGATCTGTAACCACGCCATCGATGGGGCTGCGGATCTGGGAGTAACTCATTTGTGCTTCTGCTCCCATGTACTTGCCCTTGGCTGATTGCAGTTGTCCGGCAGCGGATTTGAGTGCCTGCTGTTTGCCTGTGGCCATCAAGGCGTCCAGATGTTTCTGCGCAATTTGGTATTGATTGCGAGCTTGCGTGAGATCTACTCCGGCCTGATCGAGTTCCTTGCGTGGGATGGCACCCTGCTGAAAGAGTTCCTGACGGCTGTTGTAGATTTTCTGCTGGGCATCCAGCATTTGTTTGGCCGCTTGCGTGTCCAGTTGCGCCTTCTGGATTTCCTCCGGCAGCTGGGCTGAGGTAGTCGTTGCATAGGTCGCCTCCGCCTGGTTATATGCCCCCTGGTTTTCCTGCGCGGCAGCGGCGAGATCGCGATTTTCCAAAACGGCCAACAACTGTCCCTTTCGGACGCGGCTGCCACGCTTAACGTAAAAAGCCTTCACCGGCGCGCTGATTTTGGGCACGATGGCGGATTGCTGCAAAGGAAACAGAACAGCCTCGGCGGTAACCGTGCGCTGCAGAGTTGTCTTCTCTACGGTCGCCACCTGCACCGGAACGACCGGCTCTTTCTCAGCAGTGTCTTTGGAGCAACTCGAGAGGAACGACAAGAACAAGAGTGCTGCACAAAATACTCCGCGTTCGTTGATCTTTCCCGTCATAAAGTCGGTTCTGCCTAGAAATTTCCCGTCAAGGTTTGCAGATTTGCTACCGCCATCCGATACCGCGCTTGCCCATCATTGAAGGCATTGCGCGCCAGGTTCAGCGTGTTCTGTGCATCCACGACCTCCAGCACAGTAGCCTCTCCCGACTGGTAACGAAGCGTCGTCAGACGCAGACTATCCGCGGCCAGTTCGGCCGAGCGGCTCAACGAGTCAAGTTGCTGGCGGGCTGCTTGTGCTTCGTTGTAAAACGTTCGCATGTTGGCGAGCAGTTGCCGCTGCGCGAAACTCAATTCGACTCGCGCCTGATCTCGCCGAAGGTCAGCTTGCTTCAGTTTGCTGCGATTTGATCCCCAGTCCCAGATGGGTAATTGCAGAGTAGCTGCGGCAGAGTAGCCCAGATTATGAATCGGCAGTCCTGTGGAGGGATCGACTCCGCGGGTGGCGAACCTATTGGCGTCAATCCCGTAAAAATAGTCCAGAGAGAGCGACGGCAGAAACCCATTCCAGGCAATGGCGACTTCCTGATTGGCGGCCTGCAACGCGGAGGTGGCAGCGCGGAGATCCGGATTCTTGCGGGCGGTCGCGGCCTGTACTTCCGGAAAAGGAGGCAGAGATTCGGGAGTTTGCAGATCGTCTACCACGCTGAAATTCTCATTGAAATCAGGGAACACGAGCACCGCTAGTTCTAAACGAGTGCGATTCATCTCCAGTTCCGCTTGTTGCAGGTCGCGTTGTTGCTGTTGATACTGAATCTCGGCTTTGATCACATCGGAGTGCGCCACCTCGCCGCCGCGCTCGAGTTTCTGGCTGATGTCGAAAAAGTTCTGGGCCTCCGCGGCTGCCCTTTGCGACGTAGCATATTTTCGCTGTGCGACGACGAAGCCGTAGTAAGACTGCACCACGGTCACCACCAAACCGCGAGCTGCAATTTCGGAGCGTGCCTGGGCCACGGCCATGGCAGCCGATGTGCGCCGATAATCGGCCACGTTCTGCAAAGAAATCTCCTGGTGGACATTTCCTTGGCTGACATATTCATGCACCCCATTGGCGCCGATGAATTTTCCGGTTGGCGTGCCATTTCCCTGGGTGTAAAGGAACGAGGTGTTGTAGTTCACGTTGGGAAGAAGCGCTGCCCGGCTCTGCACGCGCTCTTCTTTTGCCAATCCAAATTCCGTAAGCGCAGCGCGATATTCAGGACTATTCTTGCGCGCTCGTGCCAATGCATCCTGTAAGGTCAAAGTCAGCGGAGCGCTGCTGGTTGCTTGCGTGTTGTCAGGTCCGACGGTCGCTTGGTTGGGCGCTGCCTGTGATAACACCTGGAACGAAAAGGTCAACGCCATGAGCCAGAATTTCAGAGCGCGATCAAGGATGTAGCAACGTGAGATGTCCATGCATTTCACCAGTAGCACAAACGTTTAATCATGAGGGAACGAAGATTAAGAGAACCTGAATGGATGCAGCCAATAGGAATTCAGTTGCTGCCGTTCAACGGGAGTTCTACGGTCATGCGTGTGCCTTGGCTGGGGGCATTTTCGGCAGTAATGGTTCCACCATACGCTTCGACCAGCGCTTTCGCGATGGCTAACCCAAGCCCCTCGATAGAATCTCTCAAAAACATGCGGCAACTCGTCAGCGGGGATACCGACGCCGTGGTCTTCGAAGATAATCCGTGCCGGTCCTCCATCCGTGCGCGTGACAGCCACCTCAACCACTCCGCCTTCGGAGCTGTAGCGCACCGCATTTTCCAGTAGGTTTTGCCATACCAGTTGTAAGTCCTCTGGGTCAGCGCGAAAAAGCACCTTGCCATTGGTAGCAAGATGGATGCGGGTATGACGGGATTGTGCCAGACTGCGAATTCTTTCTACAGCTTCTTCGCAGGTCTCGGTGATATCGATGAGTTCAATATCCCGCCGCAGCGCTCCGTGTGCCCACTGCTCGGCGCGGGCCAAACGTAGCATCCACTGCAGAAGTCGCTCCAGCCGCCCCAGGTCTTCGAGCGACTCCTGCACTCCGGCACGATATTCTTCTGAACTGCGAGGCCGGTGCAGTAGCGATTGCAGAGTGGACTTCAAAACTGCTACCGGCGTCTTCAACTCGTGTGCGGCGTTGCCCAGGAATTCTCGTTGCTGCACAAACGAACGTTCCAGCCGGGCTAGCATCGTGATCATGGACTGGGTCAATGGACGCAATTCGGTGGTCTCTTCAGCATCCGTGGGCAGACGAAGCTCCCAGTTGTGAGCTGAGACCAGAGCTGCCTGTTTGGCCAAACGCTGTAGAGGCAGTAGTCCGCGGCGAATTCCATAGAGTGCCAGCAGAAAGGTAGCTCCCAGTAGGGCCAGACTTGCCAAGGCGATGAACACTCCTGCTGCCCGGACTTGTTCGTGGACTTGGATCAGGGGCGCGGCGTAAACAATGGTCAGATCTTGAGGGCGGAAAGATTGTCCTTCTTCGCGGTCCAATACCGGAACATGGGAGATGCGCCACACACGGTAAGTAACATGGGCCCAAGTTAGATCCCAATGAAGGTCCGGTCCAGCAGGTATCTCCAAGCCTGCCGGCCAATTGGAAGAACGGGTGAGGAGTCCCGATCTTTCCGTCCATACCGCAAAAAAGTCGGGGTGGTCGGGATCGAGCGACCGCGGCATCAGACTGTCGTCGAAGTACACGTTCCCGCTAGCGTCCTCTGTATACCGAACTAGTGCGGCCACACTCATGGCGCGCGCTTGCAGGCCGGCATCGAGCGTTGATACCAGCCTGCGGCGGGTATAGAACACGCCTGCGAAAAGAAGTCCCGCAGCCAGCAGGGCCTGGGAGACGACCACGGTCGCGATCAGTCGGCCTTTGATGGACTTGCTACGAAGCATGCTCAATCCTGCAAAATATAACCCTGGCCGCGAACAGTATGGATCAATTGCTGGTCAGAGCCATTATCCAGCTTACGCCGCAGCCCGGAGATATACACTTCGATCACATTGCTGAATTTTTCCCAGTTATAGTCGTAGAGATGCTCCAGCAGCTCAGTTTTTGACACTACCGCGCCGGGGCGGTGCGCCAGATATTCAAGCACACGATATTCCATGGCCGTGAGCATGATCGTCCGGCCAGAGCGCTGCACTGTGCGATTCACGGTATTGAGTTGTAGGTCGCCGATCACGAGCACTGGTGAGGGCTGACCTTTGCCACGACGGATCAAGGCTTTGGTCCGGGCCAGCAACTCGCCCAGATCAAAAGGCTTGGTCAGATAGTCATCAGCTCCGGCGTTGAGCAAGGCCACCACAGATTCTTTTTCGTCGCGCGCGGTTAGCACCAGCACGGGCGTGAGCTGACCGGCCTGGCGAATGCGGGTGAGGAGCTGCATTCCATCCATTTGAGGCAGCATTAAATCCAGGAGCACGACATCATAAGTATTGGATTCGGCGAGAAACCAACCTTCCTGACCATCGGCGGCAACATCAACTGCATAACCGGCACTCTCGCGCAGGCTGCGTGCAATATTTTCCGCAAGCCGCGGTTCATCTTCCACGATCAAGACGCGCACGATTTACCTCAACCGGATCTTCTCCACTGAGCACAAAACACAAGATACACAGTGCGAGGCATGGACCCATTCTCGAGATCATCATCGTTGCTCCTAACAAAGAGATTTGTCTCAATGCTAAGGGCAAGAACATTAACCCGTCCTTAATTCTGTCATAGATGAAATCGACATCGCTGTGTGCCATTGTGGAACTGAACTCCCGTAATCGCAAAGCGTAGGTGGGGATCAGCTCGCCGCACAATCGCTAAGCTGAACTATCAATGAGGCTTGTCGCGACCGCGGTCGTGGCGAAGGTTTGGCGAAAGACCTGCTTGTAGGTAAATGCGAGAAGGAGGCGACAGCATGGTGAATCTGGATGAAATCAAAATTACGCGACGCGACACGGAGGTTCTGAAACTCCTGGTGGCGGGGTGTAGCAATCGGGAAATTGCCGAGGAATTGCACATCAGTCCGCGAACAGTCAAACAACATCTACGCACTTTATTCCTCAGGGCAGGTATCCGGGACGGTCGTAAACGCGTGAAACTCGCGACAGCGATGTTTCTGAAGGAGCAGACATGCAACCCTGTGAGTGTCTAACCACGAAGGAAATGCAAGTCGCCACTCTGGTATGGGAGGGTCTCACCAACCGCCACGATCATTGGAACCTCGGAGCAGGTCGTAAAAAACTAGCTGCGAACCACGTTCGACAAACTTGGGGTCTGGAGCCGACTGGAACTGGCGCTGTATGTCGCCCGGCAAGGCGGTGCAGCCTGGCGGGTTACACGGAACACGCCTTCGCAATCCGCTTCGCAGCCGGACCCACGTGGTGTTTTGCCGCAGCTGGGTTAAGGATTCGTTTCCTGAGACAAATCCGGGCGGCAGGCTTCATGACATGCGATTCCATCGGGAACTGCTCAAGAACTCAAACTCCGGGAGCCCGTCACTCATGATTTAGAACTAGTTTTTCACAACACGAAATTCAGATTCCCCTCGAAAGTCGGCTTCAGCGGCGTTGGTTGAGGGCGGGGACAGTTTGTGGGGCAGGATGGATGGGAAAGGGCTTCCAAACTGACTGCACAATTTCGTGGCATAGGCCTGTGGACGGCAGGCATGTCTTTGAAAATTGGGACGCTAAACCCACACGAAGATGATTGACGCCAGATGCAGGCTGAGGTACTACATGCGAATTCCTACGCAGTTCTCGGGTCGCTTCGCAGTCTGGCCGCGGCGAAGGGAGGCAGCTGTATGGTCCCGCTTTCCGCTCGAGCCAACGGTACAAAGGCTACTATTTTAGTAGTGGACGACTCACCCGCCATGTTGCGGTACCTGCGGCTTCTCCTGGAGATCGACTCCTACCAGGTTGAGACTGCCAGCAACGGGGCGGACGCTTTGTTGTGTATCCGTCAAGGTTGTTCTCCCGCGGTCGTCCTGCTGGATGTCCAGATGCCGGGGATGGATGGGCTGAAGACCTTGCGGCGTCTAATGAAGCTTCAGCCGGACTTGAACGTCATTATGTGTTCCGGTGTCGATGATCCGGCCAAAATACGACGAGCGACTTTGCTGGGTGCCAAGGCATACCTGACCAAACCAGTGCAACACCTGTATCTTTCGGCCGCTGTGGAGCGCTGCCTGGATTCGATGTCTAGGGCAGAGACAGAGACGAACTCGCGCGGCAGTGTGATCACCCTGCCGCGTCCCCCACACACCCGCTACGACACGAATTGATTTCCTGTGGAGATCGCGCGTGCGTAGAGAATGTCATCTTGGGTGGGCTCTTATACCTACCCGTGAAGGTTGTGGTTCCGCTGACCCGCATCAGGCATGATCGCGCGGCGTAATCCAGTGCTACATCGGAATCCGAGTCATACTTTTGAGGTAATCTTTGAGTCGTGCGACATCGTCTTCGGCAATTTCCGTGAATTGAACTCCAATCCCGAAACCTGGCCGGCTGCTGGCAACTCTTGCCGTGACCTTGAGCTTGGTCTCTTTGATCCAGAGTACAAGTTTGAGCTTGGTGCCTTCTTTTAGCGGAATCGGCATCTCGATAAAGCAGCCACCCAAACTGAGATCGGAGGCTTTGCCCCAAATTGGCGCCTCGTCCCCGTGCGCATGAAGTTCGATGGAGTTTACGCACTTCAGGCGGGGATACTTGCGGCGCTCGCTGCCCATCGAGTGCCGCCCGTACTCGTCCAATCCAGGTGCGGGCAAAGGAAAATCCCAAATCGATTTTTCGGGTGAAACATTTTGCAGGCCGATCTGTCCCTCTTGAGCCGTGCCCGGTTGGCCTACCCACTTCACAGAAAAACGGCCCTTACTCTGGCCGTGGACCATGCCGATGGTCTCACCAACTTTGATTAGAGGACGAACTCCCTCGAGCTTCGCCCCTTCGCGGCTCACATTGACGGTAAAAAGATTTTCCGAGAAAGTCTTTCCATG
>MNDG01000160.1:29711-30904 GCA_001914815.1 Acidobacteriales bacterium 13_2_20CM_55_8
TAAAATGTGTGGAGATGTTAATGCAAATCAGCCCCCTCCGCCAAGTAATCACAAACGCACCCGCGGGCAGGACGCGCCAAAAAGAGGGAAAACGCTGCAAAACCTTGCATTACCAGCCGTTTTATTGCTGCTCACTGTCATGAAAGGCCTTGTATTAGCAATCGTTTAGCTCATCCCGTGCGGCATTCCAATTGCAATTCCAAACAGTGGTTGTCTCCGTCGTTTCGGCGTGCAGTGTCCGCCAAGAGTGCAACCCGCGAGGCAGGGTAATGTCTTACAAGGAAATTTTCTGGATGGCGTGTGATTCTACCGAACAGCTGCGCGCCGAGTACGGCCCTTTTCATACCCGGAACGAGGCGGAACTAGAAGCCCGCAAGCTCGGATTCGGTTTTCTACTGCGTTATGAGCACATCATTGGCGAAACCGAAGATATCCAGGAAGTTCGCTGCATCTTCATTGAGTTGCCGCAATCCCGGGCGGCGGCAGTTCGAATCGTCCGGAAACTCCACACACGGTGCGCTACGTGCGGGGAGTCCTCAGTTCATGATGAGCCCTGGCAGGCTGAAGTATGGGCCGATATCCACGAATTCGAGCACTCCCGTCACCGGGTCAGATTGTTCGAGCAGACTCGGACCGAAGGGCTAAAAGAAATCGGGGACTGGCGCGACAAATGCGCCTAACCTCAGCCTAGATCTTCTGAGACGTGAAACCCAGCCTCCGCTTCTGCTAATCTGTTGCCGAGTAGTCGGGCGTAGCTCTGGCCCTTCCGAGAAGACCTTATGGTCCTGCTGCTTTCCCTTGTGTTGGCGCTCGTTCCCTTGCTGGGTGTTGTCTGGATCGTCCTCTATGGTTCTCCCCTGACTGTGGATGGGCTGTTTACGTCGCTGATCCTGCTGGCAATGTCAGGAATTCTGGGGATGAATGTGTTGTTTGAAGTTCGCAAGCGACGTGGGACTTCCGCGAAAGGTACGTCTGCCTCGACGACGCGGACTACCCGCGACGGAGTTGTGCAGAGCGGAAGAGTGGAAAGTGTTCAGTTCTTCGAATCCAACGTGGGAGAACCGAACAAATCGGTAGTCACGCTGTCGAATGGCGTCAAATCGTCTAATATGCTGGTTCTTGAAGGTGACATGCGGAATGCGCTGCCTGTCGGCCAGAAAGTGGAAGTCACTTTTCGGAAGCACAGCGGACAC
>MNDG01000072.1:0-3776 GCA_001914815.1 Acidobacteriales bacterium 13_2_20CM_55_8
AGGGGCTATGTACATGGAGCTGGAACTTTGATATCGCGGCCATCCGGGCTGAACAGGAGTGCAACATGAAAATTCTTTTGCTGATCCTCACATTTCTTTTTGCCATGTCTTCTTTCGCCGCTACCAGCAAAACTGTCTCTTACAAAAGCGGCGACGAGACGGTGCAAGGCATGCTGTTCACACCAAGTGGCAAAGGTCCATTTCCGGGAATCATTGTCATCCACGAATGGTGGGGACTAAATGATTGGGTAAAGGAACAGGCCTCCAAACTCGCCGACCAGGGATACGTGGCGCTAGCCGTTGATCTCTACCGCGGAAAAGTCGCGACCACTCCCGATGAGGCCCACGAACTCATGCGTGGAGTGCCGGAAGACCGCGCTGCTCGCGACTTGCATGCCGCCTTTGAATTTCTGAAATCACAACCGAACGTAAGGAAAGACCGGATTGCTTCCATTGGCTGGTGCATGGGTGGTGGTTACTCGCTTGACGTGGCACTTCAGGAGCCAATTTTGACCGCGGCCGTGATCCACTATGGCCACCTCGCCGTTGACGCTGACTCGTTGAAGAAAATCAACGCGTCGATACTCGGCATTTTTGGTGGGCAGGACCGCGGTATCCCAGTGGATGATGTGAAGAAATTTGAGCAGACCTTGAAGCAGCTGGGCAAGAAAGTCGAGATTGTTATTTATCCCAATGCCGGCCACGCCTTTGAAAATCCCAATAACAAAGCCGGTTATCGCGCGGATGACGCCGCGGATGCCTGGAAACGCACCACGAAGTTCCTAGCGGACACTTTGAAAAAATGATGAACCTCAATCTTTAATTCCAAAAACTTCCGGCGAGTGCTGAGCACCATTGATTTAGGCGCCCGCATTTTGCACGGCCATGTTTTAATGAATTTCCACTTGCCAGAAGGTACTACTCTGGTTACTATTCGAGCCATCCACGGGAGCCTCACTTGGAAGTTTTTTCTATGAATATCGGCGAAACTATCCGGAACTTCCGGCTGCATCGGGGGATGTCCCAAGGCGACATTGAAAAGCGCACCGGCCTGCTGCGCTGTTATTTATCGCGAGTGGAGAACGGGCATACCATCCCGTCGCTCGACACGCTGGCCAAGATTGCAGGCGCCATGGAGCTGCCTCTCTCTCAGTTCTTCTCGGAATCCGGGCATAGCAATGGTTCTAAAGGGCTGCCCCAATTGTCGGATGATGAACTCCGCTTTCTGAGCCAGATTCGACGCTACTCCGTGAGTCTTAACGACAGCGATCGCAAGCTAGTGCTCGCCATGGTCAAGAAAATGGCGTCGAATGCGGTGAAGTAAGTAAGGCAGCACTCAGCATTCAGCCGTCAGCACTCAGCTACGGCACTTAGCATTTAGCCGCGCCAGGTTCCGCCTTCTGCCCCTTTTCCCAGATCGATGGCTGAGTGCTGAATGCTGACTGCTGAGTGCTGCTTCTGAGTACTTTCGTTCTATGCCCTCTTGTGCCCAACGGGAACCTCGTCTGGTCGTCCTTTGAGCCCTACACTACCTGCTGGAGAATTTGTGACCATCGATGAAGAGTTGACTTTGCTCGATACACAACTGCGCCGGTTGAAGATCGAGTACGAGATCTACTTCAGCAATCCCACCAAAAGACCGCCTACGGATGTCGAGTGGAAGGTGCTGAGCTTACTGCGCAAATTCAGCGATGGGACGCGAATGAGTTTCTCGCAACGGTTCCGCTATAACGAAATTGCCCAGCGCTATGCCATCTATAGCGATCTGTGGAGAAAGAAAGCCCGCATCCGTGAGGAAGGCTACCGTCGTCCCCAAGATGCACTGCTCTCGGTGCAGGGAGTTCGTCCGGAGGAGCATGAGCCAGAACACAAAGTATACGGAGTGGGACACAAGACATCCGAAGAGCAGCCCTTCGCCGTGGAATGGTCGGATGCTCACGCCGAACACGATCTGGTAGAGAAGCTCTACAAGGTGCTTACGGAAGCCAAGCAGAAAGCAGGAGAGGCGGTTTCCGGCAACATCGACAGCTTTACCACTTTCGTACAAAAGAAAACCAGCCAGATCCAGAAGCAGTACAAGTGCGAAAAGGTTGAGTATTCGGTCGAGGTGCAGGACGGCCACGTCAAGCTGAAGGCCAAGGCAAAGGTTTAGTAGCACTCCCGTCTCCAGCTCTGTTATCTACTCTCTGACACTCCACTCTGCTGGTAGAATTTTGGGCTGCCTATTCCAGGCACTTCATCTTCACCATTCGAGGCCGTGAATGTCGAAAATCCAGCGTGCCATTCTCAGTGTCACTGACAAGACAGGATTAGTTGATTTCGCCCGCAGGCTCGATGGTATGGGCGTAGAACTTATTTCGACCGGAGGCACTGCAAAACTGCTGCGCGATTCCGGGATACGCGTAAAGGATATCTCCGAGCTCACCGGTTTTCCCGAGATGCTCGATGGACGAGTCAAAACTCTGCATCCCAAGGTGCACGGAGGCATCTTGCATCGGCGGGAGAATGCCTCGCACCGAACCGCGGTTGCGGAACACGGTATTGAACCGATCGACATGGTGGTGGTGAATCTGTATGCCTTTGAAAAAACCGCAGCCAAGCCGGGAGTTCGCTTTGAGGAACTGATCGAGAACATCGACATTGGCGGGCCTTCGATGATTCGTTCCGCCGCTAAGAATTTTCAGGATGTCGCCGTCGTCACATCCCCGGCAGACTACGGCGCAATTGCGGAGGAACTGGCCAAATCAGGGGGCGAGCTATCTGCGGCAACCAAGTGGTGTTTGGCGCAAAAAGCATTTGCGACTACGGCGGCTTACGATTCCGCCATTGCTTCTACATTGGAGCGGGTCAGCGCCAACGGCCGCTTCGAATTCCATTCGGAAAGCGAGTTTCCGAACACCCTGCGTCTTTCCTTCAACAAGATCACCGACCTCCGTTATGGCGAGAACCCGCACCAAAAAGCTGCAATGTATTCCGATGGCTCCGCTGCTGGCGTGGCGAATGGACGGCCGCTCCAGGGAAAAGAGCTTTCTTATAACAATATTGTGGACTTGCAAGCGGCATGGGATCTGGCTCAGGAATTCGAGGAACCAGTTTGCGCCATTATCAAGCACACCAATCCCTCTGGGACCGCGACCGCCAAAACCCTGGTTGAGGCTTACAAAAAAGCGCTGGAGTGTGATCCGGTTTCCGCTTTCGGAGGGGTTATCGGCGTGAACCGAGCCGTTGATAGCGACGCGGCAGAAGAAATGGCCAAGCTTTTTCTGGAAGTGATTGCCGCGCCATCGTTCGATGAAGCGGCCAAAGCTAAATTCGCGTCAAAGAAAAATCTGCGCCTGGTAGAAATAAACCATGCCCCACAAAAATGGGTGTTGAAGAATGTCTCGGGAGGGATTCTGGCACAGGACGCGGATCTGCGGGCATTGCAGGAAGACGACTTGAAAATCGTTAGCAAACGCCCGCCGACGGCGGCAGAAAAACGTGCTCTGCTGTTCGCCTGGAAGGTCTGCAAACACGTGAAGTCGAATGCCATTCTCTATGCCCGAGACGGACAGACGGTTGGCGTTGGGGCGGGGCAGATGAGCCGTGTGGATTCATGCCGTATCGGCGCCATGAAGGCCGTGTTGCCCTTGAAGGGGACCGTAGCCGCTTCCGATGCCTTTTTCCCGTTTCCCGACGGAGTGGAGGAGATCGCCAAGGTCGGAGCCACTGCCATCATCCAGCCCGGAGGGTCAGTCCGGGATAAAGAAGTGATTGAAGCGGCCGACCGGTTGGGT
>MNDG01000072.1:4039-23373 GCA_001914815.1 Acidobacteriales bacterium 13_2_20CM_55_8
TGCTTTCGCCCAGCAAACCGCCACCGCCTCGAATGCCAAGCCAGCCACACAGCCTGCCACGCACAAGCCGGACAGAGCTGCCGCTTATTATCATTACGCTATGGCCCACATGTATGAGGAGCAAGTGGCCATGTATGGCCGTAGCGAACTGGCGAACAAGGCTATCGAGGAGTACCGCCTGGCGATTGATGCGGATCCTACGTCAGAGTACCTGACCTCAGGACTGGCGGAGCTTTACGCCAAGACCGGGCGCATCAAGGATGCGGTGATCGAGGCGCAAGACATCCTCAAGCGCGATCCCAATAATCTGGAAGCCCATAAACTGCTGGGGCGCATTTATTTGCGGTCGTTGGGGGATATTCAGGCGGGTAGGGGATCGCAGAACGTCCTCAAGCTGGCCATCGAGCAATACGAGCAGATGGTCAAGATCGAACCTGACAATGTCGATAACCACTTGCTTCTGGGCCGCCTTTACCGTCTGAACAACGACCTTCAAAAGGCGGAGAACGAGTTCAAGATTGCGGTCAAACTGCAGCCGGATTCCGAAGAAGCAGTCACCACGCTGGCTTATCTCTACAACGAGGAAGGCGACACCAATCGCGCTGCCCAGGTGCTGGCTTCCATCCCCGACGCTGCACGCTCGGCAAAGTTGTATTCCGCGCTTGGCTACACCTATGAGCAGCAGAAGCAGTACAAAAATGCCATTGATGCTTACAAGCGAGCGATTGAACTGGATCGCGACAACCTGGATGCCATCCGGGGCTTGGCCCAGAACTTGATGAATGACGGTCAAACCAACGCAGCGCTCGAGCAATACAAGATTATCGCCGACGCCAACCCTGAAGATGCGCAGACCTATCTGAAGATGGCGGAGATTTATCGCAAGACCGGTAAGTTCGATCTGGCGCTGGAAAATTTGAAAAAGGCCGAGTCCATGGTGCAGGACTCGATTGAGGTTCCGTACAACATCGCCGCGGTCTATCAGGCGCAGGGCCGCTACGACGAAGCCATCCAGGTCCTGCAGAACCTGCTAAAGAAGACGGAAAAAGCGGATAGCAGCTACACCCAGGGCGAGAAGAACAATCGAGCGGTATTTTTGGAGCGCCTGGGAACAATTTATCGCGAGAACAACAACAACCAACTTGCGATTGACACTTTCCGCAAGATGCTGGTGTTGGGCGACGACAACGCGGTGCGCGGCTATCAGCAAATCATTGATACCTATCGTGAAGCCAAGCAGTGGCAACAGGCCACTGATGCGGCAAGAGAAGCTTCGCAGAGGCTGCCCAAGGATCGTGGCTTGAAGATGGTCTACGCCGCTCAACTGGCGGACATGGGACAAGTGGACGCTGGTTTGCAGCAGGTGAAGTCGCTGCTCACTGGCAAACCGGACGACCGCGAGGTCTACATCACGCTGGCCCAGATGTATAGCCGGCTAAGACGGTGGCCCGAGGCTGAAGAAGCTGTGGACAAGGCGGAGCAGCTTTCCACTAAGCCGGATGATAAGAAAGACGTCTACTTTCTGCGCGGGTCCATCTACGAGCGCCAAAAGAAATATGACCAAGCGGAAGAAATGTTCCGCAAAGTCCTTGTCGGTGACGCGCAAAACGCCAATGTCCTGAACTACCTCGGTTACATGCTCGCGGACCGGGGAATGAGGTTGGATGAGGCGCTAAACATGATCAAGAAGGCTGTGGACTTAGATCCAGCGAATGGCGCCTACCTTGATTCATTGGGTTGGGCTTACTACAAGCTGGGCAAATACGAACTGGCGGAAGACACGCTCATTAAGGCCTCGCAGCGGATCGGTACTGATCCTACCGTGCAGGACCACCTCGGAGACCTCTATCAGAAGACCGGGCGCCTAAAACTGGCGGCGGCGCATTGGGAGCGGGCGCTGCAGGAGTGGAACAAAACCGTGGCCGCGGAAGTGGATCAAAATGATGTAGCACGTGTGCAGAAAAAGCTCGAGTCGGCCAAGATGAAGCTGGCCAAGGAAGACTCCCAAAACAAGTAATTGTTGACGGATTTAGCGCCGGCGTCCCGCCGGCTGCCAGCAGAGGAACAGAATTTGACGAGAGCCGGCGGGACGCCGGCGCTACGAGTTCAAAATCAACAATGCTAGACTCACTGCATGCTCGCCGAATACGCGGTGCGAGTGGAACAATCCCGCGGGCGCCGTTTTTTCGAACCCAGCCATCCTTATCGCAATGATTTTCAGCGCGATCGCGACCGCGTAATCCACTCCCGCGCTTTTCGCCGACTGGAAGCCAAGACACAGGTTTTCACGCGCCGCTACTCCGACCATTTCCGCAACCGCCTTACTCACACCATTGAAGTAGCGCAGATCGCGCGGACGATTGCCTTACAACTGGGCTTGAACGAGGATCTGGTGGAGGCTTTAGCCCTGGTGCATGATGTCGGGCATCCGCCCTTCGGGCACGCCGGGGAAAAAGCTCTCGACGCTGCTATGCGCGCCCACGGATCGTTCTTCGACCACAATCTGCATGCCTTGCGGATTGTCGAAGATTTCGAAATGCGTTATGCCGCTTTTCGGGGATTGAATCTGACATTCGAGGTGCGCGAAGGCATCATCAAGCATTCGCACGACTATGATGCCCGCCAGTTTCCTGAACTTGCGGAGTATATGCTCGAGCAACGTCCGCCGCTGGAAGCTCAACTGATCGATCTGGCGGACGAGATTGCCTATAACACGGCTGACCTGGACGATGGCTACGAAGCTCACCTGCTCACCCTCGAAAGTGTATGCGCAGGCGTTCCGGTATTTGGCCGTTTCTACGACGAAGCCGAACACACATATCCCAGTGTCATGGAAAAATTGAAGTTCAACGAGGCGCTGAAGCGCTTGCTCGATCACATGGTCGGAGACCTGATCAGTAACATACAGAAACAAGTCCAAGGTGCTGCGATAGGTTCTCTGGAAGAGGTGCGGGCCTGTCCTCATCGACTGGTCACGTTCAGCCCGGCAGTGGAGCTGGAAAGGAGTGAGACCAAGAAGTTTCTGTACGCCAATCTGTATTTCAGCGCCGCCCTGGATCCGGAGAAAAACGACGCTGAACGTGTCATCAGCGAATTATTCGATTTATGGATGGCGCATCCAGAAAACCTGCCTTCCAGTTATCAGGAAAAAGCCAGGCAAGAACCGTTATCCCGAGTGGTGTGTGACTACATCGCAGGAATGACTGACAACTACATCTACGAGCAGTACGAGAAATATTGCGGGAAAGACAATGTAGTGGCAAATACAGAGACTGGGTGATGCGTCAGCTCAGAGCGCCGGGATCTGCGTTGCCAGAGTGGCATTGCCCACGGGCTGGTAGTCACTGTGGTAGATATCCACGATAGCGCGTCCCAGCAGACGCGTGATGGCTTCCGAGTGGATGTGCACCGGCAGAGTGAAGGAGCCGATGTCAGAGTAATCCTGCACGAATTCAATTTTCTTGATGAAGAACGACGGCGATTTGACCACGCTTCCCTCGGCCCGGACCAGACTCCCGGTGTGCGCATCCAGGTACAGACGGCCTTTAAACAATCCAATTCGCTTCTTGCGCGGTTTCAACTGATAGACATGCACTGTGCGTCCGTCCAACTGGCACGTCCCTTTATAAGAGAACTTGTAATTCCCGCGGCTGATCGCCGTCAATGAACTGTCATCCTTCTGAACGTGATCCACCTCGGATTGCAGAAGGCGAGTAATGATGTTGTTTTTGACAAAGCCATCTCCAGCAAAGCTCACAGCCTTGAATTCCAGAGTGCGGGGCGCGGAGTAACGCCGTTCCAGTTCGAACTCTCCATATTGCGAAGTGTCAGGAAGCTGGGCGCTAATGCGCGTGTTTGCGGAATAGGAAACCAGTGTTGCTGCTTGCAACACGGATTTTCCTTGGTATGCCTGTAGAGCCAACTCGGGCGACATCCGGGGAAGTGACACTGGAGCCACCAGCACGACCGTAGTACGATCCGTTGCTGGAACCCCGGCTGAAAACAACGCTGAACCATCTCCGTACAGGAGGGCGATCGCGGACAGGCCATGCACAGCGTTGCCCTTAGCAACGAGAACTGGGGCCTGCGCAGCCGCGCCAATCGTTAGACACAAGAACACCCATGTGCGAAAAAAAGCCTTCATAAGATGAAATAAGTACTTACTTTATAATTGATTCACCTACCCAAAGAAAAGTAACAAAAGTTAGTCCAGGTGCGTCCAGCGGTATCCTTTGGAGGTAAAGTCCGGAGGAAACAGACTGGGGCCAACTCGCGCCGTCACCCGTCGTGGGGCTCAAAGGATCCACCGTAGGTAGGGGAAGGGGCTTGGTGGGAAGTACGAATGTTCCTGCCGCACCGTGAATACGCCAATCGCATAGTGGCGGAGGGAGAGGGATTCGAACCCCCGATACCCTTTCGGGTACAGCGGTTTTCAAGACCGCCCGTTTCAACCACTCACGCATCCCTCCGGGGACAAGCGGCTATTTTCAGTTTACAACAACAGCTGTAGAGAGATTCAGTCGCTGTTCGTGCTGCCGCAACCTCGAACGAGCGCATTCGACATCAATCTTCAGGTTGCGGCCCGGACTGGCAGCGTGAACGAAAATGTCGAGCCATGATTGAGTTCACTTTGCGCCCAGATAGAGCCGCCATGAGCCAAAACAATATGTTTGGCGATGGCCAGTCCCAATCCGGTGCCACCTGACTCGCGAGAGCGAGCTTTATCGACACGGTAGAAACGCTCGAACAGCCGAGGAAGGTGCTGCGAAGGAATGCCAGGACCGAAATCGCGTACGTAGAACTCGACCGCATCCCCGTCGGGCCGGGCGCCGACGATGACACGTCCACCGTTGGCCCCGTACTTCAATGCGTTGTCAATTAAATTGGAAAGCACTTGATGGATGGCCTCGCGATCAGCCTTCACCATTGGGGTGTTGCCATCCTCCGCGGTCAGTTCGATGCCTTGCGCACGGGCGATTTTGCCGAAACTTTCGAGGGCATCGTGAAGAAGTTCTGCTGGCGTAACGGGTTGAGGATCGAAACGTTGCTCTCCCGATTCAACCCGCGCCAGCGTGAGAAGATCTTCGGTGAGACGCGACATCCGCGCGGCATTTTTACGGATGATCTCTAGAAACTCCGGCAAATGATTTTTTTCGCAGCCGCTGTCGAGCAGGGTTTCTGCATAACCTTGTATAGACGTGAGCGGAGTTCGCAGCTCGTGCGAGACGTTGGCGATAAAGTCGCGGCGTGTCTTCTCGATGCGTTCCGTCTCGGTGAGATCGCGCAGTACGGCAACCGCGCCTCCGCCGGGCAGGGGAGCTGCGGTCACATCAAAGCTGCGGCCGGGAAGAATAGAAGCCGCACGAGCGGAAGTGACCTTGCGGGTTTCCGTGGCGTTGCGGACGGCGCGGAGAAAATCGGGGTCGCGGACGGTCTCGACTACGGGAGCGTTCAGGCGGGTGCGTTGGGGGAGCAAGCGGTCCATACTTCGATTGGCCCATTGCACACGGCCATCGGCATTCACGGCGATGACCGCGTCCTGCATGCTGTTCAGTAAAGTTTCGAGTTGACGCTGGCTGGTTTGCAGCGCGGCAAAACTCTCCTCGAGCTTGCGGGCAGTCTTGTCGAGAGCCGCGGCTACTTGGCCAATCTCGTCCCGCGAAGATTCAGAGATGCGCGCTGTCAAATCACCTTCAGCAATGTGATCGGCAAACTCCACAATACGGCGGAGGCGGCGGGCAATGTATTGTGCCGCGATTCCGGCAATCAGCAGGGCGACAACAAAGGCCATCGCCGAAGCAAGCAAAAGTGTGTGACGCACACGCTTGGTAGTAGCCTCCACATCGGAAAGAGGATAGGCGAAGCGGACTGCTCCGCCGGAAACGGGAGCGGCTACATAAAGGAATGGGACACCGAGAGTATAGCTGCGGCGTTCGTCCGACCCAACGTTTCCCTGAAGCGCCGCCACGAACTCTTTACGCCGGGCATGGTTCTCCATTGCGGATGGGTTGGCCTCGGAATCCGCCAGGACCTTGCCAGTGGGATCGATAATGGTGGCGCGAGCCCCGGCGGCCAAGGCTTCCTGAGCCGCGATCTCTGTCAGCGAATGGCTTCGATCGATGTCTACGCGATGTGCGAACAGGACAGTTTTCTGGGTAAGGTTGCGCTCGATCTCCTGCCGTAAAGACTTTTCCCAGGCGCTGCGAACGGAGAAATCTAAAGTGACCATGGCTGCGGCGATTACGAGAACAAAAACCGCGAGCAGCTTGAAAAAAATTCGACTCCTCACTTTGGAACCTCGAACCGATAACCGGCGCCGCGTACTGTCTTAAGGTAGCGCGGATTCTCCGGATCAGGTTCGATTTTTTCACGGATACGGCGTACGTAAACATCCACCGAGCGCGGGGTGACGTAGGAGGTATCGCGCCAGACCGAATCGAGCAATTGGTCGCGAGTGAAGACGCGGCCGGCATGGCGGGCAAAATAATCGAGCAACCGGAACTCGGTTGCCGTGGTAGTGACGAGCTTTCCGGCGACGCTGAGCGTCATGGCACCGGGATCGATTTCGATCTGCCCCACGCGGAGCGGAGCGGGGGATAGCGGCTGTTCAAAGCGGCGGAGCACGGCCTTGACTCGCGCCACCAGTTCACGCGGGCTGAAAGGTTTGGGGATGTAATCGTCAGCCCCGAGCTCCAGACCAAGCACACGGTCCGCCTCAGCACTCTTCGCGGTTAAGAAGATTACTGGGATTGTAGAAAGCGAAGGTGTCTGTCGGATGTACCGGCAGAGTTCCAATCCGTCCCTGCCCGGCACCATGATATCGAGAATAAACATTCCAGGACGCTGCCGCTCGGCGTCACTGATCACTGTGCTTCCCGAGTTATAAGCGCGCACTGAAAAACCTGCCGCTTCCAGATGGTGTTGCACCAGGCGGCAAATATCGAGATCGTCCTCCACTACAACGATGGTTGGCTTCAAGAGTTGTAGGCCGGCCTCACCAGGAAATCTTACTTCTTCGCCGGAGCTGTCGTTTCTGGAATTGCGTTGTGCCGCACGTCCGCACCACGGACCCAGAAGATGACATCTTCGGCGATGTTAGTGGCGTGGTCGGCAACACGTTCCAGATTGCGAGTGACGAGCAAGGCGTCCAGAGCCTGGCGGGTGGCCTGGGGGCGTTCATTCATGGTCTTTACCAACATGATGAAAGCCTCGTCGCGCATGCGGTCGATGACGTTATCCATCTCCAATACAGCCATGGCCAGTTCGGCTTTGCCCTCAATGAAGGATTCCAGAGCGCGGCGGACCATGGCTCCAACCGCGGTCGCCATGCGGGGAATATCGACTGGAAGCTCCTCGGCAGGCATCTCCACCAGGTCCATGACGCGCTCTGTAATATTCACGGCCTGGTCGCCTACCCGCTCCAAATCGGAATTAATTTTGATCACGGCCATGATGAAACGAAGATCCACTGCCATGGGCTGCTGCATGGCGAGAAGGTCGAAAGCGAGTTCGTCGATCTCACGCTCGGCAGCGTTGATCTGAGTCTCGCCTTCGAGCACCATGTGACAGATTGTCAGGTCGCGCTCGGTGTAAGCGCGGCAGGCACGATCTACAGCCTGCTCGGCCAATCCACCCATGAGCAGCAAACGCTGCCGAAGTTCATCCAGGGCCTGCTGAAACCGGGTACGCATTATCCAAACCTGCCTGTGATGTAGTCTTCCGTCCGCTTCTCGGACGGTTTGGTGAAAATCTTTTCTGTTTTATCAAATTCGATGAGGCGGCCCAGAAGAAAGAAACCTGTGTACTCCGCCACCCGCGCCGCCTGTTGCATATTATGCGTGACAATCACGATTGTGTAATGCTCTTTGAGTTGGAAAATCAGGTCTTCGATTTTGCCGCTCGAGATGGGATCGAGCGCGGAGCAAGGCTCGTCCATGAGAAGAACTTGAGGTTCGACGGCCAGAGCACGCGCGATGCAGAGGCGCTGCTGTTGTCCGCCGGAGAGGCTGGCGCCGGACTTTTTGCGCAAATCGCCCTTGATTTCGTCCCACAGTACCGCCATCTTTAATGAGTTCTCGACGATTTCATCCAACTTGTGACGATCACTGAAGCCATTTAACCTGAGCCCGGCGGCGACGTTATCGTAAATCGACATGGTAGGAAATGGATTGGCTTTCTGAAACACCATGCCCACGTGACGCCGAACGTACACCGCCGGCGTCCCGTTATAAACGTCCAGCTCACCGATACGAACTCGTCCGGTCACACGGGCATCGCGCACGGTTTCATGCATTCGGTTCAGGCAGCGAACGAAGGTGGACTTGCCACAACCCGAAGGTCCGATGATCGCCGTGGCATGTTTGGCGGCCACATTCATGCTGATGTCTTGAAGAGCCTGAGTCTTGCCGAACCAGGCGTTCAGATTTTCGACCTGGACGCCAATCTCGGTGTTTGGTTCGGCGTTCAATTGGCCCCCTTCAGCATCCCGCGGCTGGCCGCGATACGAACGGCGCTCACTGAAACTACGATAAGCACAATCAGGACAAGCGCCCCGGCCCAGGCTTGGCGGTGCCATTCGTCGAAAGGCGAAATGGCATAAGTAAATATCTGCAATGGCAGCGCGGCGGTGGGCTGCTCCATACTAAAATTCCAATACTGATTGCCAAAGGCGGTGAATAGCAGGGGTGCAGTTTCGCCCGCCACGCGGGCAAAGGCCAGCATCACTCCGGTGATGACTCCGGAAGTCGCGGTGCGCAATGTAATGGACAGTGTGGTACGCCAACGAGAAATTCCCAATCCATAGGAGGCTTCGCGCAGCGAGTTCGGCACCAGCAGGAGCATCTCTTCCGTGGTGCGACTGATAGTTGGAATCATCATCAGCGAAAGAGCGACTCCGCCGGCCAGCGCCGAGAAGTGTCCCTGTGCGAGGACAACGATGCCGTAGGCCACGATGCCAATCACGATGGAAGGCACTCCGTTCAAGACGTCAGCAGTGAAGCGGATGACGTCTCCAAAGCGATTGCGTCCATATTCAGCCAGATAGATGCCAGCACCAATGCCGAAGGGCACACCGATCACACTCGCGATTAGCAGAATAAAGGCGGAGCCGGCGATTGCATTGGCCATTCCGCCTCCGGCTTCTCCAACCGGCTTGGGAGTCTGGGTGAGAAATGCCCAATTCACGGAACCAATGCCGCGATAAACCAGATAGCCAAAAACTGCGACCAAGGGAATGAGTACCAGGATCACTGAACCGGCTGCTGCACATGTAACGGCACCGTTGACTACGCGCCGACGCAGATTGACCCGTGGCACAGTCTTCTTCGAGGTGGCGATAGGATCTTCAGGCATGGGTCCTCGCAGGAGCTCCACGCGTTACGGACCAAACCAAAAGTTGGGCCAGAATATTGACCACCATTGTAACCAGAAATAAGGCCAGCCCGACTTCAATCAGAGCACTGAGATAAAGGTTTCCCGTTGCCTCACTGAATTCATTGGCAATCACGCTCGCCATGGTGTAACCGGGAGCGAACAGAGAGCGAGCGATCTCAGGACGATTGCCGATCACCATGGTCAGGGCCATGGTTTCGCCGAGCGCGCGTCCCAGACCGAGAATCACCCCACCCATGATGCCGGCACGAGCATTGCGCAACACGCCCATGCGAATCATCTCCCAACGGGTGGCACCTAAGGCCAGCACACTTTCCCTTTGCTGTTGCGAGACTGCAGTCATTACCTCGCGGGTAATGGAGGAGACGATAGGGACAATCATGATGGCCAGAATAATTCCCGCCGCGAGCATCCCAATGCCATACGGAGGGCCTTCAAAAAGGCCGGTCCATCCCAAATAACGAGCTAACCAGGGTTGAACATATTGGCGAAGCAGAGGAACTAAAACGAAGATTGCCCACAAGCCATAAATCACGCTTGGAATCGCTGCCAGAAGTTCGGTGGTAAAAGCAAGCGGACCGCGCAGCCAGCGAGGTGACATCTCCGTGGTAAAAACCGCCACGCCAATGGCCAAAGGGACGGCTAATATGAGAGCCAAAAGCGAAGAGACGATGGTGCCGTAAATAAAGGGCAGAGCACCGAATTGGTCTTGGACGGGATCCCAGTTTTGGCCGAGGAAAAATTTGAAGCCGAAGGCATGCCACGAGAGCTGGGATTTGGAAATGAGTTCGTACAGTACAAGCCCGACCACAGCAAGGATGGCGAGCGCGCAAGAAAGGACGAGACCGTGGAAAACATTGTCGGCCAGGCGGCCTCCAGCGTCTTTCAAGCGAATTGCAGACAAACTGGTATCGCGTGCAAGTTGGGGCCCGGCAACAGGTTTGGGACCAGTCAGGCCCGGCACTCTAAGGGCTCCGTTTGCCATCGTCAGCAGGCTATCAAAGCAGTGTTACAGGAGTGTTAAAAGCAGACTTCTCCCCAGTCGTCGCCGGGTACGGGATTGGGTCCAGTATTAGCTAAGCGGGTTGCCGGTCGATCAGCGGTAACCCGCTTTGGTTTCGTTAGAAGCTGTAAACCAAATCAAACTGCATACGCCGGAGGTTCGGCTCGGTCGTTCCCGGCGTTGTGCCCGAAGCAACGACTGCGTGCTGCAGATTAATGTTGAGGGTTCGCCCGAGCCACAAGGTATAGGCGGCAGTCACGTTGTTACGCAGCTTCCATGAGCCGAAGATCCGATGCTGCAGGATATTGGTGGGAGCTCGTTGATCGCTCTCAACAAACGACGCGATGGCAGAGTCCTGTTCCTGCCTGGCCCAGGCGTAACCAATCTGAAAGTCGTTCTTGTTCTTAGACTGCCCTAAGCTGATTTCCGCGAGATAAGCATGCGACTGCTTGCCTAGATTAGTTAGTTCAACTCCCGCAGGATCGAGTGGGTGGTCTTTTGCACTCAGGTTGTCTTCATATTCGAGCAACAGGTTCAGCGGCAAGCGGGCAATGCCTGTTTTGATCTGATTGTTCAGAATGAAATCCGCATAGAAGAACTGAGACCAGAAGTGTGCCTTGCCGGCGGCATCGGTCAGGGTCGCATTGGTCATGCCGTTGGGTCCGAAAGCGCACGACGGGGTGGTGGGCAGTCCCGCACCAGTCGCGCAACCCGGACCTTCGCCCGGAACAGGCAGGCCGCCGGTGGTAGTCGTGGCTTGAGTCGCGAACGCGCTGGCTTGGAGGATCGAGTCGGGCTTGTTCCACTTCATCAAGCTGAATGAAGGTGTGGTGGTGAGCGGGCCGATTTGCAAACGCGCGGAAACTTGTCCCCCGATGTTGTAGGAGTCAGTCGCCTTAGAGGCTTCGTTCACCAGAAGCTGCATCGCTTGGAAGGTGAGGTTTTTTACGAACGGAGTGGTGAAATCCCAGGAGAATTTTTCGCTGAAGCCTTCAGGGTTGAGATCGTTGTCGAAGGTTTGTGGAGTACGAATCCAGCTGTAGGCGAATTTGCCGCCGGTTAAGGAAATCCACTTGTGGGCTAGCGGGTTATAGGTGATGTATCCCCTATCGATCCCGATGGTGTGGCGGTCGAAAAAATTGGTCAACGTTGTGTTCGTGGTGGTCGGATCACCCAACGAGCCGCTTGCCAGATAGAAACCCCCGACGAAATCCTCGGTCAACTTGCCTTCAACGCCGAAACGTACGCGAATACGTCCGCGGTTGCGATCGAAAAAGCCGGGCGCATCCTGAAAGAAATTCTCTCCGCGCACTCGAACGTCTCCATTGAAGCGGAAGCGGCCCAGCAAACCTTCGAGAGTTGAGACGCGCTTCTGCTCTTCCTGGGTTCCGACAGCGGTATTAGTCAGCGTGGTTTTTACGTCGGCCATATCGCTGGTCAATTTGGCTACGCTGTCCTTTTCCTCGGTCGTCGACGTTTCCACGGAAGCGGCTTTTTGCTGAGCCTCGGTGGCAGCGGTCTGTGCCTGCTGGAGTTGCTGCTGAGTTTGTTGCCAGGATTGATCGCGCTGCTGCAATTGTTGCTTGAGCTGTTCGATCTGCTGCTGCTGCGCTGCTAGCGCGTCGCGCAGCGATTGCACATCCTGTGCTGTCACTTCGGGCTGGGCGGGAGTCGCTGCCTTTCGTGACTTCGGTCTGGGAGCAGTCTGCGCCACCAGCGTTGTCGCTAACAGCGGAACTACACACCACCTCAGAGCGGACTTCATCTTTTCTCCTTTGCCTCGCCAAGCGAAGGCGGATGGTTGGACTGAACTCAGAACTTGATTGTTGAACCCAGGGCAATTGAATTGACTACTTAACTTGCTTGATCGTCTCCTTGACTTTCGCGGCCACGCTCTCGGGCAGAGGCGCGTAGGACAGATCAGCCGTCATTTTCTGGCCGTCTTCAACCATCCAGTTCAGGAAATCGGCGATCATCTTTCCCTTGGCAGCATCCTTCGACGGGGTCGGGATCAAGAGCCAGGTAAAGCTGGCAATCGGATAAGCATCCTTGCCGGGAGCGTTCGTGATAGAAACGCGGAAGTCTGCGGGCATGGTCTTTACTGAAGCCGCGGCCGCCGTCACACTCGCAAGACTTGCTTTCACAAACTCGCCGCCGGCGTTCTTAACCGATCCATAGGCGATGTGATTCTGCACGGCGTAGATGAGCTCTACATATCCGATTGAGCCCTGCATCTGGCGGATCATGCCGGCGACTCCCTCATTGCCCTTGCCACCCAGGCCCACCGGCCACTTCACCGAGGTGCCTTTGCCTACCTGATTTTTCCAGTCAGGACTTACTTTTGAGAGATAGTCGGTCCAGATGTACGTCGTGCCACTTCCGTCGGAACGATGGATGACGATGACGGGCTGGTTGGGCAGGTTGACGCCGGGATTTGCCTTGGCGATAGCGGCATCATTCCAGGACGTAATCTTGCCGAGGAAAATATTGGCGAGCACCTCCGGCGTAAACTTCAACTCTTCGCTGACACCAGGAATGTTGTAAGCCGGAACGTCGGCGCCGAGGACGGTCGGAATGTGCAGGATCTTGGATTTGGCCTGGCCTAGCTGCTCATCGGTCATTGGGCCATCTGTGGCACCAAAATCAACCGTGCCCGCCAAGACTTGGCGAATCCCGCCTCCGCTACCGATGGACTGGTAGTTGAACTGAATGTCGGAATGCAGTTTGTTATATTCGCTGAACCACTTGGAATACATGGGGTAAGGAAAAGTTGCGCCTGCCCCATTCAGCGTGACGGTCTCTCCCCACATGGGGATCGCCAGTAAAAACAAGAAAATGCTTATGCGCCGTAGCACTCGAATGTTTCCTCCTGAATTGATGCCTTCACTTTTAGTGGGTACGTGTTACAGCAGTGTTACAGGCAGGTGAATTTCTGATTACATCGCGACGATGAATGCGGGAAAATTCTGGCGACAGAGGGAAGTAGCTAGCGCTCAGCCGTGATGGTCAGGACAATTTCTCTTTCCCGCGGTCCGTCGAGTTCGATTAGAACAACTCTTTGCCAGGTGCCGAGCTACATCTTGCCTCGTTCAAAGGGCAATGCCACCGATGTGCCGATCAGCGAGGAGAGTATGTGATCGGGTACATGGGCCGGGTCGTGAGGATGACGATATCGCAGTTTGGGGACCATCGCTTCAAATGCATCCAGCATATCGAGGTCGGTGCCGGGATCGAGGTCGGCAGTGGTCAGAGCGGCGGTGGTATGCAGAATCAGCAGATTGCAAATGCCGGGCACGTCCGGATATTTTTTACCAAGCCAGTTTTCTACCGTGTCAGTGATATCCACGACTTCACGCTTTTTACGCGTTTTTATCGACAACTTGTGCATGGCTTTCGGATGCTGGATGAATTGTTACGGATGTACCGGAGCGGCACTCGGCATTTAGCACTTGGCACTTAGCCCGCCACGGCTGCTTCCGTTGCCAGTACCTGCCCATCACTGGAATGGCTAAATGCTAAGTGCCAAATGCTAAGTGCTGGAACTCAAATGCTTGGCGCTCGACGGCAACGGATGCCGCGCTTCGTAAGCTGCGATCTCGCCATCGTGCTGCATGGTCAATCCAATATCGTCGAGGCCTTCGAGCAGGCAATGGCGAGTGAAATCGTCGATGGTGAAGGCGGCTGAAAATCCACGCTCGTCGCTGACGCGAAGCTCCTCGAGATCTATTTTCAAATGATACTGCGGAATCTCCCGCGCCCGGCGGACAAGCTCAGCTACTTCTTGCTCGGTCAGAACCACGGCGAGCACACCATTCTTTGAACAGTTGTTAGCAAAGATATCTGCAAATGACGGAGCGATCACCGCGCGAAAGCCGAAATCATCTAACGCCCAGACTGCGTGCTCGCGAGATGAGCCACAGCCAAAATTCTTGCCTGCAAGCAAAATGCTTGCACCTCGATAACGCGGTTCATCGAGGACGAAAGATGGCTTTTCGCTCCCGGAAGTGTGACGCCAGTCGTAAAAAAGGAATTCGCCAAAACCTGTGCGCTCGATACGCTTGAGAAACTGCTTGGGGATGATTTGGTCAGTGTCTACGTTCGCCCGATCGAGCGGCGCGACCAGTCCCTGGTGTACGCGAAAAGGTTGCATTTCTTCCTCAGCGGTTCAGTTAAAACGCCAGTTTCGGATGTCGGTAAAGTGTCCGGCGATGGCAGCTGCGGCGGCCATCATGGGACTGACGAGATGGGTGCGTCCGCCGCGTCCCTGGCGTCCTTCAAAGTTTCGATTGCTGGTGGAAGCACAGCGTTCGCCGGGCTGCAGGATGTCGGGATTCATACCCAGGCACATCGAGCAGCCTGATTCTCGCCATTCGAAACCTGCTTCCTGGAAAATTCTGTCGAGGCCTTCCTGCTCGGCTGCCTGCTTCACGGCTTGCGAACCAGGGACCACCATTGCCCGTACTTTTGCGTTGACCCGATGTCCTCTGGCGACACGGGCGGCGGCACGCAAATCTTCCAAACGAGAATTGGTGCATGAACCGATAAAAACCCGATCAACCGCGATCTCTTCTATGCGAGTACCGGGTTTCAGTCCCATGTAATCGAGCATTCTCTGCGCGGCGCTACGATCGGCCTCGGTTTCTAATGCACTTACTTCGGGGACGCGACCACTCACCGGCACGACCATACCAGGATTCGTTCCCCACGTGACAAACGGAGCGAGCTTGGCGGCGTCGATTTCGATGACCTTGTCGTAATGCGCTTCTGGATCGGAACGCAAATTGCGCCAACGCGTCACAATTTTCTCCCATTCATTCCTATCGGGAGCGAAGCGCCGGCCTTTTATGTAACTAAAAGTGATCTCGTCGGGTGCAACCATTCCGGCGCGGGCACCAGCCTCGATACTCATGTTGCATAACGTCATGCGGCCTTCCATCGAAAGAGCGCGCACAGCTTCGCCGGCGTATTCGATCACGTGTCCGGTAGCTCCATCGGTTCCAATCTGTCCGATGATTCCGAGCGCGAGGTCTTTCGCGGTGACGCCGTCTGGCAACGCCCCGCGCACATTGATCACCATGGTTTTCGGTTTTCGTTGTGGCAGACATTGCGTGGCGAGCACATGCTCGACCTCCGAAGTGCCGATACCAAAGGCCAACGCTCCGAAGGCGCCGTGAGTGCTGGTATGGCTGTCGCCGCACACGATGGTCATTCCGGGCTGAGTCAGTCCGAGTTCCGGGCCGATGACGTGCACAATGCCTTGATTGGGCGAATCGATGTCGAACAACGGAACTCCGAAGTCGCGGCAATTGTGTTGCAGGGCTTCAATCTGACGTGCGGCGATAGGATCGGTGATTGGCATCCCGCGCGGTGTTGTAGGAATATTGTGATCCACAGTTGCCACGGTTCGATGTGGCTGGCGAACTTGCCGGCCCGCTGCTCGCAATCCGTCGAATGCCTGGGGAGAAGTTACTTCGTGGACCAGATGTAAATCGATGTAGAGAAGCGGCGGCCGGCCGGGTGGCACTGAGACTACGTGCTCTTCCCAGACCTTCTCGAATAATGTGCGCTTCTCTGACATTGTAGTGCTCGTTATCTTTCTGAGGATGACTAGTAAATTCTAATGCTCAGACCTTTAGAGCGTCGGCTTTTTCTCTGCAATCAGGGTCTTTATCCTCTCTACGAAATCCGTCACCGGCATGTCTTCGGTCTTCTCCTTCCCGCGGGTGCGGACATTCACTCTGCCGGCTTCGGCTTCTTTGTCGCCCATCACCACGAGGAACGGGACTTTCTGCATGGCATGTTCGCGAATCTTGGCGTTCATCTTCTCGTTGCGAGCGTCCACGTGAACGCGCACATCGGCCGCTTTGAGCTGGTCCGCAACTTTCTGGGCGTATTCTGCGTGCCGCTCGCTGATGGGTATCATGACTGCCTGAACGGGGGACAGCCAAACTGGAAAAGCGCCCGCGTAGTGTTCGATCAAAACGCCGAAGAACCTCTCTACCGATCCGTAAAGCGCGCGATGCACCATCAGCGGCTGCTTACGCGAGCCGTCTTCGGCAACATATTCCAAACTAAATCGCTGTGGCAGGTTGAAATCGAACTGAATCGTCGAAAGCTGCCACGGACGGCCGATGGCATCGACCAGCTTCACGTCAATCTTCGGACCGTAGAAAGCGGCTTCACCCGGCATCACCTTGTATTCAATATTTCGACGCTTCAGCGCGTTCTCCAGCGAGCGGTTGCCCAGGTTCCATTGCTCCTCGGTGCCGAGAAAATTCTTGTGGTCTTTGGGATCCCAGGTGGAAAGTTCAGTTTGATACTGGTCAAAGCCGAAATCTTTGAGAACCTCCAGGGCGAAATCCATGCAGCCTACGATTTCGTCTTCTATCTGCTGCGGAGTACAAAAAATGTGGGCATCGTCCTGAGTAAATCCGCGCACACGCAATAGGCCATGCATCACGCCGGAACGCTCGTAGCGATACACCGTCCCGAGCTCTCCCAACCGGACCGGCAGGTCGCGATACGACTTTAGAGAATCTTTGTAAATCAGAATGTGGAAGGGGCAGTTCATGGGCTTCATGCGATATTCGGCATCGTCCAGCTCCATGACGTCGAACATATTCTGCGAGTAGTAGCCTTCGTGCCCGGAAGTTTGCCAGAGCTGCCGCCGCGCCACGTGCGGGGTGTAGACCAGGGAATAGCCGCGCTTCAGGTACTCCGAGCGCATCCAGTCTTCCATTTCCTTGCGAATGATCCCGCCCTTGGGATGCCAGAAAATCAGCCCCGGTCCGGCCAGTTCCTGGATAGAGAACAGGTCAAGCTGCTGGCCCAGCACGCGATGGTCGCGTTTCTTCGATTCCTCAATTTTGTGCAGGTAATCATCCAGATCTTTTTTCGAAAAGAAGGACGTCCCGTAAATGCGCTGTAGTTGTGGATTCTTTTCGTCGCCGAGCCAGTATGCGCCTGCAATGTTCAATAACTTGAAAGCTTTGATCTTGCCCGTGGATGGAATATGCGGTCCGCGGCAGAAGTCGGTAAATTTTCCGGTGCGATAGATGGAAATCTTTTCGTCGGGCTTGGTGAACTGCTCGATGAAATGGCACTTCATGAAGTCGCCTTCTTTTTTGAACTCCGCCAGTCCCTGATCGCGCGGCAGAAACTCGCGCGCATACGGAATATTCTGCTGCACCAGTTCCTGCATTTTCTTCTCGATCTTTTCCAGGTCCTCCGGACTGAACGGAGTGGGACGGTAGAAGTCGTAAAAGAAACCGCTCTCCGTCGGCGGACCATGGCCTAGCTTAGTTTCGGGAAAAAGTTCCAGCACGGCAGCAGCCAGCAGGTGAGCGGACGAATGCCGGTAGACTTCCAGAGCCTCGGGATCGCGATCCGTCAATATGCGGAGGTCGGTGTCTTTTTCCAGCGGGCGGGTGAGGTCGATAAGATCGCCGTTGGTTTTCGCAGCTAGTGCCGCCTCGGCCAGACGGGATCCGATGGACTTGGCGATGTCCAGGGCAGTCGTGCCCTTGGGGACTTCCTTAACGCTCCCGTCGGGGAGCTTCACGTGAATGCTGTCTGCCATAGGCTGGAGTTGGTACGCTGCTGAATCTTTTGAGTTTAAAGGAGGGGGAAGAGAGGGTCAAACGGTGAGGGAGTTGGGGACATCTCGCATCACTTGGGGGAAGAGCTCGCCTGTGAACTCAACGAACGGCGTTTCCCTCCTGAATAGGAAATCCCCGAATCGATAAGATGATTCATCATCAAGGGCTGGCCCACTATTTGCACCCAGATCTTCCAGTTTCCCGGCGGAATGATCGAGGTCAGGACTTGAGTGCCGGTCGGCGATGGCGTGATATTGTCGAGCGCGGTGTGGAAAGTTCCTGAGACTGGATCAGAGAAATAGATTTTCAGCCGATTCACCGTTGCAGTGGTCGCGAAGGTCGGGTCAATTTTATTAATCGTCCAGTGGAGAGAATTTCCCGCGATCGAAGCGGAAACGGTTAAGCAATTGTCGATGCCGCTCTCGACTGCTGTGCCTTCCTCGTAATCGTTGAGCATGATTCCCACGAATTCGAGTTGTGTCGACCTGCTGTAATTGCTGTTGACAATGCCAGCGGTATCGAGAAATTCCTGTCCGCAGCGGCGGGCTGACACGCGGTTCGTTCCCCACGAAGCATTGTTGTCGTCGAAGCCAGCTTTTAACATCCCCAGCGCGGCCATTCCGGAATGCGCTTTGGCTTGCTGGTAGAAGCCTGGATAATAGTTTTCCCCCTCGGTTATCAGGAGTTGCTTCGCCACGTCCCACCGTGGAGGGTTCATGAAGGCGTAACATCCGTCGCCCGCCACATGATTCCAGCAGGCGGAGTCGCCTTCGTCCTCAAACCAGTATTCGAAGGGCGTGGCATAACTGTTGGTCTTCGTGGATGAAAAAGGCGGCGACGTTTTTGGTGCCACGCTTCAGATACCAAGGTTTGTTCGCGTAGTGGGCGTTGATGTAATCAAAGAGAGCTTCCAGTTCGGTGATGATGCACTTCTTTTGATCCCGCGGACCCTTGGGGCAAACGCTCGAAAACGCTCCCTTGTCGATCATCATCGCCATGCGCAGAGGGCAGGTCGTGGTAAAGCACCCGGTGAGAAAATTCGCGATGGCAGTGCTATTGGTCAGATTGCGAGCCTGCTTCGAATCGCGGTTACCGTACCAGTTGAGCAAGATGCTGTATCCGCCGGCAGCCAGCATTCTATTAACTTGCCGGGCGATCTGGGCAGGATCGTTCTGGTCGTAGCCCACGATGATGTGACTATTGCTTGCGGGCATAACCCCGTTGGGAGTGGTAACGGTTCCCGCTTGGCTCTTGCCGAACCAAGGCTGCATGTGCCAAATGATTTTTGTGGTCGACCCTGCGTAGAGTAGAGAGTGGACATCGGCGAAATTTGTATTGGCGGG
>MNDG01000072.1:23382-42206 GCA_001914815.1 Acidobacteriales bacterium 13_2_20CM_55_8
TGGAGCTGGCACTGGTGTTATTAGCGGTCTGCTCATTCCAGTTCGTGGGGCTTTCGTTCGCAATCGACTGCCCGAATCCAACAGAGGTCAGAAGCAGAACGAAAAGTAATTTGCTCGTCATTCGGCTACCCATCTCGCGATCTGAAACCAGCGAGCTTTGCTCGCCGCGCAGGCGGGGTCGCCTGGGCCTACGTGGGTGGTGCTGATTCTCGGCGTTTGTAGTAGAGGTCTTGCACGGCCTTTTGCACTTTGCCAGACAGCCCTTCCGTTTCGCGCACCGAGTATCCTGCAGTCGAGATCGGTTCACCGACACGCATCTCCAGGGGCCGGCTTTTGATGTGATAAGTGTTCATGGGCAGCAGTTCGTAGGTACCGATCAACGCCACCGGCACGATATCTACTTTCGCTTTGATCGCCAGGAAGAACGCTCCGGGCAAGAACGGCTTGATGTCGCCGTCCGGAGTGCGGCCACCTTCGGGAAAGATGACGAGAGGCATTCCACCCTTCAGACTTTTCAGCGCCGACCGGATGCTCGCCACCGATCCGCCGGGGTGCTGTTGATCGATGCATACTTGACCAGAGCGCTTGAGATGCCATCCGACAATCGGATAGGAAAGTAATTCCTTCTTGAACACAATACGGAACTGAAAAGGCAGATAGACGTACAGCACCGGGATATCCAATGCTGAACCATGGTTCACGGCGTACACGTACGGCTTGGAAGTATCGATCTTTTCCAGGCCGGTGACTTTGACTGGCGAAACAATGGTCTTCATGATCACTTTGGACCAGAAGCGGGCAAACGTGTGCAGGATGCGTTCCGTGTCGCCAAAAATCGAGCAAGGGATAGAAATAATTCCGAGGACGACCGTGTACAGCCAGATCAGCGGGTCGAAGATCAGATAGGAGCGCAGGCGGCTCATCCAGCCGTAGTTCTTCGCGCGAGGCTGCGTCTTGATGATCGCCGACTCTTGAAGAGTTTCGGTTCTCTCACTGACTGATGTGTTCACTTCTTGCATCGATCACTTAGATTCTTATTCTCAGGGCCTGCATGGCCTCTCCTACGACGTAAATCGAGCCGGTCACGACTACTACGCCGTTCGGCCCCGCTGATATCCGCGCCCGCTCGAGGGCTGCGGGAACGTCAAGGGCCTCTTCGATGGCGACCGAAGTATGGGCCGCGGCTTCTCGAATCTCTCCTGAGGCCGCCGAACGCGGGTTATCGGCGCGAGTGGCAATTACCCGCTCAGCCAAGGGGAAAAGTATCTCCGCGATCTCAGCGATTGCCTTGTCTCGCATCGCACCCAAGACAATGATCAGAGGGCGGTCTTCGTAAGCTCCCGAAAGGGTGGACCGCAACGCCCACGCACCCGCCGGATTGTGCGCCACGTCGAGAACATATTCGGGAGCACCGTTTGCTGGAGGTATGACCTGGAAACGGCCCGGCCAATGCGTCTCGCGAATGCCGCGCTCGAACGAGTCGGCGGTAATCGCGAATCCGCGGTGGCTCAGTTCTTCGGCTGCGGCAATGGCTAACGCCACGTTTCTTAGCTGATGACGTCCAACGAGGGGAGTCTCTACTAATATTCGTTTCCCCATGACTTCGAGCGGATAACGGAAAACTGCCTGCCCAGACTTACTGCTGGTCACTCGATACTCGGTACTTGGCGCGACTGGCGGCACATAGGGGACGGCATTCACCGTCCTGGCTTCCAATTCGAGGATGGTGTTCCCAATTACGTCATTAGCCTGCGGCTGTTGTGGAAGCGTGACTACTACGCCACCGCGCCGGATGATCCCCGCCTTTTCACGGGCAATCTCGGTGACCGTATTACCTAGGAATTTCTGATGATCAAGAGAAATGTCGGTGATGATGCTGATTTCGGGCTCAATCACATTAGTGGCGTCGAGCCGTCCACCCATGCCGACTTCGAGCACCGCGATATCTACTTTCTTTCGCGCGAAATATTCGAATGCAATGGCCGTCAGCATTTCGAAAAAGCTGGGATGCCATGGCAGTTCGCTCTCGCCTACTAAGCGCTCGGCGGTTCGATCGACCATGTCGTGCAGCAGCGCGAACTCGTCGTCGCTGATCTCTGCTCCATTGATCCGAATCCGCTCGTTGATACGAATCAAGTGAGGCGAGGTGTACAGGCCAGTGCGCACGCCGGAAGCTTGCAGGATCGAAGCCAGGGTTGCTGCCGTCGAGCCTTTGCCATTGGTCCCGGCAATCAGCACACCGGGAAATCGCCGCTCCGGATGATCGAGAGCACCAAGCAACACGCGCATGTGGTCCAGATCGAACTTGGGAGACGGCATTTGCGCCAGTTCGTGGCCCAACGCGTAGATTCGGGCAACGGCAGTTTCGTAGGACACTGGCAAGATGCTATTAGCTTACCAGTATGCGGTCTCTCGCCCCTGAGTTTCCAGAAGGCGGCAGTCAATGTAGGGAGGGCGTACTTTGAAATGGGGCAGGAGCATGGTTGGCTGATACACGACACCAGCTACGCGGCGCGCGTGGGAGTCATAAATTCCAAGGCGCGCGCAATGTACGGCTTGAGCTGCTTGCGGTGGACAACTGCGTCCAGCATTCCGTGCTCCAACAGAAATTCAGCGCGTTGGAAGCCCTGAGGCAGCTTTTGGCGAATGGTCTGTTCGATAACGCGGGGCCCGGCAAATCCGATCAACGCTCCGGGCTCGGCGATGTTCAGGTCACCCAGCATGGCGAACGACGCCGTCACTCCCCCCGTCGTCGGATCCGTGAGCACCGAGATGTACGGTACGCGGGCTTCATCCAGCCGGGCCAGGGCGGCGGAAATTTTAGCAAGCTGCATCAGGCTGACGACGCCCTCCATCATGCGCGCTCCGCCCGACGCTGAAATAATAATGATAGGTTGCTTAGAGTCGGTCGCCTGCTCGATGGCTCGCGTAATGGCTTCCCCCACGACTTCGCCCATGCTTCCTCCGATGAAGGAGTACTCCATGGCACTCACAATTACGGGGCGTCCATTCAGTTTTCCATGGGCGTTGATTACCGCATCTTTCAGCCCAGTGTCGGATTGCGCTTGTTTCAGGCGGGAAGAGTAGGCTTTCAGATCAACGAATTTCAGCGGGTCAGTGGAGACCAGATCGGCATCGGTTACGTCGTACTGGTTATCGTCGAGAAGCTGTGCTAGACGGGCCCGAGCGTCAATACGGAAGTGTTTGTCGCATTTGGGACAGACGTTCAGATTGTCTTCCAGATCCTTTTTCCAGATGATCTGCCGGCATTGTTCACACTTCACCCAAAGGCCCTCGGTGCGGACCTTCCGCTCTCCCGTAGTATCCAGCTCGCCGGATTGGCGCTTGAACCACGTCATAGGTTTCCGATTGCCAATTTCTAATGCTTAGTATTCGATCCCTCTCTGCGCCATTACACCCTTCTCGTAAGCGTGTTTTAACTGACGCATTTCAGTCACTGTGTCGGCTAGCTCGACTATTGTCGGATGAGCGTTCCGTCCGGTCAAGATAACATGCACCATTTCAGGCTTCTTTTTGAGGGCATCGGCCACATTTACGGCATCAAGCATTCCATAACTGATGGCGTAATTGATTTCATCCAGAATGACCAGGTCCCAATCACCGGAGTGGATCGCCTGCTCACTCTCGCTCCAGGCCTGCTCGACCATGCGCACATCTTCGGGATCAGGCTTCTCGGTGCCGACTTTCACGAACCCGCGTCCCATCTGCTTCATGACGAACTTGTCGCCGAATGCTTTAACAGCGTCCAGTTCCCCGTAGTGCCAGGAGCCTTTCAGGAATTGCAGCATGAGCACTCGCATGCCCTGGCCAACTGCCCGCAACGCTGTGCCCATGGCGGCGGTGGTTTTGCCCTTGCCAGGGCCGGTATTTACGATGATCAGTCCACGACGGATGTCGGGCATACTGGGTAAGCTGTTGATTGTACCTGTTCTCGGAGCTTAGAGAGGGATCGGGCTGCCCGTCGCTCCCGGGGGGAGCACGTCTAGCATGGACTTAGTGGCAGACCGCTGGATCGCGGTACAAGCTCGAGCAGTTAGGAAAATTAGGGCTACGAACGACCTACTACGGCATCTCGATCACTTGCCGTAAGTTCATGGCTTCGTCAGTTTGGTTCTTTTCGCCCAGCAAGTGAACGGTGATGCGCAACGCCTCAACCTCTTTCTTTACCTTCAGCAGTTCCTGCTCTTTCGTGCGGAGTACTTCTAAAGGATTTTTCATGGCATCCCTCCTTGGGATATGGCCGAGATCTCATGCGTCGGACAGACTCTAAACCCCGGCGTGCTCGTATTACATATCACGAAAGTACAGGCCTGATTTCCTCAACTAGTTCAGTGGCCCAGGTGGTACGGATGGCCCTTTAGAATGGTAAACGCACGATAGAGCTGCTCCAGCAATACGATCCGTGCTAACTCATGTGGCAACGTCATTTTGGATAACGAGAGCACCAGACCAGCGGCCTGGCGCGCTTCATTGGTGAAACCGTCCGCCGGACCGATTGCGAACAGCAGCGGCAATGGGTTTCGTTCCTGATGTTCTTTCATAAACGTTGCCAACTCTTCTGAGGAAAGCTGCTTCCCTTTCCCGTCCAGCAGAACCAGAGTATGTCTTGTGGGACGAGCGTCTCTGGCACAAAACTTCAGTACCGCCGATTCATCCCTTACTGCTCCTGCTTCCACGTCGGCGTGATGGGATAGTCGTTTTATGTAGTCATCCGTTAGGGCATGGATCGCGGGTGCTTTGGTCTTGCCAATCCATACAACTTTGAGCTTCATGGAGGTAGTGGTCAGTGGCCGGTGGTCAGTGGCCGGTGGTCAGTTGCCAGTGATCAGCTGCTGACAATAAATGCATTCGCACATTCTTACGGTTACAACCTCACTCCTGAGGCGAGCACCACGACGGCACCAAACTTCACGCTCCCGGCTTCCGCGTACCGGCTGAGCGCTGCGTGCACTTTGCGGTTCACTGTGTCCCACTCCTCAGGTGGAATTCGATCCAGCAGCGGACGGAAAGGCACAGCGATCGACTTCTGGTACTCCCAGACTTCATCCTCGCTCCCGGGCCAAATCCAAGGCAGCGTTTCTGTGTTTTCTTCTATGTGTGCATATCCTGCCCGACGCAGCACGTCGGATAAGCTGCCGGGTTGCGCAAATTTAAACGGATCGAGATCACCCGGCGGTATAGCGGGAGCTCCGACATGCTTCAGAACCATTCCCATCGTGTTCGACCAGTACGGCTGGTCAAACGGCCCCCACGCCACAAAACATGCGCGACCGCCGGACCGCAGCACGCGATGAACTTCACGCAAGGCTTTATTGCAGTCAGCAAAAAACATGACGCCAAAGCGGCAAGTCACGAGATCGAAGCTTTGATCGGGGAAGGGCAAACTTTGAGCATCTGCCTGACAGATTGAAAAGTTATCGAGGCCGCGCTGCCGGGCTCGCTCTTCGGCAATCAGCAGAAGCTCGGCACTCAGATCCAAGGCTGTGACTTGACCGTCGCTGCCGACGCGTGACGCCAAGCCGATAGCGGGTTCCCCCGTACCACTGGCGAGGTCGAGAACCTTCATGCCAGATTGGGGCGAGGCGTAGTCGATCAACGCCTGCGTGACCGCAGCCCCCATCGCGGTCGATTTGACCTTCCACTTTTCTGCCGCAACCAGCCGGTAGGAAGATCCCCATTGTGGCTTGGAACCCTGGGCTGATTTCATAGGAAATAAACAGTCGCCCGGAGCATCCCCCTACGCTCGCTTCTTTCTCAACGGGCGCGAGGGTGCACGTTTTTTTCTGGTCGCTACCGCGGTGAGATTGCCAGGCTCGAGCCGCTTGGCCGATTTCCAAAGCCGTTCCAGGTCGTAGTAGCTGCGCGCCTTCTCGGAGAATACGTGCACCACGAAATCCACATAATCCAGCAGCACCCATTCCGCCTGTTTGTAGCCCTCTACGTGAGCCGGATGCATACCCGCTCTCTGCAGTCGTTCTTCCACTTCATCGGAAATCGCCTGGACCTGGCGGGGATTGGTGCCGCTACACACAACGAAGTAATCGGTAAATGCGCCCGATTCTGGCTCCAACTCCAATACCGCGATCTGTTCCGCCTTTTTCTCCTGGCAGGCGCTGATGGCCTCGAATACCGGTCGCTTAAGATGGGTCTTCTTCATGAATTACAATAAGTGCAAGGATCCAACGTACAAAGATCTGCTGGTGCCATTGTAAAGCCAGCTCAGCTCATCGCCGGGTCGAATCAGAGCTGAACCGGCGATAGAGTGCCATCTTTTTGATGTATTCCCCGACTGCCGGGTCAACAAATTTCCGCAGCGGTCGTTTGGCTAACACAGCTTCTCTGATTGCGGTTGCGGAAACCGGCTGATGCACGTCGTCCAACAAGTGGATGGTTGCACCCTTCAATGCCAAGTCTCCTTTGGCGGGTTGCCTGGCAAATGGCTTGGTCACCGCTGGTGCTGGCCGTAGGCTCTTTGGAAGGGAGTTGGCCACATCAGCCAGCGAGTATCCCGGACGGCTGGCCACGATGAACTCACATTCCTGAAATAGCGCCTCGGCTTCATGCCAAGTTGCAATCTCCTGGAAGGCGTCAATCCCGATCAGAAGGAACAGCCGGTCGTTCTTCTTTAATATCTGCTTCAGCCGTCGGACTGTGTCAATGGTGTAATTAGCTCCTGCCACCCCGTGCTCTGATTGCTTCTTCTTACCGGGAGGCGGCGTCGCTACTGTTGTCGGGGCTTCCAGCAGCGATGGCAGGAAGGCGCTTTCCTCCCTGGTTGCGAGCGCCACCATGGCATAGCGATCGAAGTGCGATGCCACCGGCGCCCGCTGCTTGTGAGGAGGAATGTTGGCCGGCACGAAATAGATCCGGCTGAGCTCACAACGTTCCCGGGCGGCGCGCGCCAGCGCGATGTGTCCGTTATGAATCGGATCGAAGGTTCCGCCGAAAAGTCCGACGTTCATGAGTTTCTAATCAGGGAGCGTGAGTAGTTTCCGGCTTTCCACCGTTTCTTGCAAGTTTTTGCCGGGGCATTGCTGAAGCGCGGTGTTATTGGTCGCACGATTGGAATCGCTTAGTTAAAGATGCGATGAGAGATTGGATGAAGCAAGGGTCGTACCTTCGAACAACCTTTCGGATGTACTACCGTAACTCGCTGCCTTCCCATTATGGAAATAGGATTGTGTCGTATGCGAGTGAAGCTCCCCCTTCTCCGCACCCGCTATATCGCTCCCACCCGAGCGCCAATCCTGCGCTACGGCGTTGCCGTTCTTAGCATTAGCCTGGCTCTGATACCGGCATTGTTGCTGTCCGACGTGGTGGAAAGCCGGCTCGTCGTTTTTGCTGTCGCCATCATGGTAAGTGCCTGGTACGGCGGATGGAAACCCGGTCTGGCCGCCACTTCTTTCGCTCTCACCGTAAGCGCCTATTTTTCAATCCAGACAGCGCGCTCCCCCGGCGATTACCGGAAGGCCATTATCCATCTGACGCTGTTCGTGGTCGTTGCTTTGCTGATCTGCTGGTTCAACGCGGCATTGCGCGCGGCGCAGGAAGGATTACGCCGCTCCGAAATCAATTTTCGTTCCTTGGTGACCAATGCACCTTACGGCATTTGCCGCTGCGACTCGAACGGCATCATTGTCGACGCCAATCCCGCGCTCGTTCTTATGTTGGGTTATACGTCAAGCTCGGATTTGGTAGGACACAATCTCGGCAATCTATATGGGGAACCAGCGCAATGGTTCACACTCGCCGACTTCTTTCGCTCTCAGCATCGGTTCAACGAATTAGTTGCGGACTGGGTTCGCAAGGATGGTAGTTCCATCGTGGTACGTCTCTCGGGCCGCGCCATTCGCGATGAACGCAGGAACATCTTTTTCGAGCTCTTCACCGAAGACGTAACCGAGCGCCGTGGTTTGGAGCAGCAATTCCGCCAGGCTCAAAAAATGGAGGCAGTGGGCCGGCTCGCCGGTGGTATTGCCCACGATTTCAACAATCTGCTGATGGTGATCTCGGGATACTGTGAGTTTCTGCTGGATCGCATTGGTTCCGATCCTGCTCTGCGGGGCCCTGCTCAAGAGATTGCCAATGCCGCGGAGCGAGCCACATCGCTCACTCGCCAGCTACTCGCGTTCAGCCGTAAACAGCTGCTGACTCCCAAAGTGATAGACCTCAACTCAGTGGTCACTGAAAACCTAAAAATGCTTACCCGCATGATTGGGGAGGATATTGATCTGGTGATGATCCCCGGCGGAGACCTCGGCGCGGTGAAAGCAGATCCTGGCCAAATTGATCAGGTCATCATGAATCTGGCGGTCAATGCCCGTGATGCGATGCCGTACGGCGGCAGGCTCACCATCGAAACCGCCAATGTCGCGCTGGATGAAAATTATGCCCGCTTCCACGCCCCGGTAAAGCCAGGGGAGTATGTAATGCTGGCCATCAGCGATACCGGCATGGGGATGGATGCGGACACTCAGACTCACATTTTCGAACCTTTCTTCACCACCAAAGGACTGAAGGGCACGGGCCTCGGACTCTCGACGGTCTACGGCATCATTAAGCAGAGTGAGGGCTACATTTGGACCTACAGCGAACCTGGCAAGGGAACCACGTTGAAGATTTACCTGCCACAGGTGAGTGCGGTCGGCGAGACGCTCGCTATACAGCCACCAATTGTCACCGCGAGTGCGGAGCAGAATTTTGAGACTATCTTGCTGGTCGAAGACGAAGCCAATCTCCGCCAACTGGGCCGAGCGTATTTAGAGAATCAGGGATACACCGTCTTTGAGGCCGCGGATGGCGCAGAGGCGATCCAAGTTTCCAGTGCTCACCCTGGCCCCATTCATTTGCTTTTGACGGACGTCATCATGCCAGGAATGAACGGGCAGGAATTGGCCCATCGCATCGTTTCGCTGCGGCCCAGGACCAAAGTACTTTTCATGTCTGGCTATACCGAAAATGCGATTGGCCACAATGGCACGCTGGACGCCGGCATCGTCCTGTTGCAGAAGCCCTTCACTTTTCCTGCTCTGAAGGCCAAGGTGAGGGAAGTTCTCGATACACCGATCCCCACGGAGGTTTCAATGGCAACTCGTTTGGCTGGAGAATCTCAAACTCGAAGACAGAAACTCTCTCCCTTCCGCGCTCAACGATTCAATCTTCAACTGCCCCTGAGATATCGGCTGGTGGGAGATAACGCATGGCGTGAAGGCACTACGGAAAATATCAGCCGCTCGGGAATGTTATTCCGCGCGGAGGAACTGATTCCAACCAACGTGCAGCTCGAGATCAACCTGGTGCTGCCCGCCGAGATCGCCGGATTGTCGGCCGCCGAAGTGGTGTGCCGGGGCGAAATTGTCCGCGCCGTGCAACCCGAGCAACCCACGATGAGTCCAGCCGTGGCTGCAAAAATCCTGCAATACCATTTCCAGCACGGTTCGCAGATTCCCGAGGCGTGATTGGAGTGGGAGCACTGGGCAGATTTCAATCGTAGCTAGTCGATGTGTAAGGGCTAGTGGATTTGAAAGGGCACGGCTTCAGCCGTGCCGCGAGAAGCTCCGGAAGCTGCTTTAGCCCCCGTGATTCACAGGTTTAACGACCTAAAGGAAAGGATCTTCCAGCCGCTTCTACTCGGGAACTCCGTGTTGACTAGGAAGTTCTCCGGCTTCGCAGCGGCGCGTCTGATACATCTGCCACGGAAGTTGAGTCTTGCTGACTCGCCTCATCCGCCCGAAGGTTGGCCTTCACTTCTTCCAGCTTCTCGGCAATTGCATACTTCAATTCGTCAATGCCCTTTCCCGTGACTGCGGAGATAGGAAACAACTCTAATCCCTGCTTCGTGCAATAGCGCTTCAGCTTGGCCAGTTTGTCTTTATTGGCAACATCAAGCTTCGATGCCGCCATGATTATCGGTTTCTTTTCCAGACCAGCCCCGAAGCTTTCGAGTTCTCCTCGGATCACCTCGACATCCTTAACCGGATCAGGCCGCCCGCTGGCATCCGACACATCCGCCAGATGCACCAGCAAGCGCGTGCGCTCAATGTGACGCAGGAATTGCGTACCCAGGCCAGCGCCGGAATGCGCGCCTTCAATTAGACCCGGAATGTCTGCGACCACGAAGCTTCTTTCTTCGGGCGGCTGTCCCACGGCGACGACGCCGAGGTTGGGTTGCAGAGTTGTGAAGGGATAATCGGCAATCTTTGGTCGGGCCGCGGGAATACGTGAGATTAACGTGGACTTGCCAACATTGGGATATCCCACTAGCCCGACATCAGCCAGCAGCTTGAGTTCCAGGCGGAAGACGCGGTCCTCCCCCGGACGTCCGTCTTCGTGTTCGCGCGGGGCTTGATGGGTGGAGGTCGCGAAGCGCGCGTTGCCTCTCCCACCACGCCCGCCTTGCGCCACCACGATGCGCTCATCCGGCCGCGAGAAATCGTGCACCTTCTCTCCGCTATCGGCGTCGTACAGAATCGTGCCCACTGGCACTTTCAGGATGATGTCTGTGCCTTCGCGCCCGGTGCGATTGGAACCTTCTCCGTGCCGTCCCCGTTGGGCTTTGTATTCCGGATTGAAACGAAAATGGACCAGCGTGTTATGACGTTCGCTGGATTCCATGATGATGTCGCCACCCTTGCCGCCATCTCCGCCCGAGGGCCCTCCACGGGGGACAAACTTCTCCCGCCGGAAGGCGAGGCATCCATTGCCGCCGTCGCCCGCTTTCACTCGAATTTTGGCTTCATCAATGAACATCGTTGCGTTAATCAGAGTTTACGCAAAACAAAAAAATGCCTCGTCCCGAAGGCGAGGCTCCGAGCAGCGCAAATTGTCAACACGCTCTTAAATTCTATTTCGCTTCCAGCGGCTCGATCATCACAAACTTACCCATCGAGCCTTTATCGAGAAACTTGATACGGCCGCTGATCTTGGCGAAGAGCGTATCGTCCTTGCCACGACCCACATTCAGCCCCGGCTTCACTCGCGTGCCTCGCTGCCGTACGATGATGGTTCCGCCGGGAACCACCTGTCCCCCAAAAGCCTTGAAGCCTAAACGCTGCGAATTCGAGTCGCGACCGTTTCGTGAACTGCCTAATCCTTTTTTATGTGCCATTTAGAATCCAGTTGCCAGTGGCTAGTGGCCAGTGGCTAGTTTTTAGCTACTTTTCTTTTTCGGGGTTGCCTTCTTCGGCGGGGACTTCTTTGCCGCGGTTTTCTTTTTGGTTGACTCCGTCGCCCCTCTTTCGGCTTTGGGCTCTTCAGCAATCGGCGCTGCCTTGTTGACCTTTACTTCCTTCTTTGTGAAGGCCTGCCGATGGCCGCGCAGCTTCTTGTATTGCTTCTTGCGTTTGTAGTGGAAGACCAGGATCTTGTCGGCGCGGCCCTGCTCCACAATTTCGCCGCTGACATGCGCGTCCGCGTGTGCCCGCGCGATTTGGCCCTGCTCACCAGAAATTGCCAGCACATCGCCGAAATTGATCTTGCCCTCGGTGCTGCCGGCCAGAGTCTCCACGCGAATTACATCGCCGGGCGCCACCCGGTACTGTTTGCCTCCGGCGCGAATGACCGCGTACATAGCTGTGCCTCCATCCAATTTCATACCGGCGCTCGCCGTGGCGCGACCGGAACCTGCTGATTTTCCTGTGCTTGCTCTTTTCCGCGTCGGCGCTCTTGGCAACGATTGCGGACGACTCCAGAACGGAGTCGCAGATACAGGCAAAGCGTCCGCTTTTTGAGCTTTGGCGGTCGCTATGCGACAATTCCTCGCCGAACTTGGAGGAATTCTATGCCGAAACGCATCCTTACCTTGCTCGTTTGTCTCCTCGCACTCAGCCTTTCGAGCTTTGCCGCGCCAAAAAAATCTGCCAAAAAGGCGATGTCGAACGGCCCCGCGCCCGACAAAGCCTACATACAGAAAATCTGGGACGGCTGGTCTACGCTGAACACCGCCAACCTGGAACAATACTATGCCAGAGGTCCGCACACTTTTTTCGATATCGCGCCCCTCAAATACAGCAGCTGGGAAGAGTATGAGAAGGGTGTAACCGCGATCCTTAAAAACTACAAGAGCGCCAAGTTTACCGTGAATGACGATGCCGAGATCCACAATCACGGCGATCTCAGTTGGGGCACCTCGACCGTTAAGGAAGACGCCGTCCTCAGCAACGGAAAACGCGAAATGGGGACGTGGCGCTGGACTGTGGTTTTCGAGAATCAGGCTGGAAAGTGGCTCATCGTACATGAGCATGTTTCGGCGCCGGCACAGTAATGGGGCCATGCAACTAGCAGAAGAAGGCCGAGTGACGCCAGAACCAAAGTCCGGAGAGATCACTTCTCCAAGTGGCTTCCGGAACCCCGTTCTTCCTCCTCGGCCGCTAGGTTCAATACAGTAATTGGATCGTTGTGCCGAAACACCAGCGGCGGGGGATCAAACGTGGAACCACTCGCACCATCAAAAACAAGAGGGCAAACGCCAAGGGAAAACCCAGTACAAGTACTGCTATAAACCCAGCCAAAGGACCAAGAGCCACGATCAATAGTTTTGGCAGATGCGCGACCCACGGCAAACCGAAACCAAGTACGACGCTGATTACCGCTAATGTGCGCGCGTACGTTTCAGATACTCGCAACCTTCTACCACATTGTCCGCAGTGGAAGTCATCGCCGAATACTTCCTTGTCAAACGCCATTGTCACATTACATTCAGCGCATCTCATTCGATTCCTGGAGTTGTCATGGTTGCTGCCATCTGCAAGCTCGTCTGCGAGAACACGGCCTGTGCATTGGCCGAAAGAGGAACGTCGCTTTTGCGGGTTCTAGCTTTGGCCCCTTATTCCGGTCGGTTAGAATCAGACTGTTCCTGTTAACTATCTAAACAGAACTTATCCAGTACGAATCAAGTAAAACTTCCTGATTCTCAATAAGCTTTGACAAAAAAATAAATTGTCATTCCTGCGCCCACCAGGACGACGAACCCTCGCACCCAGTTCTGCGGCAGTTTCTGCGCGTAGTGCGCGCCGAAATACCCTCCTACCACCGCTCCTACGATCATGACCAGCGCCTGCGGCCAGTACACGGCGCGCTTCACGATGAAGACGACCGTGGCGACGCCGTTAATCGCGCTTCCCAGAACGCTCTTGAGAGCGTTCATGGCATGAATGTCCGTCATTCCGATCGCCGCCAGCATGGCCAGGTTGATAATCCCAACCGCTCCGCCAAAGTATCCTCCATACACGGCGACCGCCAATTCGAATACCGAGGCCACGAAGATCGCCGCTGAAGTTGCATCCCTTCCAACGCTAGAGGGACGACCTGCTGCGAGCCTCGGTCCGAATACGAACAGTAGGGTTGCTCCCAGCATCAGCCAGGGCAGCACTTCCATGAAGGTGTGGGCCGGCGTTTTCAGGAGTAAGAATGCCCCTAGCAGTCCACCAATGACGCTTGTGATTAGCAGGGGCAGCAACACGCGACGCGGCACGTCGAGTTTTTCGCGATACGCGCCCCCACTGGCCACAATCCCGCTCCACAAGGCCAGAGAATTGGTTGCGTTGGCGGGAATGGGTGGCACACCGGTGAACAAAAGCGCAGGAAAGGCAACGAAGCTGCCGCCGCCGGCGACCGCATTTAAGACGCCGCCGAGAACGCCGGCGACAAATAGAAGAATGGCTTGTCCAAAGTTCAACAATAAAGGTGTATCACAACCGTGCTCATTTCACGGTGAGGAACCATGAGCCAACTTCGCTAAATCCGTTCCAGCGCTTCAAGTGTTCTGTCGTTTCGCACGTTTCCTGTATTCAGCGTGGTCTTCGGTTCCAATAGCAACACGTGGGCTTCCTCTTCGGCCACGGGCATGTGTTCGACTCCTCGCGGGACGATGAAAAATTCTCCGGGATTGATCCATACATCTCCGTCACGGAGACGCATGAGCAGCCGTCCACTGACTACCAGGAACAACTCATCTTCCTTTTCATGCCGGTGCCAGATGAACTCTCCCTTCACCTTGACCAGCTTCACATAGGAATCATTCAGCTCGCCGACGATCTTCGGACTCCAGTAGCCGGAAAAGCTGGAAAATTTTTCGGAGAGGTTGACTTTGTTGGGATTCATGAATCATTAGACTGCGAGGGCGCGTCAGACGCGCCAAAATCTTGCCCGAGGCTATGGGGACTCTACGAGGAAGGGGAGGTTTCGATCGTTTGCATGTGAATGGTATTGTTTGTCTTGTCAAACGTTCCCATTATTTTTACGTTCTTTCCTGCAAATCTTCTTGCCTTGGTTTGATCATCGACCCTGTACTCCAAGTCACCCGCCCGCAGAACATAGCCGTCCTTTTGACGGATGATGGTTCCCATGAACGGTCTGGGCTTCTGCAGCGTGGCGGTAGAGGGTGCCGGGCCGCGTTGTTGCTTGGGATCGGGGGAGGGAAATGTTGCCGGCGTACTCGGAGCCGCAGTCGCCGGAGACTGGGCCGTCGGATCGGGCGGCTGCGTGGGTCGGCCTCCTACCTGCGAAAATGCCAACGTGACCATTCCCACGCACACCCCTAGGACGACGACCGCTGTTCTAGAGCCTCTCATGACGTTCTCCATAGCTCTCTACTAACGAGCGAGCCACCTGCGACGCCTACTACTCTCCGTAAGTTCCACTGGCCGGCTGCGGCTCCGAGGAAAAACGGTTCCGGACCTTGTCGCCAAAATCCTGAACCTTGTCCGCCAGATTGCTGCGAATTTCCTCTCCACTGGCTGGTGCAAACAGCAAACCGACACCCACACCGATTCCCACTCCAATCAGCAAGGCAGTAGCCGTGCTCATGAAGTGAGAGTCATCGCCGCGGATGACTCGAGATGCGCGATCCATACGCTCGGCTGCAGTTTCGTAGGTATCTTGTGCCCGGTCAGTGAAATCCTCAATGCTTTCAGCTAGACGATCGCGCACCGGGTCGAGCAGATACAGGCCGGCACCCAGCAGCGCATTAAAAAGAGCTTTGTTGCGTAGTTTCATTATGTTTTCTCCCGTCGACTGGACTAGCGTTAATAGAGATGCGAAAACCGAGGTTGTCGTTGGCGCTTGTTTTACACAGAATTGCAGAATCGAGCTACTCAGGGGAGATGGCTACTGGACGCGAATAGGGGCGTTCAGATACAGCAAAGACTGTAGTGAGACGCGGAGATGATGCTTGGCGGGCCAAGCGTCACGCGCGCCATTGGGCGACGAAAATCGACGACGACGGGTCCTATTGAATCAGCGACCCGTTCATCGGTTCCTCTTCTGGCGGGATCACCACAGCCGCGGCCACACGGTCTCCCGGTTCGATCTGCAACAGGCGTACACCCTGGGCCGAGCGCCCGGATTCGCGGATGTACTTACTTTCGATGCGGATGATTTTGCCGTACTGGCTGATCAGCATCACTTCGGAATTCTCCTCCACCTGGGAAATGCCAACGACTTTGCCATTGCGCTCGGTCGTTTTAACGTTGATCACACCCGAACCGCCGCGTCCTTGCAGACGATATTCGTCTGCTGGAGTGCGCTTGCCGTAGCCATTCTCGGTGACTGAGAGGATAAGCGACCCTTTCTTGGCCACATCCACGACTTCACCCTCCACCTTCGGAGTGGCTGCGCCTGGCTTGGGCGTGGTGGCCATGCCGACAATGTAATCGTTGGTGTCCAGGTGCATACCGCGAACGCCGGTAGCGTTCCGGCCCATGGAGCGAACGTCGTTCTCGTCGAAGCGGATAGCCTGGCCATCGTGCGAAGCCAGAAACACAATCTGCTGTCCGTCAGTCAGACGTGCCGCCACCAGTTCGTCGCCCTTTTCGATGTTGATGGCGATGATGCCGATGGAACGCACATGCGAAAACTCTTTCAGCTCAGTCTTCTTCACCGTGCCGTTGCGGGTGGCGAAAAAGATGTAGCGGCCTTCTTCCTCGAGCTTGCGCACCGCCAGCATCGTCCGAACGGTCTCGCCCGGTTGCAAGCCGACCAAATTGCCGACGTGCTTGCCCTTACCCGCAGCCCCCACGTCGGGGATTTCGTAGACTTTCAGCCAATACACTCGCCCGGTGTTAGTGAAGATCAGAATGTAGGCGTGGGTGGAAGCGATAAACAGGTGCTCGACAAAATCCTCGTCGCGAGTCTTCATACCGGTGCGCCCCGTGCCTCCACGGCGTTGCATGCGGTAGGTGGATATCGGAGTACGCTTCATGTATCCGGAATGACTTACAGTAACCGCGGTCTGCTCGTCTGCGATCAGGTCCTCCAGCTGAATCTCGGCAGCTTCGTCTTCAATCTTGGTTCGACGCTCGTCGCCATATTGCTTTCTGACTTCTTCGAGCTCCTTCACAATTACGCCGCGCAGCTTCTTCTCTGAAGCCAGAATTGATTCGAACTCAGCAATATTTTCGCGGGTAAGGCCCAATTCTTTGGTGATTTCATCGATCGAGAGCCGCGTAAGGCGATGCAACTGCAGTTCTAGAATGGCGTCCGCCTGAATTGCGGTGAACGGCCGCTCGGGATCCAGCTTGGGAGCGCGTCCGGTGGTGTTGATGTTAATCTTTTTCCCTGCGAAGTAAGTGACGAGATTGTCACGTGCTTCGCCACGGTTCGCGCTGCCTCGGATGATGACAATCACGTTATCCACGTGATCCAGCGCGATCTTGTAGCCTTCAAGAATGTGCTCGCGCTCTTTGGCCTTCATCAGCAGGTACGCAGTCCGTCGACGCACCACGTCCACGCGATGATCGATGAAGTGCTTGATGGCCTGGACCAGCCCCATTTCCTTAGGCTGCCCATTCACCACAGCCAGCAGGATCATGCTGAAGCTTTCCTGCATTTGCGTGTGCTTATAAAGCTGGTTGAGCACGATCTGGGGCTCGCCGCCGCGCTTCAGTTCAACGACAATGCGCATCCCGTCGCGATCGCTTTCATCGCGGATGTCTGAAATATCTTCAATATCTTTGTTGTTGACCAACTCGGCGATGCGCTCGATCAAGCGTGACTTGTTTACCTGATAAGGAATTTCGGTGACGATGATGGCTTGCCGGTCTTTGTTGAACGTCTCAATCGCCGCTTTGGCGCGCATCATGAAGCGGCCACGGCCATCTTTGTAGGCCGCAAAAATTCCCGCTTTGCCGTGGATGATGCCCGCAGTCGGGAAGTCCGGACCTTGCACGAATTTCAGCAAGTCCGCGAGTTGAGAGCCAGGATTGTTGACCAAGGTGATGGTTGCGTCCACGATCTCGGTTAAGTTGTGCGGCGGAATGTTGGTAGCCATGCCCACCGCAATACCGTTCGATCCGTTGACCAGCAGGTTCGGAACCCGCGTGGGCAGCACGGTCGGTTCGACATTCGAATCATCGTAAGTGGGGACGAAATCCACCGTGTCTTTATCGATATCTGCATTGAGATCCTCTGCTATCCGCGTCAAGCGGCATTCTGTGTATCGCATCGCGGCAGGAGGATCGCCATCCACGGAGCCGAAGTTTCCCTGTCCGTCCACCAGCGGATAACGCAAGGAAAAAGGCTGCGCCATGCGGACCATGGCGTCGTAAAGAGCGGCATCGCCGTGGGGATGGTATTTGCCCATGGTCTCGCCCACCACCTTGGCGCACTTTACATACTTGCGATTGTGCAGCAAGCCCATGTCATGCATGTGGTAGAGAATGCGCCGATGCACCGGCTTCAACCCATCGCGCACGTCCGGCAGCGCGCGACCGATGATCACCGACATCGAGTAGTCGAGATACGATCGCCGCATCTCCTCTTCGATATTGACGGGCTGAATATTCGCGGCGCCGGGGATTCCACCATCGCCCGGCGGAGGGGTCAAAGGCAGTTGAGGATTCTGATCGTCAGCCATTTTTTGTCTCTGCTTTCGGCTCTAAATCCAGACCCGATGAACTCCACTATTCAAGCGGCTCGCTATAACGGAGCTAAAGCCATAAACGATTGCATTTAAAGGGTGTTACCTAGGTTAAGAGCTATCCGAATTATATCACAAGAAAGGCGCGCCGGCAGGGTAAGCAGGGGAGGTGTAATCAGTTAGTTAGGATCCCCACTATCTCGCGGACGGGGGCAACTCAAAATCAATTCCGCGGTCGTCGTTCTGGGTTGCGGTCGCAGTCAGATCAAGTTCAGAGACGGCGATCTTGCGACGATGTCCGGGAGTCAGGTCGTACAGCTGATCTCCGATCACTGCATAGTTCTGAACCTCGAGTTGATGGCCATCTTTGAACACCAACACAGTCGGCGGTTGATCTGCCACAGGGGTTGGTGTCGGCTGGGCAACCTGTTCAGGTGCCGCGGGTTGACTTTCCCGTTCATCGCGTCGGCCGCGGTCAGCGTATCGATCTTCATAGCGAGAGTCATAACTGTCGCGGCTGGTTCGACCGGAACCGCGGCGGTCAAAAATCGTCGGCCCACCGCTGTAGTCGTCTTCCGCTGGCTCTTCGTCGGGGGACTGCACCACGATGACCGGCGTATAAGGCACGGCGTAGAACGGCACAAATCCTGTGAAGACTGAGAAACGATTGTGGTGCCGGGAAAAGATCCGGGGATTTGAATTCACTGGAAAAAGCGGGTTGATACAGCACGTCGGCTCATTGAAGAACGGACTCCTTGCGCCGAATCCATTCGGCCCCAGCGAGGCTACGCTCGCCGGAACCCCCGAAATCTTGTTTCCTTGTCCGCCAAATCCTAACGAAGTTACCGACGCGGGCACACCGTTGATTTGTGCCACCATTGAAACTGTAGCCAACAACCCCACTGCAAACCCCGCGACAGTCAAGCGAACCCGCCGTGACATACAAGAA